>CAXUCK010000022.1:0-19631 GCA_964249375.1 uncultured Acidobacteriaceae bacterium
CCCTCATCCTCCTCCGCACCGCCCTCCTCGACCCCGATCACTCCACCCTCTTCCGCATGACCGAGACGTATCGAGCCGGAGCCGAAGGCCAGGAGAAGACCACCGCTCTCCTCCGCGCTCTCACCCTCCTCCTCGAAGACCTCCTCCTCCTCGAAGCCGGAACCCCAGAACTCCTCCGCAACGTCGACCTCCGCCCCGAGCTCGACCGCCTCGCCCAACTCACCACCTTCGCCTGGATCGAGCGCGCCTCCCACGGTCTCGACCAGGTCTGGTCCGGCCTCCGCCGTAACCTCCTCCGCAATCTCTCCCTCGACAGCTTCGCCGCCTCGCTCAGCCCTTAACTTCTGCTCTTGCCTTTTTGGTTGTCATTCCCGAAGGGAACCTGCTTCTCCACCGTGGCTGGCAGAGCGCCGTCATGCAGCTCAGCTCCGCCGAGCCGCCTTGCCCAGCCGATCCCGCAGCGCCTCGCCAACACCGCCCATCTCCGGAACCGGACACACGATCACTGCTACGCCTCTCGCATCGAGCTCGCGTAACCCCGCAAACACGCGCCGCGCCAGCCCTTCCGCGTCCGCCCAGTCAGCCCAGCGGAACACCTCCACAGTTCCATCCATCACCCACTCGAAAGGCAGCATCACACCAACCCGCTCCGCAGCACCGAGAGACGCGACCACGGCCCGCATTTCCGCCTCATCCCGAACCAGCACCAGCCGAGCCTGCGGCGCATAATGCCGCAGACCAACACCCGGAGCAGGCAAGCTCTCCGGAGCCGCCCGGTCCGCCTCCGCAACATACATCCGAACCGGTCCAGCAACCCGCTCAATCCGCTCCGCCGTCACCGCGCCCGGACGATAGATCACCATCGGCGAAACGCTCACGTCGAGCACCGTCGACTCAACGCCCACCGTTGTCGGTCCGCCATCAAGCACCGCGTCGATCCGCCCTTGGAGGTCCTCAAGCACATGCGCCGCCGTCGTCGGGCTCGTTCGCCCAAACCGGTTCGCACTCGGAGCCGCCACCGGAACACCCGCACCAGCAATCACCGCCAACGCCACCGCATGCGCCGGCATCCGAACGCCAACTAGCGCCCGCCCAGCTGTCACCGCATCTGGAACAGCCGCTGTTCGCGGCAGCAGCAACGTCAGCGGCCCCGGCCAGAACGCCTCCATCAACCGCTGCGCTCGCTGACCAGCGTCGCCCGCCAGCATCGCAACCCGATCGGGCATCACCCGGTCCGATACATGCACGATCAGCGGGTCCCAGTCCGGTCGCTCCTTCGCCCGAAAGATCTTCGCGACCGCGACCGGATCGAGCGCATTCGCCCCCAGACCATAGACCGTCTCGGTCGGCAGCGCCACCGTCCCGCCTCTGCGCAGCAGCTCTGCCGCACGCGCGATGCCGCGTTCATCCGGCAGCAACTGCTCTGTTTCACGCTCGGCCATCATTTGATCCTACTGTTGCACAGCCCGCGCGCCCGTATACTCGCACCCATGCAAAGCGCCGAGATCGAGTTGAAGTTTCCCGTCTCCGACCCCGCAGAGCTCCAGCAACATCTCCCCCATCTCGGCTTCACCCTTGAAACGCCTCGAACCTTCGAACACAACACGCTGTATGACACGCCCGATCGCCAGCTTCGCGCGCGCCACCAGCTCCTCCGCCTCCGCTCCTACGGTGATCGCTGCACCCTCACCCACAAGCGGACTCCCGACAACGCCGACGACTCCCACTACAAGACCCGCATCGAAACCGAATCCACCGTCGGCGACTGCGAGGCGCTCGCCACTGTGTTCGCGCATCTCGGCTACACTGCAGCCTTCATCTACGAGAAGTTCCGCACCGAATGGAGTTTTCCTCTCGCCACGGCACATGCACATCTCGTCGTCGACGAGACTCCAATCGGCACATGGGCCGAGCTCGAAGGGCCCACGGACTGGATCGACCGCATGCTGGTCGAGCTCGCCGTCGACACCCGCACCTGCCTCACCGACAGCTACGGCAAGCTCTTCCTCACCTGGAAAGAGCGCACTGGCAGCCCCGCCGAAAACCTCACCTTCGCCGAAGCCACGCTGCCGGCGCTGGCCAGCCGCTGAGCTCCGGCTCAAAATGGGGCCGCCGGCTCATTGCTGCAGCACGCTGACCCCGTATCGCGCTAGCGCGACGCTCGACACGTCCTTGCCCGCCAGAACATCATGCATGCTCTTCGGAAGCGAGACGGTCGCGTCCCCCTTGCCGAAGTTGATCAGGATATAGACCGTCTTTGTGCCGTTGCTGCGGACATACAGATCAACGCCTTCAGGCAGATGTGGGAATGGCGCGACGATGCCCACGTCCTTGACCATCCACTCCGCGGCCTTCGCCATCCCCGTTGCGTCCATCCACGCGCCGATGTAGGTCATGCGGCCCTTCCCCACCTGCCGCGTTATCGCCGCTGGCTGTCCGTCCAGCCAGCCGTTGCTCTTGCCGTAGCGCATCAGCACGTCCGTTCCAGGCTTCGCGCTCAGCTGCTCCGCCCAGATCGTCCCTTCGCCCGAACCCCACTTACCGCTGTATGGCACCGGCTTATCGAGCGCATACCACTGTTCCACCCGACCCCCGAGCAGATCCGCCAGTGGTCCTGGCTGCCGATGCGGATCGAGCCCATTGTCCTCGTCCTTCATCCCCGAGCGTTGCCCCAGCACGAGGTGTCCGCCTGCTTCCACATATTTGCGCAGGTTCTCTGTCTCCGCGGGAGTCAGCAGGTTCAGCGCCGGCGCAACCACCAGCTTGTACTGCGCCAGCGGCGCCGCTGGTGGAACGATGTCAACCGAGTGCACCAGCGCCCGCAGCGGACCGTAGTAGCTCAGCAGATTCTCGATCGGGTCAAACGCCTGGTTATGCCGCTGCCAGTTCACCGCCCACCGGCTCTCATAGCTGTGCAGGATCGCCACCTCCGACCGAACTGTCGTTCCCGCCAGCACCGGTCCCGCCTTTGCGAACTCCGCCCCGATCTGCTGCACCTCCGGATACAGCGGCACCGGCGTTCCATCAGCACCCACTAAGGTGCCGTGATACTCCTCCTGCCCGTTGAGCGCGCTGCGCCACTGCCAGTAGCTCACCGCGTCCGCGCCGTGGCCGACATCGTGCCACGCCATCGCCCGCACCTCGCCTTTGTCCAGCGCATTGTTGTCCTTCGACCAGTTCACCGATCCCGGCTGCGTCTCCATCACCCAGAAGTTCTTACGCAGAAAGCCACGCGTCAGGTCGTGCGTTGCGCCGTTGCGTACCGGGTCGAGGTGCCCCGTGCCGACGTAATCGTCCCAGGACGCGAGGTCGAGATCCTGCGACACCGTGTAGTGGTCGTACGCGTCGAACCATCCCATCATGTTGGTCGTAATCCACTGCCGCTTGTCCGCGTGCGCCCGGATCGCGTCAATGTGCATGCGGCAGTACGATCGCCACGTGTCGCTGACAAACCGCTTCCAGCTCAGCAACAGACCCGGGTTGCCGTACTCTTCCTGGATTGGCACCTGCGACCAGTCTGTGTAGCTCTCGCTCCAATACGCGGTCGTCCACCGCTGGTTCAGATTGTCGAGCGTGCCATAGTGCACCTTCAGCCATTGCTGGAACTGCGCCTTGGTTCCGTCGTCGAATGACTCCGATCCAATCTCGTTATCGATCTGCCAGCCGATCACATTCGGATCGTGCCCGAAGCGTTCCGCCATCCGCTCCGTCACTCCGCGCAGCAGCTCCCGGTACTTCGCGCTGGTGAAGTTGAACTGCTCGCGATTGCCATGCTGGTCCTTCCGTCCGTCGCGCTCCGTCCGCAGCGTCTCCGGGTACTTCTGCGTCAGCCACGCGGGTGGAGCTGCGCCCGGCGTCCCCAACACGACTGCGATGTGATGACGCTCCGCTGCCCGAACCGCGTGCTCCACCCAGTGGAGGTCGTAGTGCCCCTCGACCGGTTCAAGCCGGCTCCAGGCAAACTCCGTGATGCGCACAAAGCGGACATGCGCCCCCTCCATCAGGCTCAGGTCGGCGTCCCACCGCGACTCCGGCCACTGCTCCGGATACCACGCCGTGCCGAGGTAGAGCGCGGGCTGATCCGGCACCGTCTGAGCACGCGATGCAAGTGGCAACAGCACGACACAAGTGAGCAGGGAGAGCACACGGGAACGCATCGAGAAACGCATCGGGGACCTCAGGCGTTCCAAGGTAGCAGACCTGCCTGGCGTTCCGCGGCGCGATCAGCGCGTCCGAGCGGGCCAGCCTATCTGACTCAGCTTATTCCGCAGCTCTGAAGCACGCTCCCCATCTCCCCTTTCCGTATCGATCTCGGCCAGACTGGCAAGTGCGACCGGGTATACGTCCGTGCCGGTTAGCAGGGCACACCCGCGCCGCGCCACAACTGCCTCGAGATCCGTCGACGCCATCGCGGGATTGCCCTCCGCCAGATGCGCGAGCGCTCGCAGATAGATCGTGATGGGCGACTCGTCCCGGTGCTGAACTCCACGCAGCACGGCTTCGGCGCGCGCACCGTCCTTTTGCGCCAGAGCTGTCGCTGCTTCAAGCATTGCTCGACGCCATTCTGTTTCGGAACCGTGTCGAGCACCCGCTGCCTTGAGGCGCGCAACCTCGTCGGAAGCCCGGATGGTTTCGCCGCACAAGGCGCCGGCCAGCGACGCACGAAAGGTGGCGTCCTCGCCTGCGGCCCCCGGTTGAATGCCTGCGAGAAGCTCGCGCGCAGCGGAGCATTGCCCGGCGAGAGCACGGTTGAGAGCCGCCGCACCCAGCAGCGTGGCCGCCCGTGAAGAGCCCTTTCCGGCCGCAGCCGCCATCTGTCTCCACAGGCTGGTCCCGTCTACGAAACGACCCGCATTGTCCAAAAGCAATGCCTCGGTCTGTTCCGTATCGGCCTCGCCTGTACCGGTCTGGTCCGCCGCCTCCGGTGCGGTCGCAGGTGACGGCCCGTAGGGTGCTGCGTCTGCCTGGAGAACACGCGCCAGCAGAAGCGGGGCAGGGTCAGGAACAACGCCCAGGCGCTGCGCCTCCGTGATCGCCTGGATTGCGTCCTTCGGCCGATCCAGGGCGATGTACGCCAGCGCCAGCTCGCGTTGAGCGGATCGATTGTAGGGATCCCGCGAAACGGCCTGCTGCGCCGCCAGAAGCTCCTCCGTGGTGCGCCACTCCACCCGCCGCACTCGTGCGACCGAAGCCGTTCCGGCCGGACTTTCCGGGGCAATCTCGCTATACCGCCGCAATTGTTCAAACGCCTGCTCCGGGTCCCCCAGCCGCAGCAGTGCGTCCGTGGAAGCGGCCAGCAGCCGCGTCGGTTCTGCAGACTTGCTCGCAGCCCGTACCGCGAGTCGCGATCGGTCGGCGGCTTCCGGCTCACTTCCGCGATCGGCATAGCGCCACGCCAACTGCAGCTGCGCGCGGGCGAACATGGGGTCGCGCCGGGTCGCTTCTTCAAGCCGGATGATCTCTTCGGTCTCGCGACCAGCCCACGACGCCTGTTGGGCTTCAGCGAAGGCTCGAAGTGCGCCGAGATCGGCGCTGCCACCGGACGAGAGGGACCGATCACTCCCCCAACGCTCTTCCCTGCTCTCGCCCATGCTGCGCCGCAACTGCAGCACGGCTTCGTGCACCGCCGCGGGAATGGCTTCGCGCGAGACTGCACTTGCGTCAGCACTTGATCTGCGGTCGTTTGAACGTGTGTCGAGCAACTGCGCGGAGAAGACGTAGCCCGATCCGGCACGCCGCAATTCGCCATACAGATAGGTCCGCGCCCCGAGCGCTTCCGCCACACGCCGCGCGGTGACGGTCTCCGAGGGTACGTGGTCCCCCTGCCGGATCTGTTCGCGAGCGGCAGCGAAGGCATGGAGGCCGAGCAGGTGAGGCACTTCCGACGCTTCCAGCTCGAGCTCCATTGCGGCTTCCGCGACGCCATCAAGCGATGGGTCGCCAGTCCGGTTTTGCGCCGGCGTCAGCAGCACGGGAACCTGGCCGACAACGATCGCGCTTCCCGGATGAAACCCGCTCCGGCGCAGCAAGACACCGGTCAAGGTGAGGACAGCGACGGCCAGCGAGCCTACCAGCAAACGACGCCAAAGGGGAGAACGTGCGGCCAGTGTTCCCGGCTTGACCGTGCTCACCCCAGCTGCACCCGACCTGGAGCGGGGTTCGCTGACGACCGCACCCGGGGGTGTCTCTCCGTTCGACGCCGGGGGCACTTCTGCTGGAGCGCCCGACTCTTTTGCCTTCCCGCTCTCCGTCAAGCCCCGCGTCTCGTTTTGATGTCCGGCATCGACGGAAAGCTCGTTTGCTCGCGCGACCTGTTGGCTCGAAGGTCGAACCGCTATGGCTCGCGATCCGCTTTCCCGGATCGCCTGGTCGCGCAGGGGCGGGATCCATGCCGCGGCGAGTATCGCCTCGGCCCGCGCAGGTTGGGCTGCCGAGCTCGCGCCACGAATGTTGCCCGTTTGCAGGTCCGGATCGGAAGGCGGAGCGGTCGCCGACTCCCCCGCAAGATGGCCAACCTCGCTCCCGGGCCTGGTCGGCTGAGCGGCGGTCGGCTCGCCAGGAGCTCTTGTCTCCTCCGGAGGTCGTGCCTGCGGCGGCGCGTGAGGCTTGCGCGCTACCGGGTCCGGTGCCTGCACCAGGGGCACAACCGTTTGCTTCGGCCGGCGTAACCAGCCGCCGCTGCTTTTCAGGTCAAGCTTGCGCAGGGCTTCACGCACCTCCACCGCCGTCTGGTAGCGAGAGGCCCGGTCTTTCGCGAGCAGCCGCATGATCAGCTTTTCGAGCGTGCGCGGTAGGCCCTCGTTCCAGTTACGGATCGGCTCCGGGTCGTGACGCAGCAGCTCCACCAGCATGACAGCGCTGTTCCCCCCGCGGAACGGCACACGTCGCGTGGCCATCTCGTACATCACCACGCCGAGCGAGAACAGGTCTGACCGCGCGTCCAGCGGCTCACCACGCGCCTGCTCGGGAGACATGTAGGCCAGCGTTCCGACCGTCAGGCCAACGCCCGTGATGTCGAGCGCCCGCGCCATCCGCGTTCCGCTGCCCTCGTCGCGCATCTTGGCCAGACCGAAGTCCAGAACTTTGACCTGGTGTGCTGCGCCCGGCTGGCGCTGAAGAAAAATGTTTTCGGGCTTAATGTCGCGATGCACGATATGCTTCGCGTGCGCCGCGGCAAGTGCGTCCGCCGTCTCAATCGCATACCGCACCAGATCCTCGACGGGCGGAGCGCCCAGGCTGATCCGCTCCTTCAGCGTCATGCCTTCGATCAGCTCCATCACGAGGTATGGGTCCCCATCCTGCTGGCCCATGTCGAAGATGGTGCAGATGTGTGGGTGATTGAGTGCCGACGCCGCTCGCGCTTCGATCAGAAATCGCTGCCGCACACTCGGCGGCTGGGAAGTGTCCCGCAGAATCTTAAGCGCGACCTCGCGGTGCAGCCGTTCGTCCCACGCGCGATACACCACGCCCATGCCGCCGCCGCCCAGGCGCGCGAGGATCTCGTACGGGCCAAAGCGCCGGCCGATCTCCGGCCTTCTTTGCCCATGCGGATTGGCCGCAACTTCCCCGCCGACAAGCACGTCCGAGAACTCTCCTGAGGAGCGATGTGGCTCCGCCCCTGCCGGATGATAGACCGCACGCACCTGCCCGAAGTCTCCCTCATCGGCTCCGCGGAGGTGCCACATTTGGGTGATCGACGGGTTAGATAAACGTTGTGACACGAGTCAAGGGGAGCAGCGGACAAGGCGCAGATCCGGCTCCGCATCCACGACCGGAAGCGTTGACACCCAGCTTTCCGGATCGGCCCACACCGGGTCCAGGCCGGTCGCCAGCAGATACTGCACACCGAATCGACTGCAAAATGCTCGTGCCTCGCCCGCTCGCAATGCGGGCCTGGCGTAGAGACGGGCTGTCGCGGTTTCGATCGCTGGACAGGCGCTCGCGTCTCCGCCGAACTCCGCTGCACACGTAGGCTCGGCGTTCAGCAGCTGCCGATCGGCGTCCATCAAAATCGCCCGTTCGAAGAAGGTGTACGGCGTCACGACATCCCCTCTGCCAGTCGGCATCGGATCGACTGGATTGAACGCCAAAACGCTACTCTCAGGCGTGGTCCGCTTTATGCTTCCGGTGGCCTGCCTGACCTGGTACACCTCGGCCGGCAGTCGCGCGAAGCCGGTCTGAGGCCGCCGTTCCTCGAGAGGAACGAACAGCCGCAGCATGACCGCCTGATAGATGCTACCCATGACCCCCAGAACGAGAAGCCCGTACACGGTTCTGCGCCGCCAGGGTGTCTTCGCAACGCGCGGCGGCTGCTTCCCGATCCACCAAGAGGTGAGCAGGTCCGCCGTAAGCAGAAGAAGGAAGAACTGCGGCAACAGAGATGCGCGATAGGCGAAGTCGTTGTTGCTGATGACGGACGAACGCACGAACAGCACCATCACCAAACCAAAGCCGGCCAGGAAGAGGGATGTCTCGTGAGCAGGATCGCCGGCGTACCCTGACCTGCGCCGGGCGAGCAGAAGAAAGAGGTAGACCGCCCCGTACACGCCGAGTTCGAGACCCAGCCCAGGCAACAAGAGCAGGATGCGCACCGTGACGTCGAGCATCACCGGGTGCCGTTCGTGCAAAGCGGCTATCGGAGCGAGCGAAGTCACCAGCTCCGGGTCAATCATGCGCCGCACGCTCAAGGAAAACATGTGCGCTGCATGCGCGCTCGCGCCGTCTCCGGTGGTCGAGTGACCGGTCGTCATTTCGTGCAGAAAGGGCCCGAGCAGGAGTGTGCCGATCAGACCCGCACACACCATGCGGTAGCAAAGCTGCTGATGACGTCGCCACCTCCGGGCAAGCAGCGCAAGCCATCCCAGCATGAGCAACACAAAGCCCACCGCAACATAAACGGAGAGGCCAAAGGCGCTGGCGAAAGCCACTCCAGCGAGCGCGACAGCCGTGACGCGCTGCCTGCGCACCATCGCCTCCTGCGTGCGCCACAGCAGCAGAAAGGCCGTAATCGAGCAAAGCAGCGCCGCCATATGGTGAGGGACCCACAAAATCGAGTCTTGCCAGGAGTAGAACTGGTCGATCGACCACCACTCCATCTCCCCATTGAGCGCGGGTTGTGCAAACAGGCTGCCGATCGCCGGCACGAGGTCTGCGCCCGTCACCGCAAGCAGACCCACAGCGATGAGTGTCTGCCCGCGGACCCATCGGCCAGCTCCGCAAAAGTGCCGAACAAACAGCGCGAGCAAAGCGACCAGGCCAAATCCCGCCCATACGCTGCTTGCTACAAATGCCTGTCGGGCGGAAACATGCGCGATCTTGGCCACCGCCGCGCACACCACATACCAGAAGTAGTAGTAGCGCATCGGCTCCTGATGCCCTGAAAAGAACAGGGGATTTGCAGGCGGCACGCCGGTCCGTAAGACGGCGTCCGTGAAAGCGACGCGGTAACTCTGATCGAACTCGACTACGCTGAAATACAGTCTCCCGTCGCGCGGCACGTCGACAAGAGAAAAGAGCACAAAGACCGTCCATGCAATGGCAAAGCCATACAGCGTAAGGGCTCTGAGGGTAAGTCTGGGTGGTCCGAGGCGGAAGACACGACTCAGCTGCAGAACAACGAACGCTGCCAGCAACAGCTCGAAAGACCAGCACAACTGGACAAAGCCGAGATACTTTCCAAGCAGGTGTCCGGCGATCGGCGCCGCTGCGAAAGACAAGGCAACAGACCACGCGGTTCGCTCGCCAGAACCACTCAGGCGAAATCCGAATAGGTCCGTCCAATAGGCCAGAAGGTACCCCGGCACGTACAGAACGGCGGCAAAGACGACCACCGCCAGCCCACTGGCGATGAGATCATGGGTTGTCATCTCAGCCATCGAGCCGCATCGACTCGAAGTCTAGCACTGGCGTGGAATCATCAGAAGATCGCAACGGAGCTCAGAAAACCATGCAGCAAAGCACGAGTGCATCTGTCGCCACGCCGGACCGCCGGCACGGGCAGAATCTGCTGATCGACGCGGACGATACGCTGTGGGAGAACAACATCTACTTTGAGCGCGCAATCGCCGCGTTTATCTCCTACCTTGACCACCGCACGCATACCCCTGAAGAGGTGCGCGAGCACCTGGACGTCTGCGAACGCCGCACCATCGCCGAGCGCGGGTATGGCTTGCAGAGTTTCCGGCAGTCACTGGTCGACTGCTTCGAGCAGCTTTCTGCCGCGCCTGTGACACCGGAACGTCATCAGCGCATCGTCAGCTTCGCCCAGTCGATTGCTGAGCAGGAG
Organism: uncultured Acidobacteriaceae bacterium; assembly: GCA_964249375.1. GTDB lineage: Bacteria > Acidobacteriota > Terriglobia > Terriglobales > Acidobacteriaceae > Edaphobacter. Next base: position 10,286 of record CAXUCK010000022.1, read on the forward strand.
ATTGAACTGCTGCCCAGAGTCGCCGAAACGTTGGCGGAGCTGCGCACGCGGCACCGGCTGCTTCTGGTCACCAAGGGCAACACGGAAGAACAGCGTGACAAGCTCGAGCGCTCCGGCCTGGCGTCCATTTTTTCCGCGATCGAGGTGCTGCACGAGAAGAACCAGGCAGCATACCGCGCTCTGGCCGAGCATCATGCGTGCGATCCGGCGACCACGTGGATGATCGGCAACAGTCCCCGATCGGACGTAAATCCCGCGCTCGCGGCCGGTCTTCATGCTGTCTTTATTCCGCACGACTTCACGTGGGTGCTGGAGCACGAGACAGTTGACGCCGCCCCACCCGGGCAGACGCTGCTGGAGTTACCCAGCTTCGCCACGCTCACCGAGCACTTCTGAGCGGATCTGCTGCGAGGGAACACTTGCAGAGGCATCCGCCGGACGGCACTTGGAATCAGGGCTCGTCGCGGTAGATCCCTATCTGCAGGTCACCACCTTCGACCAGCCTGGCGCGAAACATACCCGGCGTGTTGAAGCTCCAGGCCATCTCGCCGTCTGGTGCAATGGCGATTACCCCACCATCGCCCTTGATTGCCGGCAGTTGATGCTGGACGACCTCGTCGGCCGCAGCCTGCAGCTTCATGCCCTTGTACTGAACCAGGGCGCAGATGGTGCGCGCAACCGTGAGCCGGATGAAGAACTCGCCCGTGCCCGTGGCCGAGACGGCGCAGGACTGATTGGAGGCGTACGTTCCAGCGCCAAGGATCGGCGTGTCACCCACGCGGTTCCATCGTTTGCCCTGCACGCCACCGGTTGAAGTCCCCGCAGCCAGGTTTCCTTGCCGGTCGAGCGCCACGATGCCGACCGTGCCGTACTTGTGTGTTTCCGGCGTTTCGATTTCGGCGACGGGCTCAGCTGGCGGCGGCGGGACGCCCTCGGGCCGCGGCGGAATGGGCTTGCCCTCCTTCTTGAGTTGCTCCACCAGGCTCTGCCACCGACGCTCCGTGAAGAAGTAGCTGGGCGGCTCCTGCTTGAGGCCGACCGACGCTCCAAATGCATCCGCGCCACCGCCGATCAGCATCACGTGACCGCTCTTCTCCATCACCGCACGAGCCAGCGAGATGGGGTTGCGCGTTCGCGTCACCCCCGCGACGGCGCCGGCCTCGAGTGTCGCGCCATTCATGATGGCTGCATCGAGCTCATTCTTGCCGTCCGCTGTGAAGACCGCGCCCTTGCCCGCGTTGAACAACGGATTGTCCTCGAGCAGTCGAATGCCCGCCTCAACCGCGTCGACCGAGCTGCCGCCCTTGTCCAGTACGGCTGCCGCTGCACGCAAGGCTGCCTCCAGGCCGGCGCGGTACTGCTTCTCCGTTTCCGGCTTCATGGATCTGCGCTCGATCACACCAGCGCCTCCGTGCAGCACCAGCGCCCACTTGTGCGTTCCCGCCGCAGCAGGAGCAACGGATGCACTCTTCTGAGCCGCCGCCATGCCCGACGCGGCAACTCCCATCACCATTATCCAACCCAGTTTCATACCGAACTCCAGCATCGCTTCCGTACCTGAAACCATAACGCACGGCGCGTCCGGGACCATGCGGGAGGAGCGAATGGCGATGGTATACTTCACTTCGGATTGTCCCCGCTGCTGGCGTCGCTTCGCCGGTCACTCGCGGAGGTGGCGAAATTGGCAGACGCACTAGCTTGAGGTGCTAGCGCCGCAAGGCATAGGGGTTCAAGTCCCCTCCTCCGCACCAATCCAAACATCTTGAGCCCGCACAGAAGGCACGCCTCGCATGATCTATGTTCTTGTTCCGATTCATATCATCGTCTGCTTGTTCATGATCGGCGTTGTCCTGCTGCAGCAGGGCAAGTCGGCCGATCTTGCCGGAGCGTTTGGCGGCCAGGGCTCACAGACCGCCTTTGGACCGCGCGGTGCCGCGAACCTCCTCACACGCCTCACCAGCTGGTCGGCTGTGATCTTTATGCTGCTTTCCATTTCGCTCACCATCCTTCTGTCACGCAACGCTGCAGACCGGTCCGTGCTCTCCGGAACAGCAACGCACAGCTCTACCCAGAAGACGCCGGCGAAAAAGTAGGCTCGTTTCGAGTGGTTCTGTTCAAAGCGCGAGCCTCCTTGGCCCGCGCTTTTGTTTGGCCTAGAAAGAAGCGCCGTGATCCGAGAAACCTTCCCCGTCGGCCCCCTTCAGTGCAATTGCACCATCCTTGGCGATGAGACCTCGCACGAGGCGATCGTCGTTGACCCCGGCGGCGACATCGCTCGGATCCTTGCCCTGCTTGCGCGACACCACCTCGTGGTCAAGCAGATCGTCATCACACATGGCCATATCGACCACATTGCCGCGGCGCAGCAGATGAAGTCCATCACCGGTGCGCCTGTGCTTTACAACCAGCACGATCTGCCGCTTGTTCGCGAGATGGATGTGCAGGCCGGCTGGATCGGCATCGCCACGCCTGACGTTCCTGAACCGGACGCCAGCCTCGAAGACAACGGCGCCGTTGCGATCACCGGCCTGGTCGCCGACGTGCTCCACACGCCCGGCCACACAGAAGGCAGTCTCTGTCTCCATTTGCCCGCACACAGCCTCCTGCTCGCAGGGGACACACTCTTTGCCGGATCGGTGGGACGCACGGACCTGCCCGGCGGGAACACCGCAAAGCTGCTCCGGTCCATTCACAACCGCCTGCTTCCACTGCCGGAGAACACGCTGGTCGTTCCCGGCCACGGCGCTGAAACGACGATTGGGCGCGAGCGCGCCAGCAACCCCTTCCTGAAACATCTGTGATCGGTCTCGTCCGGGTAGCGTGTGAGGCTACCTACGTCCGAGCAAACTCCGCCACTCGCTCCACCCCAGCCGCAAATGTCTCCTGCACCGTCAGCAAACTCACGACCACGCGCCCTGTCTCGGCGAAGCCGTAGAGTTCTCCATCCTGCACAATCACATCGCGACTGAGCAGCTGTGTCGCCAGGCCCATGTCCTCCCGCCGCTGCGGCAGGCGCAACACCGCGCTCCATCCACCATCCGCCTCAAGCACCGAAACTCCCGAGTGTCGCAACCTGGCTAAATTGCCTTGCGTCCTTTCCCGAATCTGCGTTTGCATCCCCTGCCTTCCCGCGAGCCACGCCGGCAGCGCCCGCTGCACAGGCGCGTTCAGTGAAAGAAACGTGTCCGCGATGACTTCCAGTCGGCCCATAGCTTCCCGCCGCTCCGGCTCAGGCCCGCTGACTGCGACCCACCCAACCTTCATCTGTGGCAGCGCCCCAACTTTGCTGATGCCGCTCAAGACGCACGTCAGCACCGGCGCTTGCCCGACCGCGAAACTCCGCAGATCGGCGTCCTCGCGCAGCGGGTAGTCGAGAAACACCTCGTCCACGATGAGCGCCAGTCCGTGCCGGGCGCACAGATCGTAAAGCCGCTCACGTTCCGTCTCCCCGGTCGCGTGTCCGGTCGGGTTGTTGGGATGGACCACAACGATGGCCCTTGTGCGCGGACCAATCAATCGTTCCATTTCTGCGAAGTCGATCCACCAACCATGGTCGTAAAACAGCGGGTAGCTGCGGAGCCGCACATCCTCAAGGTCTGCCAGGAAATCAAAAAGCGGGTAGCTTGGTCGAGCGATCAGCACCTCATCGCCGGCGTCGCACAGCAGCCGAAACAGAAACGCGTATCCTTCGCTCGTGCTGGTCGTCAGCAGAAGGTCGTCGATCGCCACCTCCGCCCCGTGCGACGCGTAGTAAGCGGCGACGGCCTTCCGCGCCGAGCGCATCCCCAACGGATCGGCTTCATACCGCAGTGCCTCAGCATCCGCCAGCGGCCGGAGCAGCGCGTCCGCGTTGTATTGAAAGCCACACACGGTTGGATTTGAGACCGTCAGGTCGAGCAGCACCCGACCGCTCGTCCGCGCTTCGCGCACCGCTGCCGCAAATGCACTTTCCCGCAGATCCCACCTTGTCCGCCGTGAAAACCTCACCCGCATATCCTAGCCGCGAAACGCACCTGTCCCCGTACAATCGGAGTTGACAGCATGAGAAGGACTTCGACTTCGCCCGACATTCAGGCAGTTTTGTTCGATTTCGGCATGGTGCTCTCCGGCCCACCGAACCCGGCAGCCTGGGAGCTCCTCCAACAGCTCACCAACCTCTCCGAAACCGACCTGCACCACGCGTACTGGCTCCATCGCCACGATTACGATCGTGGCACGTTTACCGGTCCGGACTACTTCCAGCAGGTCGCCACCACCTCTGGTGTCGATCCGTTCGCGGATACGACCATCCACGGTCTCATCGATGCCGACACAGACCTTTGGACCGACCTCAACGAACCCATGGTCGCCTGGGCACGCTTGCTCCAGCAACGTGGCCTCCGCACCGGCATCCTTTCAAATCTAGGCGACAGCATGCAGGCCGGCGTTCAGCGCAAATGGGCCTGGCTTTCGGCCTTTGATCACTGCACCTGGTCACACACCCTCAAGCTCGCCAAGCCCGAATCCGCCATCTACAAGCACGCAGCCGAGGGTCTCGAGACCGCGCCCGAGCACATCCTGTTTGTCGACGATAAGCGGGAAAACATTGCAGCCGCGATCTACGCTGGCATGCAGGCAATTCAGTACACCGATCACGCGCAGTTCCTCTCTGAGATGGACGAGCGCCACCTCGGCTATCTCCTCTAGAGCTCCGGTTCCACCGTCACCACCAGAGAAAGCGACCCCGATGCGACCAGCCTCTTTCACCCTCTTCGCAGCCGCTCTCATGCTGAGCGCTCCCGCGCTTCCGTCACAAACGCCGCCAGCCGCGGACACTGCCGACAAGTACACCTGGCTCGAAGACGTCTCCGGCAACCGCTCTATGAACTGGGTCAAAGCCGAGAACGCGCGAACCGCTGCGGTGCTCGAGAAAGACCCCCACTTCGCGCCTGACTTCGCCGCCGCGCTCAAAGTTGCCGAAGATCCCAACCGTCTCCCTTTGCCAGAGCTGCGCGGCGGCATGATCTACAACAACTGGCGCGACGCGAAAAACCCTCGTGGCCTGCTCCGTCGCACGACCGTCGATGACTACCAGACGGCTAATCCGCATTGGCAGAACGTGCTCCATTTCGACGCCCTGGGCGCAACTGAAAAGGTGGGCTGGGTCAATCATGGCCTGGACTGCCTCTACCCCGGTGATCGGCTCTGCTTCGTCAATCTCTCGGCCGGCGGCGAAGACGCCACCACGCTTCGCGAATTCGATCTTCAGATCGGTCAGTTCGTTCCCGGCGGCCTCGTTCTACCGCATGGCAAGCAGAACGCCAGCTGGCTCGACCGCGACACGCTGCTCGTTGAACGCGATTGGGGTCCGGGCACCATGACCACCTCCGGCTACCCCTTCATCGTCAAACAATGGAAGCGCGGCACCCCGCTCGACAGCGCCACGGAGGTGTTCCGCGGGGCGGCCACGGACGAAGACGCCGGGGCGCGCGTCTTGCACGACGCTCAGGGTGATGTGGTCAAGCTGTTTGTCCGCAACCTCACCTTCTTCGAGTCGCAGACTTCCATTCGCACACCGCGCGGGATCGAGCGCCTTCCTCTTCCCGCAAAAGCGCAAGTCACCGACGTCCTCGCCGGCCATCTGCTGGTGGAACTTCGGGAAGACTGGACCCCGGCTCCCGATGCCAAACCACTTCGGCAAGGATCTCTGCTCGCGCTGCGCCTCGCCGATGTCCTCAGGGATCCTGCTCACCTGCACCCCGCACCCATCTTCGAGCCTTCCGCGCAGGAATTCTTGCAGGAGGCCGCCACCACCCGCGACCGCCTCATCGTCACCACGCTCGAGCACGTCCAGGGACGGGCCTACGTCTACACGCCCGCTGTTTCCGGATGGACGCGTGAGCGCCTTCCCGTGCCGGAGAACAGCACCGTGGACATCGCGTCGACGAGCAACACCGACAGCAAATTCTTCCTGCACATCACCGGATCCCTTACCCCGCCCTCGGTTCTGCTGGGCGATGCCACCACCGCACATCTGCAACTGGCCAAGAGCCAGCCGGCGCTCTTCGACACGAAGAACGACACCGTCGATCAGTACGAGGCCACCTCCAAGGACGGCACCAAGGTCCCGTACTTCGTCGTCCATTCGAAGTCAATGAAGCTGGACGGCTCCAACCCCACCCTGCTGAATGCGTATGGCGGCTTCGAAGTCTCGATGACGCCCTCATATTCCGCGTATGACGGCAAGCTTTGGCTGGAGCACGGCGGCGTCTTCGTCCTTGCGAACATCCGCGGGGGTGGCGAGTTTGGCCCTGCCTGGCATGAAGCCGGCCTCAACGTGCATCGCCAGCGCATCTATGACGATTTCGCCGCCGTCGGCCAGGATCTCGTCGCGCGGAAGATTACGTCGCCCGAACACCTGGGCATCATCGGTGGATCGAATGGCGGCCTGCTGATGGGCGTCGAAATGGAGCAGCACCCTGCGCTCTGGCACGCCGTCGTCATCCAGGTTCCGCTGCTGGATATGTTGGGGTTCGAGCACATCGCCGCCGGCGCCAGCTGGGTCGGTGAGTACGGCTCGGTTTCGAACCCCGAGCAGCGTGCCTTCCTCGCCCGAATTTCGCCCTACAACAATCTCAGGCCTGGCATCGCCTACCCCGAGCCGCTCATCTTCACCACCACCAAGGACGACCGCGTGGGACCGCAACACGCCCGGAAATTCGCCGCTAAGATGGAGGAGTTCCATCTGCCGTTTTTCTACGACGAGATCACGGAAGGAGGCCACGGTGCCGGCGCTGACCTGAAGCAGGAGGCCCGCACCTACGCCCTCACCTACACGTATCTCGCCCGCAAACTTGCTCCAACCGCCTCCCCAGCGGCCCAACCCTGAAGTGCCGTAGCCGCTCGATCCATGCCCGCAGCAGACAGACCTGAAGCCCGGTGGACGCCCAGCCATAATCCCTGGCTGGTCGCCCTCACCGTTACCCTCGCCACCTTTATGGAGGTGCTCGACACCTCCATCGCCAATGTCGCCCTGCCGCACATGGCCGGCTCACTGGGCGCCTCGCAAGAAGAAGCAACCTGGGTCCTCACCAGCTATCTCGTTTCCTCAGCCATCATCCTGCCCATCTCCGGCTGGCTATCGAACCGCTTCGGCCGGAAACGCTTTTACATGACGTGTGTGGCCGTGTTCACCATGTGCTCGCTGCTCTGCGGTTTTGCGCAGACCCTTCCCTTCTTGGTGTTTGCCCGCATCCTGCAGGGCCTCGGCGGGGGTGGTCTCGCGCCCTCCGAGCAGGCCATCCTCGCCGACACATTTCCGCCCGAAAAGCGTGGTCAGGCATTTGCCCTTTACGGCATGGCCGTCGTCGTCGCTCCAGCCATCGGGCCCACGCTTGGCGGATGGATCACGGACAATTACAACTGGCACTGGATCTTCTTCATCAACCTGCCCATCGGCCTGATCTCGCTGTTTCTTTCCAACCGCATGGTGGAGGACCCGCCCGAGATTATCGCTCGCACCAAGCGCCGCGACCCGGTGGACTTCGCCGGCTTGGCACTGGTCGCCTCCGGCGTTGGCCTGCTCGAGTTCACGCTCGACAAGGGACAGGAGAAAGACTGGTTTGGCTCGGCAGAGATTCGCACCACCGCCATGCTTGCGGTCGTCACCCTCGTGATCTTTGTCTGGTGGGAGTGGAACCACCGCGATCCCGTGGTCGACCTGAAGCTGCTCAAAAACCGCAACTTCGGCACTGCGGTTTTCTTACAACTGATCCTCGGTATGGTGCTCTTCGGCTCGACGGTGCTCATCCCACAGTATCTACAAACCCTGCTCGGCTACACCGCAGAGCTCGCCGGCAAAGTGCTCTCGCCCGCGGGTCTCGTCATGATGGTCATGATGGCCGTCGCTGGACGCACCCTGGGCAAAAGCGACCCGCGCCTCACGGTAATGCTCGGCTACCTCGCCGTTGCCGCCGGCCTCTACAATCTCACCCGGCTCGACCTTCACTCGTCGTTCGGCACGGTGACGTTCTGGCGCATGCTCCAGGTGCTTGGGCTGCCCTTCATCTTTATTCCCATTTCCACGCTCAACTACGTGGGCGTTCCCCGCGACAAGAGCAACCAGATCTCGTCGTTGTCAAATTTCGCCCGCAACATGGGCGGCTCCGCGGGCACCGCCCTGCTCACCACCTACCTGGCGCGCAACGCGCAAGTCAACCAGGTCACCCTCGCCTCAAACCTAAGCCCTGGAAGCTACGGCCTCACCTCCTACATCAGCCGCTACGCCCAGCTCACGCATCGAACCGTCTCCGCCGCCGAGCCGATCGCGATCGCGCAAATTTACAACCAGATGATCCGCCAGAGCAGCATGCTCGCATACAAAAATGCTTTCTTCCTCCTGTCCTGCATCCTGGTCGCGCTGTCACCGCTCGTTTGGATCATGCGCCTTCCGGCGAAAGCGCGAACGGTGGATCCCGATCAGATGTCTGCCCACTAGAACATCGGCCGTCTGCTCCGCCCCGGGTGACATCGTGCGATCATCCACTCACACCGGCAGTCCGCCGGCCAATCCCCGCTCATGACCCAGGCCCTACCCGTTGACGATTCGCACCCTGGCCCAGCGGCCTTCCGCACCGGAGTATTCCTTCTGCTGCTCGCCTTTCTCAATCTGCAGGGAGATGGATTTCGCCTTTCGGCAAATGCTGCTCGCGACCAGCTCCTCCTGCTGCCCGCCACTCTGGTCTTCTGCACCCTTTTGGGCGGGCTTCTTTGGCCACGTCACATGGGCTCGTACCCACGCCTGGCAACGCTTAACGATAGCCGCGCCCTCCTCGGCATCGCCGTCGCCACGCTCATCCCCTCACTGGCGCTGCTGGTCGCCTCTGCGCACCACTATGCGGCATTCCGTTACCACCTCGCTCTGTGGCCCGCGCTCATTGTGTTTACCGGCGCAGCCGTCCTGCTTGCCGCAAATTTCCGGCGCCCGCAATCGACCGAAGCTCCCGGACGCCTTCTCACCTCAGTGCTCATTGCTTCGCTTGCACTCCAGTTGCTCTCCATCCGCAGCTTTCCTCTTGATATCCGCCGCTCCGACATGCTGCCTCTCCTTGCGGCCGCTGGCAGAACCTTTCACAGCGGCATCGACCCGTACCGCCTTTACCGCTTCGCCGGTGAGACCGTCCTGCTCACCTACCTTCCCGGCACCCTTCTCGCCTACCTGCCCGCGACGCTCCTCCACCTCGATCTCCGCCTCGTCAATCTGCTCTGCCTTACCGTTCTGGCTCTGCTCGTCGGGAGTGCCGCCGCCCCTGCCCACCGCAGGCAACTCACGGCGCTGCTGGCCATCTGGCTCGTCTCGCCCTACCTC
>CAXUCK010000023.1:0-1127 GCA_964249375.1 uncultured Acidobacteriaceae bacterium
CTCCATGGCCGCCCCTACTTCTTGGCGGGCTCGGTCATCTTCTCGTGCATTTTATTCATGAGGGCCTCGGGGACGACACCCATCATGGAGCCTTCAAGTTTGGTTTTCCAGCTGGCCGCATAAACGTGCTCGTCGCCGCTCATCAGGGCCTTGAAGCCCTCCTTTGCGACATCGTACGGCTCGGACTCCTTCTTGCCTTCGGTGCCGACCTTGGTGTCGCCGAGGTCGGCGCGGTTGAAGAAGTTCGTGTCCGTGGGTCCGGGTTGCAGAGCGGTGACCGTCACGCCGGTGTCCTTGAGCTCATAGCGGAGGCTCTTGGCAAAAGAAAGATCGAAGGCTTTGGAGGCGGCGTAGACGGCTTCCTTGGGCGCAACCATCTCGGCCGCGATCGAAGAAGTGATCAGAATCTTCCCTGCCCCTTGCTTGACCATCTTCTGGACGGCATACTTGGCGATATGCACGGTGCTTTCGCAGTTGAGGCGAACGAGGTTCACCTCTTTCTGCAGGTCGGTTTCGGCGAACAGGCCGCCGACACCGACGCCGGCATTGATGGCAATAGCGTCCAAGCTGCGGCCGGTGGACTCGACCTGCTGCCAGAACTGTTTGCAGCCGTCGAAGGTCGCGAGATCGGCCTGAACCGGGGTGACGTTGACGCCGAGCGACTTGAAGTCGGACGCGGCCGTGTGAATGCGGGCGTCTTCGGCATTGATGATCAGGTCGTAGCCGTTTTCGGCGAAGACCTTGGCGAGGTTGTATCCGATACCGTCGGAGGCACCTGTGACTACAGCGAGCTTGTCTGCCATGGGGAATCCTTTTGCTCCGGCGGTCAGGCCGTGAGCTCAATCTGTTTGGTCAGATGCAGGGAGGACGTGAGGGGTAGGCAGGGTGTCGCGAGGGAGCCTCGGGGCGAGCCGTTGGCCATTACCTCGGGTGGCCGAAGCTCCTTGCTTGCCCCAGGAGAGTGAAACGTTGGTCCCGGGGGAGCAGTGATAGCGCAGCTTGCAAAAGCAGATTCCCTGCGGGATGACAACCAGAAAGACAAAGGCAAAAGAGCAGATTCCCCACGGGAATGACAACCAAAAAGAGAAAGGCAAAAAGCAGATTTCCAGCGGGAATCACAAACAGAG
>CAXUCK010000023.1:1137-17273 GCA_964249375.1 uncultured Acidobacteriaceae bacterium
GTGGTGGGGAACAAGAACGCGGCCATTTACTCCAGTACGCCCAGGCCGCGGATCTACTCCGTTCTGGGTGGCATCCGCGCTTCGGTGGATGTGCCGCGTTATCGGCTGACGCCGTACGCGGAGGGCGCGGTCGGCTTTGCCGAGAGCAGTCTGGACGGAACCAATGTTCGCAGGAATGGGGTGCAGTTTCGTGGGTATGTCGGAGCGGATTTTGCGCTTCTGCCCGTGATGGATTTCCGGGTGGTGGAACTGGGGATCGGCGCTCTGCAAGATAATGGGAGCACTTATCCGGTTGAATCCATCAGCAGCGGTCTGGTGTTCCACTTCCCGCGCTAGGGACAGAAAAGCCCGACCGACTGGCCGGGCTGCGACTTTCTAGGCGTTTGATGGGCGATGGTGCCGAAGAGAGGACTTGAACCTCCACACCCTTGCGAGTACATGGACCTGAACCATGCGCGTCTGCCAATTCCGCCACTTCGGCACGACTCACAGGAGATCAACCGGGTGGGCTGATCATGGCAGCTGTGACTTGTTGAGTCTCGCAAAGGCGGGGTGCGATGTCAAACGACTGTGCGTCCGTGGTGAGGGTGATGGCCGTGGCCGTCACCGGGGTGATACTCCATCGCCGGCGTGTGGCGACGTAAACTGGTAGGCAAAAGGAGCGGCAACCCATGGCAGAGTTCCTGGTTCCGGATGGCGGCGTGGCAGGACAGATTCCGGAGGAGCAGGCGACCCACATCCGCAAGCTGGTGCACGACCTGAGTAATGCGCTCGAAATCATCGTGCAGACCAGCTACCTGCTGGGAATGGCCGAGCTGCAGGAGCCCGCGTCCGAGTGGCTGAAGATGCTCGATGGCGGCGTGAGCAAGGCTCTGGAGCTGAACACCCGACTGCGGACCTACGTGCGGGAGAACTCGCCGAAGTAGCTCGGGGGAACCGGGGCCATGTGCGCGCCCGACGGATCCCGCCCCTTAGGCGCTGACCATCTTCTTGCCGCTGCCGGATTTCCTGGCGGGCTTTGCCGCGTCGTCCGGTGCACTCCCGGCCAGCGGGGCTTCTGCAGGGAGCACCTTCTCGATCGACTTTGCGTTGTCTCCCTTGCCTGTACCGGCAGCCTGGCTTGCAAGTTTCGTCAGCTTCGCGGCATGCGAGGTGAACAGCTTTTCAATCTGCTGCAGCAGAACGCGGGTGTGGGTCGCCTTGACCAGGATTTTGTCCGGAGCAACGCCGTCCCAGTCGTCCTCGCCGACCGGAAACGCGGTCAGGAGCGCAACGGCTGGGTGGTAGGGAGCAGACCGCGCGGCCTGGATGACCTCAGCGCCCGCTGCGTCGCTTTCCATGCGCATGTCGCTGATCACCATGTGGTACTCGCGGGAGCGGATCTTGCCGCGCGCCTCCTTGGCGGAGGCAGCGGTGTCGACATCAAAGCCGCTGATTTCGAGCACGGCCTTCATCGTAAGAAGAATGGCGACGTCATCGTCGACCAGAAGTATGCGGCGCTTCATGTTCCGGGAAAGACCTCTCTGCTGTGGGCCAGCCTCGTCGTCCCCGGCTCGCCCACTGCTCTTTCACTATAAGCGCGGCGGGAGCACAAACGGCGAAAAACCGCACTGCCGCTTGCTGTGAAGCTCCCAAAACGGGAAAACCGCAGATGCGGGGCGATGCTATACTTTCGATGCCGAGCCTCTCTCTACGGGAGCGCTGAATCCTTTCCCCTTACATGGCCGCCTCATCGCGACCAGGAGGCAACACTATTCCCCCAATCGACAAGCGCTCCGCGAAGTCTTTCATTCGTACAAACGAACGGATTCGCGCGCGAGAAGTTCGTGTCATCGACGAGAATGGCGAGCAATTGGGCGTCATGGCGCCTTTCGAGGCGCTGAAGATGGCCCGGGAACGATCCCTCGACCTGGTCGAGATTTCGCCGAATGCCGTTCCACCCGTTTGCAAGATTCAGGACTACGGGAAGTTCCTCTACGAGAAGGACAAGAGCGATCGAGCGGCGCGGAAAAAGCAAAAAGTGATCGTGATCAAAGAGGTGAAATTTTCCGTCACCGTCGATGAGCATGACTACCAGACGAAAAAGAACCAGGCCGTCCGGTTCCTCACGGAGGGTGACAAGGTCAAGGCGTCGCTCCGCTTCAAGGGACGGCAGATGGCGCATCGCGACCTGGGCTACAAGATCATCAATCGGTTGATCGGGGACATCGGCGAGACGGGCCTGGTGGAGTTCATGCCCCGCATGGAAGGCACCACGCTGCACGCGATCCTTGCGCCCTCGAAGAAAGCTGAGCCGGCTCCGAAGAAGCCCGTCGCGGCTCGACCGGACCCAGCGCCGGAGCCTGCCCAGCAGGCCGTCACCGCGGCTCAGGGCTAAAGCACGACCGAGACCAACTCCTTAGCTAGCATTCTCTCTTCGCGCCGCCAGGCATCTCGTACTGCGCCGTGTGTAGGGCGTCCCCTTAGTACCTTCGCGTGGCCATTGCTGCGTCCCGTGGGTGAGGGATGAGGTGCCTCTGTTTGCTGTTCGGGCACTGCTGGGCGTATTGGTCACCGCGCGTGATTACGGCGATGCATAACGAATGGATTGGCGAATCGGATTTGTGGATTTCAGCGGCGATGAGCACGCGACAGAAGATCAGCAGACGTCCTGCGATGATGGTCCATGCCGTTGAGAACACTCATGTCTTTTTGAATGTGCGACATAGGACTTTGCTGCTGGCCCCAGGTAGAAGTGATGTTACCTTAGTAACGTACACCTTTTCATCCTCGTGTAAGTCCCTCGAAACAGTGGACTTAGCAGCTTCTAAATTCTATGGTTTGTCTATCGCGGTTGTCCAGCGAAATCAAGGGCTTTGCCATACAACTTTAGGAGTACGACCCCATGAAGAACATCGTCCGCGTCCTCACCCTCGCTCTCGCAGTTACCGGTATGACCGCTGCTACACAGGTCCCTTCGAGTTCCGCAAAAGTCGTGCCGGGCAAGGTTGCCACCGTGCCGGTCCCCGTATGCCCGCCCAATGATCCGAATGCCTGTGGGATGCCCGGCAAGTAATTTACACGATTCCCGTTTCGGAACACACGGACGCTTACGACGCACACCGCCGAATAAAGTTGTTGTCTCCGTCCTCGCACTGCGCTAGGCTCGAATTGTTGGGCCTTTGAGGACGGAAGACATGCGGGAGACAGTTCTCAATTCGTTAACTTATTTAGAGCCAGCTACTTGCGCCTTATGTCTTGTCCTGCTGTTTTTGAGTCGTTCGGTTAGAAAGTTTCTGTTTCTTTTCCTGTTTCTGGCTGTTCGTCTTAGTTCTACAGCTATTTGCCTGACGCTGTTCCGGCTGGCGTGGTGGATGGGCAGGCATGTCGCATACAAGGTTTTCTTCTATGTGTATTGGGGTTCATACGCCGTTGAGGCGGTGCTGTCGCTGCTGATCATCTACAGTATCTTCCGCATCGCGATGGCTCCCCTTCCCGGACTACAGCGTCTGGGAACGCTGGTTTTCCGATGGGCCGGTGCAATCTCCGCAGCGCTGGCGACGGCGGTGACCTTCAGTTCGCGTATGTCCGGCCAGAGTCTTGTAAGTGTTGTCGTCACGCAAATGCAAGAAGTCTCGAGCATTTTGACGCTGTGCCTTCTCATGTTTGTCTGCTTCGCGGTCCGGCCTCTCGGCCTTTCCTACCTTAGCCGCGTTTTTGGTGTCAGCTTCGGCTTGGGCATCATGGCGACAGCAAGTCTGGTGGACGCGGCGTGGATCACAAGTAACTCCACGCTGCACTCCGATGTGAGTCTTGCGAATGGGATCGCGACTTGCCTGACTCTCCTTATCTGGGCGATCTACTTCGCGCTGCCTGAGCCGAAGGCGCAGATCATCATGGTTCCCACCACGTCTCCCTTCCTAACCTGGAATCGCATCTCCGAGGCGCTGGGGGATAAGCCGGGTTTTGTTGCCCTGGGAAACATCACGCCCGAGTCGTTCGCGCCGGCAGAGATGGAAATGTTGTTTCGAGCCTCGGCGAAGATGGCAGAGCTGGGTACCGGTGAGGACGCCAGGCTAACCGGTTCTTCGCTGGAAGGCGACCCGGCTCCCCACACCCTGATCGCGTAACGGGCTCACCAGTTTCCCGCCACGGGCAAGCCTCGTCGAGCGGATCTGCGGGCTGTCCCGGGGGGTTGTCGGCCTAATGACCTACCGGATTTTCAGATAAATTGCGAACCGAACCCTGTGAGGTCGTCTACGCAGAAGAGGGACTGCCGAAGCAGCCCCTCTCTGTTTAGGCGATTGGAATGCCCTGTTGGAAGCTACTCGCGTTCGGAGCGCTTCCAGTTGATCAGGTCGCCCAGGGTCGTGCTGCTGCTGCTTGAGGACGAGTTCCCACCGGAAGCGCCCGCCGGCTGCGCACCGCCGCGCTCGCGCTCCTTGTAGCTCTCCACTTCGGAGCGGCTGGCTTCTTCGCCGATCGCCTTGATGCTCAGGCCGACCTTCTTCTCTTCCTGATTCATCTTAACGATGCGGAACTCGTGCTCGTCGCCGACCTCAAGCTTCACCGGCTGGTGATTCTCGTCGACCGCTTCAGACACGTGGCACAGACCCTCGACTCCCTCGGCGATCTCGACGAAGGCACCGAACTGCGCCGTGCGAAGCACCTTGCCCTTGACCACGTCGCCCACGCGATGCTGCGCGAAGAACGTGTCCCAGACATCCGGCTGCAGCTGCTTCACACCAAGCGACAGACGCCGGTTTTCCGGCTCGACGCCAAGCACGATCGCGCGAACCTTTTCACCCTTCTTGAGGACCTCCGACGGATGCTTGATGCGCTTGGTCCAGCTCAGGTTCGAGACGTGTACCAGGCCATCGATGCCATCTTCGATCTCGATGAACGCACCAAAATCGGTGAGGTTGCGGACACGGCCCTCGATGATGGCGCCGGTCGGATACTTGTCTTCGAGCTGTTCCCAGGGATTATCCTGCAACTGCTTCATGCCGAGGGAGATACGGCGGTCGTTCGGGTTCACCGAAAGAATGATCGTGTCGACCTCGTCACCCGGCTTGACCATCTTGGACGGGTGCTTCATCCGCTTGGACCAGGTCATCTCGGAGACGTGCACCAGACCTTCGATGCCCTGCTCGAGCTCCACAAACGCACCGTAGTCGGTGACTGAAAGGACGCGGCCACGCACCTGGGCGCCGATCGGATAGCGCTCGGTGGCGTCGAGCCACGGGTCGGGGGTGAGCTGCTTAAAGCCGAGCGAAACGCGCTGCTTGTCCTTATCGAACTTCAGCACCTTGACCTGGATCTCATCGCCGACGTTGACCAGGTCGCGCGGGTGAGTGAGGCGACCCCAGCTCATGTCGGTGATGTGAAGCAGGCCGTCAAGGCCGCCCAGATCGACGAACGCACCGTAGTCGGTCAGGTTTTTGACCGTCCCGGTGAGGATCGAGCCCTCTTCGAGGGTCGCGAGCGTCACCGACTTCTTCGCGTTCTGCTCTTCTTCGAGCAGTTCCTTGCGCGAGATGACGACGTTGCCGCGCTTCTTGTTCAGCTTGATGACGCGAACTTCGATCTCGGTGCCGATGTAGCCGTCGAGATTGCGGACCGGCCGCACCTCAACCTGCGACCCTGGCAGGAACGCCTTGATGCCAATATCGACGGTGAGCCCGCCCTTGACGCGCGACAGCACCATGCCCGTGACGGGCACCTTGTCGTTGGCGGCGGCCTCGAGTTTGTCCCAGACCTTGTGCCGGAGCGCCTTTTCGTAGCTGACGAGGTAACCGCCCTCCGGCTCCTCGCGCTCGACGACCACCTCGACCTGGTCGCCGGGCTGGAACTTCGGCGTGCCATCGGGGTTGGTCACCTGCTCGATCGGGATCAGGCCCTCGGACTTGAGACCGATGTCAATGACGACATGCTTGTCCGTGACCTTGACCACGGTGCCGGTCACGACTGCTTCTTCGGCCGTCAGGCTCTGCGCAGCGTCCTTCTCGGCGGCCTGCTCGCGATCAAATGAGGCGAGCGCCGCGGCGAAGTCGGCTGAGTCATAGTCCATGTCGTCCGCTGCGGCGGAGACCTGCGGCAGAGCGCCGGAGTCGTTCGTCTGATCTGCGGCAGGGGTGGCGAAGCTTGCGCTCACATAATGCTCGTCCGGCACAACGGGCGTGGGGGCGGCGCTCGCGGGCTCGGTGGTGGCGTTCTGTGGGGTTGGGGTGAGATCGGTTGACTGGGCAGCGTCATGCTGCTCGGTCGCTTCGGGTGTCAGGGTTTCCAGTTGGGTGTTCAGGGGTGTGCTCTCGTTATTGTCGGAATGATGGTGGTCAACCATGATCATGCGAACTCCGGGACCCGAGCTCCCTTCCGTTTCCGGCGAACAGGGAGACCGGCTCGACGCTCCGTTTCCGGGGGCGTTGGCCAGACCTCACACCATGCTGGGCAGCAGGGTTCGGTCGGACGGAATGAAGTACGACTTTTCAGAGGAGCGGCTGCCTCGGATCCCACGCGCAGGGGCTCAGTACAGAACATAAGGGAAACGGGTCCGTTCGTCAAGTCTCCCGCACCGGGAGCGGCAGACACATCACCTTCCGGTGAAAAGCGGTTGCGAAAGGCGCGCCGTCTATACTCGCGGTATGGACCGCCTCTGGACGCCGTGGCGCTACAGCTACATTACCGGCGCGGAACGCGGCCGCTACCCGGGCGTGCCCGAAGTGCTGTCCGGCTGGCCCGGACCGGACCGCCACTGCGTCTTCTGCAACATGATCGCCGCCGTCGGTTGGGCGATCGAGCAGGGCACTCCTGCCGAAGATGCCGAGCGCGCGGCGGGAATCCTCTACCGCGGGCCTGACACCTACCTCTGCCTGAACGCGTATCCCTACTCCTCCGGCCACGTGATGGCTGTGCCGTACGTGCACCAGTCGTCGCTGGCCGCGTTGCCGGCAGAGACGGCCGCCAACCTGATCTTCGCCGGGCAGCGCATGGAGCGGGTTCTGCGCGCGGTCTACCGGCCGGATGGTCTGAACCTGGGATTGAACCTGGGCGAAGCCGCGGGCGCGGGCGTCGCCGACCACCTGCACCTCCACGTGCTGCCGCGATGGGTGGGCGACACCAACTTCATGACGGCCATCGGCGAGACGCGCATTCTGCCTGAGACCCTGGACGCGACCTGGCGGCGCCTGCGCGACCAGATGGCGACGACCGCCTGAAGAGCTTCCCCGGCGAAGCTCAGCCTGGGATCCGCGTCACCTCAAAGTTGGTCACCTTCCACGATCCGCCGGGCTGGTGCAGGTACACGCGCGTGTAGCGAAAATTACCTTTCAGCGGCGTGCCGTCGCTCGTGCCCTCGGCCCGCGCCCGGCCGGTGACCACGGCCACCTGGCCGAGCAGCTTGATCTTCATGTCGTCCAATTGTAGCGTTTTCAGCACCAGGTCATGCCGGCGCATGCGGTCCATCTGCTGCAGCTTGGTGTTCACCTGGCCCGTCATGGAGATGCCGACGAAGTCATCGGACAGCAGCCGGTCCAGCGCCGCCACATCCGCGTTGATCTCTGCTTGGACCCACTGTGTTTCGAGACTTTCCAGCTCCCGCCGCTCGTCGTGCTTATTCGGACGCGGCGAGTGCGCAAAGGAGGGGGGCACGGCAACCACCATCGCCAGCAGAAGGGCGCCGCCGCCCACCGCGTGAAGTGTCCGTCCGAACTCTCGACCAGAAAGGCTCATTGCGTAGCGGATGGTAGACGCGCGCACGGCCCGGCGTCAAAACAACCTTCGAGGGATTGCAACGTGCGCGAAGAGATCTGCTTCGCTGGCCGCTGCGCGGCGCAAAGGGAAGTGCACCGCAGCTCACGCGACGGCCGTCAGCGTCTCCACCTGCCGGTCGAGCATGCGCTGGTAGAGACCGCCGATTGCATACTGCCGGAAGTGCGGTGTGGCGCGGTGCGCTTCGGCGGCGGTCTCGTCGCGGTACTGCTCGTAGATCAGTACGGTCCCGGGGTGGCCGTCGACGAAGTGCGGCACGTAGCTGATACAGCCCGGCTCCGTCCGCGAGGCGGCGGCGAGCAGGCGCAGCATGCCGGCAATCTCGTCGCGGATCCCGGGATCGAACCGCATCCGCACGGTAAAGCTCACCATCGCTCTCGCCCCTCCCCTAAGCCGACAAAAGCTCGGCAAAGCCGGGCATGGTGATGGTTTGATCGCGATCCGGCCCAGTCGACACCATGCCTATCCTGGCCCCGGACTCCCGCTCGAGGAACTCGAGGTATGCCCGCGCTGCCTCTGGCAACTGGCCGTACTCCGTGATGCCCTCGGTCGAACTGGACCACCCCGGAAGGGTGGTGTACACCGGCTCAATGGCGTCAAAGCCGCGCATATCGGCCGGAACCCTGTCGGTCAGCTTGCCGTTGACCTTGTAGTGCGTGCACACGGGGATCTGCCGGCACTCGTCCATGACGTCCATCTTCGTGACGACCAGCCACTCCGTGCCGTTGATCATGTTGGAGTAGCGCAGCAGCGGCAGGTCCAGCCAGCCGCAGCGCCGCGGCCGACCGGTGACCGCACCATACTCCTGCCCGCGCGCCCGCAGCAGGTTTGCGGAGCTGTCGTTGATTTCGGTCGGGAACGGACCCTCGCCCACCCGCGTGACGTAGGCCTTGGTGACGCCGATGACGGTGCCGATGCGGGTTGGGCCGACGCCCGTGCCGGTGACCGCGCCGCCCGCGGTGGCTGACGAGCTGGTCACAAACGGGTAGGTGCCGTGATCGATGTCGAGCAGCGCCCCCTGCGCCCCCTCGAACATCACCCGCTGGCCGTCGCGCAGGGCGTCGTTCAGCAGCACCGCCGTGTCCGTGACGAAGGGGGCCAGCTGCTCGGCCGCGCGGGTGTAGTCCTCGTACATCTGCTTGGGATCGAGCGGCTCGGTGCCGAACAGCGCGTGCGCGATGGTGTTCTTTTCGTGGCAGGCATTGTTGATGTGCGTGCGCAGCAGAGAGGTGTTCAGGAGGTCGACCACCCGCAGGCCGTTGCGATGCACCTTGTCTTCGTACGCCGGGCCGATGCCGCGGCGGGTGGTTCCGATGGGTGTTCTCCCGGGGGCAGTTTCCGCGGCCAGCTCGATCATCCGGTGATAGGGCAGAATCACCTGGGCCCGATCGGACACAAACAGCTGGTTGTCGACCGGCAGGCCGGCTTCCTTGAGCTTCTTGACCTCGCTCAGAAACGCCATCGGGTCGAGCACGACGCCATTGCCGATGACGCCCTTGCACTCCGGCCGCAGAACGCCGCAGGGAATCAGCTGCAGCACAAACTTTTTGCCCTGGATGATCACCGTGTGCCCGGCGTTGTGGCCGCCCGCATACCGCGCCACGACGTCGAAGCGCTCCGAGAGCACGTCGACGATTTTGCCCTTGCCCTCATCGCCCCACTGGGCACCAAGAATTACCGCTGATCTGCGTTGGGTCACGTGTGTTTTCGGATCTCCGGGAGATGGTTCCTGCGGGTCCGTGCATCGGACCGACAGAGCAGATTCTATACTGGGCACCTTCTATACTTGCCTTCGAGGACGACCCGATTTGACCTACGAACAGTTCAAGGAGCTCAAGCCGCTGACCGGCCAGCGCGTCCACATCGTCTTCACCGACAAGCAGGAGATTATCGCCAACCTCAACGAAATCGCGCTTTTGCCCACGGGCGAGCACCTGCTGTACGACCGGGTGGAGTGGTCGGCGCTGCCGCACAATGACTTCGGGAGCGGAGCGTTTTATGCTTCGGCGGGCGAAATCGTCTCCGTCACGCCTGTTCCCTCGGCACCCCATGCCTGAGACCGAGCTAGAATTACACGATTCATGGCTGCTCGGCGTTGAGATCTCGCCGCACGGAACTGGTGCTCTCGTCTTCAACGCCGTCGTGTATCGAAAGAACAAAGAGCGGGAAGACCATTCCGAAGAGGGGCAGCAGCGCATTCAGATGGCCTTCACGCAGATGGCGATTGAAGGAGACGTGAGCGAACCGGAGATCGACATTTACGAAGGGTCGTTGAAGGTCGACGCCATGCTGCTCGACAACATCATTCCGTATCCCGCTTCCTACACAGGTTCTGTAAGGCTCCAGATGACGACACGCCAAGGTGTCGACATCCTTGTTGAGGGCAACTCGATCAAAATTTCGCCGGTGGGCGAGTTCGTCGCAACCACACCCCATTCTTGGCAGTGACTCAGCCACTCGAAAGCAGCGAGGCTCTGATCAACTAAAGCCCCTTATACACTCCGCCATCCACCAGCAACGTCTGCCCGGTAATGTACGACGCCCGCTCCGATGCCAGCCACACAATCGCGTCCGCCACCTCGTCCGGCTCGCCTACCCGCCCCAGCGCCGATTGCGCGCCCAGCGTCGCAAGGTATGCCTCCTCAGACACACCCGCGGCCGCTGACCGCGACCGCACCAGGCCGCGCAGGCGCTCCGTCGCCGTGTACCCCGGCCCCACGTTGTTCACCGTGATGCCGTCCTTGCCGAACTCGTTCGACAGGCTCTTGACCAGCCCCACCACCCCGGCGCGCACCGTGTTCGAGTACACCAGGTCGCCGACGGGCTGCCGCACGGAGACCGACGTGATGGTGACAATGCGCCCCCACCGCCGCCGTTGCATGCCCGGCAGCACCGCCCGCGCGAACAGCACCGTGCTCTTTAGGTTGAGCGCGTAGGCCCGGTCCCACTCGTCGGGCGTGGTGTCCAGAAACATCTTCGCCGGCGGCCCGCCCGCGTTGGTGACGCACACGTCCACACCGCCGAAGCGCTCGGTTGCGGCAGCCACGAAGCGCTCGACCGCCGGCGCGTCGGTCACGTCGAGCGCTTCCGGAAAGACCTCGGCGCGCGCTCCCTCCGGGCCCGCCGCGCGCACCAGCTCCGCCGCCCGGTCCAGCTTCGCTCGATCGCGCGAGCACATGGCCATCCGCGCGCCTTCGGCCGCAAACCGCTTCGCCGCCGCCAGTGCGATGCCCTCGCTCGACGCGCACACCATGATGCTCTTGCCTGTCAATCCCAGGTCCATCGGGCTACTCCTCCCCGCCGGTTGCGACGCCGGTCTGGCTGCGCAGATAGCTGTCGTCGCGGTCGAGCCAGTCCTGGCGCGGCGGGTTGAAGACGTCGAGGTCCACGGTATCTTCAAGCGCCCAGGCCTCGTGCGGCACGTTGGGAGGGATCGCCAGCACCTCGCCCGCGCCGACCACCAGATCGCGACCTTCGATGCGGAAGCGCAGCGCGCCCTCGAGGATGTAGGCGATCTGCTCGTTGGGGTGGCTGTGCTCGGGTACGTGCGCGCCCTTCTTGAGCAGAACGCGCGC
The DNA here is from genome assembly GCA_964249375.1 of uncultured Acidobacteriaceae bacterium. Lineage (GTDB taxonomy): Bacteria > Acidobacteriota > Terriglobia > Terriglobales > Acidobacteriaceae > Edaphobacter. The sequence goes on from CAXUCK010000023.1 coordinate 12,462, forward strand.
GAGCATCATGTTTGTGCCCACCAGAAACTGCCGGCCGATGAAGTCGCTCATCGGCTCCTCCGGGATATCTGACCACCGGGTATGCACCGACGTGCCCGCCTGCCCCTCACTCATTGCCAACTCCTCTGCCATGGGCGAAGTGTACCGCGCAGAAGAGGGAGACTGCCGGTCGAACCATCCAAGCGATCGTGATCATCTGAAGTTTTGGCTGCTCGCAGCACCGCATCGGAAAGCGCTTCCACCATGCCTGAACTCCCCGAAGTCGAAACCGTCGCCAACGGCGTCAACGAGCGTGTCCGCGGACAGCGCATCACGGCCGTCTGGACCAGCGGCAAGCCGCAGACCTTCAAGAGCCCCGAAGCCGAGATCGCCGAAGTCTTAACCGGCGCCACGATCGCCCAGGTGCGCCGCGTGGGCAAGACCATTGTTGTGACGCTGGAACACCTGACCGACGGTGGTGCGGACCCCACCCCCGCTGAGTTTCTCGTCCACCTGGGCATGACCGGTCGCCTCCTGGTCGCGCACCCCGACGTGCCCCTGCCGCCGCACACCCACGCCGTCCTCACCCTGGCCGACTCCCGCGAGCTTCGCTTCGTCGACGCCCGCCGCTTCGGCCGCCTGTCTGTGCGCCGCGAAGCGTACCTCGGCCCCGGCGCCGAGCCCCTCACCATCTCCCCCGCCGACTTTGCCGGTCTCTTTCGCGGCCGCAAGACCCCCATCAAAGCCGCCCTGCTTAACCAGTCCCTCCTCCACGGCGTCGGGAATATCTACGCGGATGAGGCGCTGGCCCGCGCCGGCATCCGTCCCCGGCGGCATGCCGGCCGGCTGACGCGCGCGGAACTCGGCCGAGTGCACGCCGCGCTCCAAACCGTGCTCCACCGGGCGATCGAGCTAGGGGGCTCCTCGGTGTCCGACTACGTCGATGCTGACGGCATCACCGGCTTTTTCCAGCTCGAACACCTGGTCTACGCGCGCGAGGGCCAGCCCTGCCGCAGCTGCGCGACGCCGATCCGAAAGATCACCGTCGGCGGCCGCGGAACGCACTTCTGCCCGACCTGCCAGCACTAGTCAGACGCTACAATCAACAGAGAGGCTCCACTATGGCGACGACCATCGTTACCGCCCAGGTTGACTCGCACCTCAATGAGCAGGCCGGAGCTGTTCTTGCCGAGATCGGCCTCAGTGTCGACGACGCGCTTCGCATGCTCCTCAGCCAGATCGTCGCTGAGCACTGCCTTCCCTTCGCCATGCATCAGCCAGACGACCAGACAATTGCAGCGATGCGGGAATCCGAGCAGGCAAGGGGCACGCGTTACGCATCGCTCGATCAGCTCTTTCGCGACATGCGGGACTGAGACCCGTGTTGCAAGCCGTCCCCACGACGCGTTTCCTTAAAGACACAGAGCTCGCCCTCCGCCGTGGCAAAGACTTGGGTAAGCTCGAAGCCGCGATCAACCTGCCCGCAACCGGAACGGAGCTGCCGCGACGCCTGCGCGACCACGCCCTGACCAGTGGAGCGGCTACCGCGACCTCCATATCGAGCCCGATTGGCTCTTGATCTACCGTGTCGCCGGAGACGATCTGCACCTGATTCGCACCGGCACCCACGCCGACCTGTTCCGCCGCTAGCCCCGCACCGCCGCCTGCTCTGCCGCGACGCCTGCACCGATCACCCGGGTATCGCCCTCGTCCCCCACGATCTCGAACGAGTAGCCCTGCAGCGGGCTCATTTTGACCATCTGCCCGACCAGGTCCTTGAGCATCGGAAGGTCGACGAACCGCACATTGAATCCGGTCAGGAAAAACCGCCCGGAGCCGCTGGCATAGATCGAGCTTGCCGTCGCCGCGGCCAGGGCACGGTGCCACAGCTTTTTGAACTCGACGCACCGCGCGTCGCCCTCTTTGGCGGCCGCAAAGACCTCCTCCGGCTCCATGTCCAGGAACCGCAGGCGCATGGCCCGGTGCCCCATGATGCCTTCCATGTGGCCGACGCCGCCGCACCCGCAGAAGCGCTCCTTCTCGTCGAGCGAGACCACCGAGTGCCCGTTTTCCCACGCGCCCTCCGAAAACGGATACTGCCCGAAGCCGATGCCAATCCCGAGCGTCCACACCCGCACCACGCTGTCGAGCTTGCCATGCAGCGACGCCAGACCCACGGCCACGGCGTCCGCGTCGTTCAGAATCGTCACCGGCGCCGTCACGCCGTTTTGCCGCAGCTTCCCGCTCAGCAGCTCGCCCATGCGCGCGCCCTTCAGCTGCGGCAGGTTGGGGGCGTCCTCGACCACACCGTTGCGGATGTACCCCGGCAGCGCCACACCCACTGCCCTGATGTCTTTGGCTCCTCCGGCCACCGCGACCACCTGCTCGCAGATGGTCTCGACCAAGGCCTCGGTGTGCAGCTCGATCAGTCCCGCCTCTGCCTCTTCGGGAAAGATCGACGCCGGCATGTCCGCCCGTTTTGCGGGAAAACTGCGCAACTCGCCCGCAATCGAGTTGTTGTCCACGAGTCCCGCCAGAATCCGCTCAGAAAGGGTGACTCCAATGCTTTTCGCCATGACGTTTCTGCCCCATTTGGGCGCCCGCGCTCTACTGAAACTTACTGACGCGGTTCAACCCGTTGAAAGCCGCCACTTTATAACATTCTGCGAGCGTTGGGTAGTTGAACACCGTGTCAACGAAATAATCGACCTTCCCGCCCAGCGCCATCACAGCCTGGCCGATGTGCAAAAGCTCGCTCGCACCCTCGCCGATGATGTGCACGCCGAGCAAGGAGTGGTCCTGCCGGTGAAAGATGAGCTTCAGCCGGCCGGTCGTGTCGCCGCGAATCTGGCCGCGGGCGATCTCGCGGTAGTACGCCACGCCCACCTCGTACGGGACGTCCTCTTCGGTCAGCTGTTCTTCGGTCTTGCCCAGGAAGGAAATCTCCGGAATCGTCCAGATGCCGTACGGGTAGTAGCTTGGGTTCGACAGCACCGTTTCATCGCCAAAGGCGCGCGCCGCCGCCACCCGGCCCTGCTCCATCGACACCGACGCCAGGGACGGAAAGCCGATCACATCGCCCACCGCAAACACCGACGGACATTTGGTGCGGAAATCCTTGTCCACGGGGATGCGCCCCCGCCCGTCCGACTCCACGCCAACCGAAGGAAGGTTCAGCTCGTCGACGTTGCCCTGCCGGCCCACGGCGTAGAGCAGAGCATCGCCCTGCACCCGCTTTTTCGATTCGAGGTTGGCGACCACGGTGCCGTCCGCCATCTCCTCGACCGACTCCACCTCTTCGTTCAGCCGCATAGTGACGCGGGAATCGCGCAGATGGTAACTCAGGGCCTCAACAATTTCCTGGTCGGCAAACTCCAGCAGCCGCGGCCGCCGCTCGATCAAGGTACATCGCACGCCGAGCGCCGCGAACATGCACGTGTACTCGACGCCGATGACGCCGCCGCCGACGATGATCATGGTTTTCGGCAGGGTCTTGAGCTCGAGAATCAGGTCCGAATTGATGATGGTTGACCCGTTGATCGGCACCTTGTCCGAGCTCGCCGGCTTGGTGCCCGTGCCGATAATGGTCGCCTTGGTCTCGTAGACGGTCGACCCTTTCGAGTTCGTTACCCGCACGTGCGTCGGGTCGTCAAACGATGCCGTGCCCACCAGCATTTCGATGTTGTTGCGCGAAAGCTGTGCCTCGGTCACGTCGACCTCGGTCTTGATCACGTGCTGCACGCGGAAGGCCAGGTCCGCCATCGTGATGCGTTCCTTCACCCGGTAGTTCATGCCGTAGATCGACTTGTAGTTGTAGCCGGAAAGGTGCAGCACGGCTTCCCGCATGGTCTTCGAAGGGATGGTGCCGGTGTTGATGCAGGCGCCGCCCACCACCTCGCGCATCTCCACCAGGGCGACCTTTTTGCCCAGCTTGGCTCCGTAAATCGCCGCCCGCTGACCGGCCGGGCCGGAACCAATCACTATCAAATCGTAGACGGTGCCCATGCGCTCGCTCAGTTCTCTGTTCCCCTCGGGAGGACACACCGTACCGGGGCGCCTCGATCGCGGAAATCGGTGTCTTCGCTGGAAGTGTCGCTGCCCGCTTCCTTTCTTATCCTAGCGCACGCCCGCGACCCGGAACCGCCGATACACTCATCCCGTGCTGCGCTACGGCATCTCCGACCGTCACCTGTTTCGCGGGAAGAAAGCGATTTCTGATCCGGCTGGTCCGCCGGGGGCGCAGGCCGTTTGTTTCGAGCTCCTCGAGCAGGCTCGCCGCCTCGCCCTGGCCGGCGTCGACTTCTTCCTGCTTCGCGAGCCCGACCTGCCCGCGCGCGACCTCGCCCACCTTGCCCGGCAGGTGCTCGCCGTCTTCCGCGACACGGGCGCCGCCACCCGGCTGCTGATCCACGCCCGCGCCGATGTCGCTGTTTCGGTCGGTGCCGGCGGCGTGCACCTCCCGTCTTCTCCCGACGAACTCACCCCGGGACAGATCCGCGAGCTGTATCGCGTGTGCGGCCTTCCCCGGCCGGTCGTCAGTCTTTCCTGTCACACCCTCGCCGACCTTCGCCGGGCCCAGCCGCTGGCGCCGGACCTCCTGCTCTTCGGTCCGGTTTTTGAGAAGCGCGTCCGCGGCGAACTCCTCCAGCCGGGCACGGGCCTCGACCTCCTCGGCCAGGCGTGCCAGATCGCCGCCCCGACGCCGGTCCTCGCCCTGGGCGGCGTTAGCCCCGAAAACCTGCCCGCCTGCCTTGGCGCCGGGGCCGCCGGGGTAGCGGGCATCCGCCTTTTCCTTTAGCTGCCCGGCTCCCCGGCTCCCCGCCCGTCTTCAAC
>CAXUCK010000023.1:17283-19354 GCA_964249375.1 uncultured Acidobacteriaceae bacterium
CCCGGCGGCGACCGTGAGAAAATAAAGGGAGACCGCCATGCTTATTACGACCCTCGAACTCGAGAAAGAACCGCTCGACCTCGACCAGCAAATTCCGGCCGAAGCGATCGACTATGCCCCCGACCTCCGGCAGACCGCGCCGCTTTCGGTCAAAGGCCGGGCCGACCTCCTGGTCGAGCACCGCGGCCCCAAGGAGTTCGTCCAGGATATTCGCCTGCGCGCCTCCTACGCCGGCCCGTTTGAGCTGCAGTGCGCTCGCTGCCTCGATCCCATCCAACAACAGATCGAGGGCGACTTTGACCTGATTTTCCGCCCCCATGCGGTCGACGCAAACGCGAGCGAGCGAGCAATTACGGAAGAAGAGACCGAAATCGGGTACTATGATGGAAGCGGGCTTCTGCTCGAGGATGTCGTGCGCGAGCAGGTGCTGTTGTCGCTGCCCAGCCGAACCCTTTGCCAGGACAACTGCAAGGGTCTTTGCCCGCACTGCGGCGAGAACCTGAACGGCAGCGAATGCCACTGCGACACGGCTCCGACCGACCCTCGCTGGCACGCGCTCGCCGGTCTGGCCAGCCAGTGGAAGCAGTAGGTCGCCCGCACCGAATCAAAGGCTTCCCAAGCCCTTTCGCGCCGAGACGCGATAGCAAGGGAGAAGCCGAAAGGAACTGAACCATGCCGAACCCAAAACGCCGCCACTCCAAGCGACGCACCGCCCTCCGCCGCAGCCACGACCACCTGACGGTGACCGGCACCTCCCTTTGCCCGAACTGCCAGGAGCGCAAGCTGCCCCATCGCGCCTGCAAGAAGTGCGGACAGTACAAGGGACGCGAAGTCCTCGCCGTCAAGGAAGCAAGCTAGCCTCCGCTCACGGAGCGCAAGTTCTGCTACCGTCAGTCCATGCCGATCGACATCGTAGTCGATGCAATGGGTTCCGATAAGGCCCCCGAATCTGAGATTCGCGGGGCGATCGCCGCGTGCCGCCGTTACAACGTGCGCGTCCTTCTGGTTGGGCCGAAGCAGCGCATCGAGCCTGCCCTGATTCAGTGCCTGAAGGGCCACGACCTGCCCATCGAGATCGTTCACGCCAGTGAGTGGATCTCCATGGACGATAAGGCCGCGCAGGCGGTCCGCGCCAAACGCGACTCCTCGATGCGCGTCGGCCTGAAGCTGGTGCGCGAAGGCAAGGCTGCCGGCTTCTTTACCGCCGGCAACACCGGCGCCGCCATGGCGACCACAAAGATGGTGCTCGGCATGCTGTCGGGCGTCGACCGTCCCGCGCTCGCCACCATCCTGCCCACCCAGAACGGCAGCCCGTCGCTGCTGCTCGACGTCGGCGCCAACGTCGACTCCGACCCCGACAACCTCGTGCAGTTTGCCGTGATGGGCGACATCTACGCCCGCGAAGTGCTGCGCATCAAGAACCCGCGCATCGGCCTGCTTTCGATCGGCGAAGAAGACTCCAAGGGCAATGCCCTCACCCGCGACACGCTTCCCCTGCTTCGGCAGCTGCCCATCAACTTCATCGGCAACGTCGAGGGTCGCGACCTGTATAACAATCGCGCCGACGTCATCGTCTCGGACGGCTTTGCCGGCAATGTCGCCCTGAAATCGAGCGAGGGCCTGGCTCGCCTGGTGAACACGTCGCTCCGCGAAAGCCTCAAATCCACCGTGACCGCGCAGGTGGGCGCCCTGCTTTCCCGCAATGCCTTCGCCGCCTTTAAGAAGCGCCTCGACTACACCGAGTACGGCGGCGCGCCGCTGCTGGGTGTCCGCGGCGTCTGCATCGTCGGCCACGGGTCTTCGAACGAAAAGGCGGTGATGAACGGCATCCGCGTCACGGCCGAGTTCGCCACGGCGGAGGTGAACGCCGCCATCGAGTCTGCCATTGTTCGCATCGCTCCCCGCGATCACGGCGCCTCCCACGCAACTCCGGACGGCGCCGCCGCCCCGCCAAACGGCGCTTCTCCGATCGCCGACTCGCCCACACCTCCCCTGACCTGATCTCCGCGCGTCCTTGCCCCCCGGGCGAGGCCACGCGATAGGATGGACACCAACTTGCATGAGGCAAGGT
>CAXUCK010000024.1:0-18383 GCA_964249375.1 uncultured Acidobacteriaceae bacterium
GCCGGACCAGCAGACGCCGCGCAGTCCGCTCCAGCCGCGGTGGCCTGGGATAGTTCCACACCGACTCCACCTTCTTCGTGTCGCTCATAGCTCCACTGTAGACTTCACACCAGAACCGCCGCCAGGAGCCCTATGCACCCCGCCGAAAAGCCGGTGAACCGGATGGATCGCCTCACGGACATGGGCCATTTCCCCACCGCTGTCAACGCCGGCGCCACCGCCAACATTCTGCTTACGCTGCTCGCGGTCTGGTTCCTTGTGCCTCACCTCCCGCAGACCTCTTCAGCGCTCTACTTCGCCGGCATGGTGCTCTGCTTCAATCTCCTTCCGGTGCTTCTTCTGCGACGCACCATCCGCCGCTCCACCCCGTTCCCCCCGCTCGGCCAGATGAACTTCTTCCGCGACCAGCACAAGTTTTCTCCCTGGGTGTACGCCGCGGCCTCGGCCAATATGGCCTTCTGGATCCTGCTGGGCTGGACGGCCTTCTCTCTCCACCACCAGCGATCCACCCTGGCGGCCGTTCTCGTCCTCGCCTTTCTGTGCACCTTTGCGCCGATCCTGATCCGTCGCGGCCGCCCATAAACGCCCGCTCCGTCCGCCCTAAAAGATCATCCAACCAGCCATGAGCCTGTTTCCTATCTTTCTCAAGCTCACCGGCCGGCCGTGCCTGGTCGTCGGCGGCGGCGCGTTGGCGGAGTCCAAGATCGAATCGCTGCTCGCCGCGCAGGCGCACGTCACCGTTATCGCCGTCCGCGCAAACGAGCGTGTGCACGATTTGGCGGAAGGCGGCGAAATCACGCTCGCTCTGCGGCCCTTCGTCCCGGGCGATCTCGCCCGGCCCGGCGTCCCATACTTCCTCGCCGTCGCGGCTACCGACGACCCAGCAGTGAACCGAGCTGTCTTCGCCGAAGCGGAAGATGCCGGCATCCTGATCAACGCCGTCGATGACCCACCCTTCTGCGACTTCTACTTCCCTTCTGTTGTCCGCCGCGGCGACCTGCAGATCGCCATCTCCACCGCCGGGCACTCGCCGGCGCTGGCGCAGCGGCTGCGCAAAGAAATCAATGCCCTTCTGCCGCTGGATGCCGGCGACTGGCTGACCGAGCTCGGCAACCTCCGCCGCGAGGTGCTGCAGCTCGAGCCTTTGAACGACGCCCGCAAGTCCCTTCTGCATACCCTAGCGCAGCGCGACGTCTGCTCGTACGACGCGTGCCCTTCACGCACGCTCGCGCGCCGGCACGCGGAGACCAACCCGCGCACCGGACCGCTCTCGCCCGGGACTGAGCTCGCCGAACGCGCCCGGGAAGTGGCAGCGGAGCACAACACCGAAACCGCGCCGCTGGCCGGAGCGTAGCGGTGACCGACCCGGCGCAGCCCGGCCACGTCTACCTGGTGGGCGCCGGCCCGGGCGACCCCGCGCTGCTCACCCTCCGGGCCCACCGCCTGCTCACCACCGCAACCCTGATCCTGCCCGACGGCCTGGTTTCTCCCGAAATCCTCGCGCTCGCGGCCCCGGGAGCGCAGATCCGGCCCGTGGCCAAACGTTGCGGCAGAAGCACTACCACTCAAGGCGAGATTAACGATCTGCTGGTGACGTCCGCCGGGCGGGGCGAAGCCGTGGTTCGGCTGAAATCAGGCGATCCGCTCGTCTTCGGCCGGGTCGCGGAGGAGCTCGCCGCGCTGCGCGCCGCTTCGATCCCCTTCGAAATTGTGCCGGGGATTTCCGCTGCGTTTGCCGCCGCCGCTGCGCTGCAAACGCCACTCACGGACCGATCCGCGGCCTCCAAGCTGATCCTCGCCACGGCAAACCGGGCCGCCCCGGACGGGGGCGACGCGCCCGCCCACGAACCCGTGTGGCAGGGCCCGCTGCCCGCCGATGCCACGCTTGTCGTCTACATGCCGGGGCGTGCGCTTGAGGCCCTCAGCACCGACCTGATCCGCGCCGGCATCGACCCGGAAACGCCCGTGGCCGCCGTTTCGCACATCTCCACCGCGCAGCAGCGCACCCACACGACGCGTCTGCGCGACCTGCGCACCGCCGACTGCGGTCCGGCTCCGTTGCTTCTGCTCATCGGTCGCTCCATCCAGGCGTAACGCGGCTGAGCCAGACCTGAACCCACGGCGGCAACTCGGTACCCTCGCTCGGCGAAACCCACGTATACTCCTCCTCGACCTCCAATCGAAAGGAAGCTCGCCCCCAAATGAGGAACGCCCACACCGCGGTTTTAGGTCTCTTGTGCGCCGCCATCGGCTGCTTCGCGCTCCACGCGCAGACACCCCTTGCCGGGACGCCGCCCATGGGTTGGAACTCATGGAATCACTTCGCCGGCAAGGTGGACGACCGCACCATCCGCGCCACCGCGGACATCATGGTCAGCTCCGGCATGCGGGACGCCGGCTACCTGTACGTCAACATTGACGACACGTGGCAAGGAACCCGCGATACAGGGGGCAACATCCGGGCGAACGAACGCTTTCCCGACATGAAGGCGCTCGCCGACTACGTTCACTCAAAAGGACTCAAGATCGGGATCTACTCCTCTCCCGGCGACAAGACCTGCGCCAACTACGAGGGCTCGCTCGGCCACGAGCAGCAGGACGCGAAGACCTACGCCGGCTGGGGGATCGACTACCTGAAGTACGACCTGTGTGGCTTCGGTAAGGTGATGCGTCAGCAGCTGGGCAAAGATCCCAAGCAAATCACCACTCCCGAAGATCAGGCGAAGGCGCTCAAGCTGATGCAGGACGCCTACACCAAAATGCATGAGGCCATCCTCAGCACAGGCCGTCCCATGGTGCTCTCGCTCTGTCAGTACGGCTGGGGCGCGGTGTGGCGGTGGGGCGCGCAGGTGGGCGGCAATCTTTGGCGCACCACCGGCGACATCAACGACCACTACGACCGCATGGCCGAGATTGGCTTCAGCCAGGCCGGGCTCGCCCCCTTCGCCGGCCCCGGCCACTGGAACGACCCCGATATGCTCGAAGTCGGCAACGGCGGCATGAACGCCGACGAATACCGCACGCACATGAGCCTGTGGTGCCTGCTCGCCGCCCCTCTGCTCGCCGGCAACGACCTCGAACACATGACCCCGGAAACGCGCGAGATCCTGCTCAACAAAGAGGTCCTGGCGCTCGACCAGGATCCGTCCGGCCACCAGGCCGACCGCCTTTACGCGCAGGGCCCGCTTGAGGTCTGGGGCAAAACGCTCGCCGACGGATCACACGCGGTCGGTCTCTTCAACCGCGACGATATCCCGCACACGCTGTCGGTTCCCGTGGCCCAGCTCGGCATGCCGACGGGCGCGGGCACGGTTCGGGACCTGTGGCAGCACCGCACGGAAACGCGCAAGGCCGCAGCCGGCAATTACGACGCGCTGCTTCCACCGCACGGCGTGGTTCTGCTCCGGCTGCAATAGCCGCGTCGTTTCCCTTCGTCAAAGCGGCATCCAACAGCAGGTCATGATCGCTGAAATCATTGCTGTCGGCTCCGAGCTGCTCACCCCGTTTCGCCAGGACACCAACTCCCTCTTCCTCACCGAGCGGCTCAACGGCCTCGGCGTGCCCGTCGCGTTCAAGACCATCGTCGGCGACAATCTCGCGCAGTTGGTCGACGCCACGCGCACGGCGCTGCGCCGCTCGGACCTGGTCGTGTTCTCCGGCGGCCTCGGCCCCACTGAAGACGACCTCACCCGCGAAGCCGTCGCGGAGGTCCTCCAGCTCGAGCTGCACGCCGACGCATCGGTCCTCGCCAGCCTTGAAGCCCGCTTTGCTGCCCGGGGCATGACCATGACAGCGAACAACCGCAAGCAGGCCGACATTCTAGCCACCGCGACCATGCTGCCCAACTCCGCCGGCACCGCGCCCGGCCAGATCCTCGCCACCCAAACGCCGGAGGGCGACCGGACCCTGATCCTTCTGCCCGGACCACCGCAGGAACTCAAGACCCTCTTCGACGAGCGGTGCCGCGCCCGGCTTGCCGCCATGCTGCCCGAGCACCACATCGCCAAGCGCTTCCTCCGCATCCTCCTTGTCCCCGAGTCGCACGCCGATGCCCGCGTCGCCCCCATCTACCGCGAATACCCCGACGTCGAGACCACCATCCTTGCCCACTCCGGCGAGATCCAGTTCCACCTCACCAGCGTCAAACCGACCGCCGAGGAAGCCCAGGTCCGCGTCGATCAGCTCGCCGCGAAGATCGCCGCGGAGATGCAGGACGACCTCATCTCCGCGACCGGTGAATCGCCCGAGGAAGTCGTCCTGTCGCTCCTCCGCCGACAGCACCAGAGCCTTGCCGTCGCCGAATCCTGCACCGGCGGTCTGCTCGCCAGCCGCCTCACCGGCGTCCCGGGCGCGTCCGACGTCTTTCTCGGCGGGGCCGTTGTCTACAGCAACTCCCTCAAGCAATCCCTCGCGCAGGTGCCCGAAGACCTGCTCGCCCAGCACGGTGCCGTCTCCGAGCCCGTCGCCCGCGCCCTGGTCGAAGGCATCCGCCAGCGCACCGCCGCCACGCTCGCCCTCTCGATCACCGGCATTGCCGGCCCCACTGGAGGAACGCCCGACAAACCCGTCGGTCTCGTCTACCTCGCCCTCGCCACCCCCGAAAGCACCGCCGTCACCAAACTCAACCTGCAGGGCGACCGCGACCGCATTCGCTGGTGGACCACCCAGCACGCCCTCAAGCTGCTCCACCAGCACTTGCGCGAGCAATCCGCAACTTAGCTGTCCAGCCGCCCCGTAGCCGCGACCCGCCCGTACCACTTCCCGGAGTCCTTCACCGTCCGCTTCTGGTCGCGGTAGTCCACGTACGTCAGCCCGTATCGCTCGCTGTACCCGTCTGCCCATTCGAAGTTGTCCAGCAGACTCCACGCATGGAATGACCGCACGCGCGCGCCATCCGCGATTGCCCGCGCTAACTCCGCCAGCTCCGACCGGAAGAACTGGATCCGCCGTGTATCCGGCACGGCGCCGCCGGCGGCCGGATACGGCCCATCCAGATAGCTGCAGCCACTCTCGGTAATCTCGATCTCCGGGCGCCCGTAGTCGCGCGAGATGCGCGTCACCAGGTCGTAGATTCCGCGCGGCCAGACCTCCAGCCCTGCATCGGTCAGCGGGCCCTCGGTCGGCATCACGGCGTTGAAGCGCGTATACGCGTCGCGCCCGCCCGGACTATCGAGCTCAATCTCCGTCCCAAAGCTCGCCCCCGCGCCCGCGTGCGCCGTGTCACTCGCATCCGAAACGATGCGCCGCGTGTAGTAGTGAAAGCCCACCCAGTCCAGCGGAGCCTTCATGATGGCCTCATCGCCCGCTCGCATTCCCATTGCCGCAAACGGAGCTTCCCCCACAAACGCCTTGGGATACTTCCCCGTCATGGCCGCTTCCAGGAAAAACACATTGTTCATCGCGTGATACCGCTCCGCCGCTGCCTTGTCTGCTTCCGAGTTCGTCTTCGGGTACGCCGGCGCCATACCGTACGCGCTGCCGACCGTCGCCCTGGCCGAAGCCGCCTTTACCGCTCGCAGCGCCTCACCCTGCGCCAGAGCGACCGTGTGCGCCGCCTTCAGGAAGTCCGTGTAGCTGGCGCGTCCCGGCGGAAACACGCCCACACCATAGCCCAGATACGTAAACGACCAGGGCATGTTGAACGGCGCCCACACCGTGATGCGATCACCCAACGCCTTCGCCAGGATCCCCGCGTAGTCCGCGAAGTAGCCTGCCAGATCCCGATTCGGCCATCCACCTTTGTCCTCGAGCGCCTGCGGCAGATCCCAGTGGTACATCGTGCAGAACGGCCGGATTCCGGCCTCCAGCGCCGCATCCACCAGCCGCCGGTAGTGGTCCAGTCCCCTCTGATTCGGCGCTCCCACCCCCGTCGGTTGCACCCGCGCCCACGAGATCGAGAACCGGTAACTCCGCTGGTTGAGCTGCTTCAGAATGCCGATGTCGTCGCGATACCGGTGGTACTGGTCGCACGCCACATCCCCCGTCGCCCCACCTTTCACCTTGCCGACAGTGTGCGAGAAACGATCCCAGATCGACTCGCCCTTGCCATCTTCGTTCCACGCGCCTTCCACCTGGTAGGCGGCCGTCGCCATCCCCCACAGGAAATCCTTCGGGAAGCGCGTCCCCGCGACCTCCTCGGCTGGAATGCTGCCCGGCACCCGGGCTGCCTCCTGCACTTCCGCAAAGCCAAGCCCCCCACGCGCCAGCACCGAGCTTCCTGCCGTGATCATTCCATCCCGCACAAATCTGCGCCGATTTATCAACCGCACCCTCCGCCAGGGAAGCCGCCCTGCTTCGTTGCCTCCACACTAGAAGCCCGCACTTGGCTGGGCAAGCGGATTTTGATGCAATCAGAACGTCCCAAGCACCTCGTCAGGGAGTCGCTGGCGCTGCCGGACTACCGGACTCCCTGCCGGCTTCGTCTTTTTCTCTTCGGCGCTGTTCCCGCAGGCGCAGGATGGGACGGAGAGCTTGCCGCCCCGGCCGCCGGGTGCGCCCCAGGGCCGTTCGTCACCGGCTTCGCTCCAGCCGGCTTCGCCGCTTCTGGCGACGGGGCGGTCTCGGGCTTCTTCTCCTTCGCGTCGTCGTCCTTATACCCTGGCACCGGGAACGGAAGGGGGGCGCTTTCCGTCTCGCTTCCGTCCTTGCTCGTCTTCGACACGCGAAACGACAGCGCGGTTTTGGGGTCGATCTTGGCCGGCACCGTGTAGGTGAAGACGAGTTTGTTGTCGTCGGACTTGAGCGTGTTCACCGTCACCTCGCCGAGAACCGGTTCTTTCAGCGGTTTGTCGTCGGTACCCAAAGCGGTAATGACAGGTTGTCCGCCGGAAAGGAAGGTGCCCGCCAGCGTTGCTGTTTGCTCTTTGGTAGTCGCCGCCCAGGTCTCTGCGACATTGGTGTCGCTTTCGAACTTTACCCCCGTCAGTGTTGCGGGCACTCTGCTCGTATCCACCGTCATGATGCCGCTTGCAATCACGCGGATGTTGTTCAGCGAGACTCCGTTCAGCAACGTGAGCAGGAGGCAATCCGGAGGAGTCAGGGTCACGGGCGGCTTCGAAACGTCCGTGCCCGGCTTGCTGTTAGAAGGAGGCTGCCCGTCCGCAGCAGACACGTCTGTTGACGTCGGCGAAATCGCACCACAGGCAATGGCCAGATCCCTTTTCCGCGTATTTTCGGCGGCAACTTCCGAAAGGCCCGGCATTCGAAAGGCATGCGCCAAGCGAAATTGCTCGTAGTGTTGGATCGCCGATGCAATGGTCCTCACGTCCTTGTCGTCTTCGTTTTCGCGGTCCTTCTTTCGCTGTTTGCGCCCCGTCTTGACCGAGCCGTCCTTCTGTTGCGCGTTTTCCGAACCGAGTGCCCCCGCTCGCCGTAAGAGATCCAGCAGCTTCACTCGATACGTTTTATCAATCAGCATCTCGCTCGGGTTGAAGTACGCCGATGGGGCCTTGCGGAAGATGTCCTGCAGATCCGGCGTCAAAAATCGGTCCAGTGGAAAGAACGCCACCACCACGTCTGATGAGTTCTTTGGGATCACGTGGTTAGTCCCGAAGCCGAAGTCGCTGATGTGATTGATTTGCGTCTGGACGTTGTCGGGCCACACCGCCTCCAAACCCGGAACCAACACGCCGCTGAACGCGTTCGATCCCTGGGCAAAGGCCTGCCCGAAGGGGAACTGGTACGCCACCGCCGTCGCTCCGATCAGCACCGCGCTTCGCACTGTCCAGTTCCGCGCCGTCCACTGCTGCGCGTCCTGCAGTTCCGCCCGCACCAGCCGCGATTCCGTGCTCGCCACCTGAAACGGCGTGTTGCTGGTCTGCTGCGGTGTCAGGCCTTCGGCGATCTGCGGTGTCAGCCCAAGCGCGGCGAAGTTCCCGCTGAACAGCCAGTGCCGGTAATCCAGAAGCACGCTCTGCACAATCATCGCGTCGCCCGAGTCGTGATTGCTGATCACCAGCTGAACGATGGCGTAGTGCTTCGCGATCTCCGTCCCAAAGATCCGTCGCGAAACCGAGTACGGCAGCAGCGCCGCATCCACGGTCACCTTGCTGTTTACGAGATCCGTTGCCGCGGAAAGCGCAATCGTCTTGGACGGGTCCGCGATTTCCTTGCCCGCAGCACCTTGCGTGGGCGCCTCCGGGGAAGCCTTGTGCTGCCATGGCGCGGCAAACGCCGTCATCGAACCGAGGCTGACCACCACGCCGATAGCAGCGCGGAAAAGATCGCAAGTGCATCGCATAGAAACGCTCCTCATGGCCGGAAACACACCGCACGAACCAGGGCCCGAAAGAGCTTTCGAGAAAGGAGACCAACCTTACCCGAGGTCAAACAAAAGAGTGAAGGAGAGAGTCGGAATGTAACAGGAAACTTTCGCGGAGAGCAAAGATTTTGAACGCCCTGAGCAAACGACCGCCGAGCCAGCACCCACAACCACGCCCCGATCAGCGCGCCGGCACGGAAGCCTGATCGCCGCGCCCTTGCTAAACTCATCTGCGATGAACCCCTGGCTCAGCGCCTGCACCCTTGCGTACCTCCTGGGCTCGATGCCCTTCGGCTATCTGCTCGTCCGCGTCTTCCGCCACCAGGATGTTCGCGCCACCGGGTCCGGCAACATCGGCGCCACCAACGTCGCCCGCTCCGGCGGCAAAGCGCTGGGGATCGCGACTCTTCTGCTTGATTGCCTCAAGGGCAGCGTCGCCGTCCTGCTCGCCTTTCAGATTGCCCGGCATGGCCGCCTGAACGCGACGCCGTTTCCCAACTCGGCAGCCGCGGCCTACGATCTCGCCTCGGCCGCCGCCATCTTCGCCATCCTTGGCCATGTTTTTCCCATCTGGCTCGGCTTCCGAGGCGGCAAAGGCGTCGCCACCGCGCTCGGCGTTTTCCTTGTGCTGTCGCCGCGCTCGGTCGGCTGCGCGCTCCTCGTTTTCCTTGCTGTCGTTGCCATCACGCGCTTCGTCTCGCTCGCCAGCATCCTTGCCGCGGCCACCATTCCCCTCGCCTTCCTTCTGTTCATTCGCACCCGCGCCCCCTGGCCCACCGCCGCCTTTCTCGGCATTCCTCTGCTGGTCATCGTCAAGCATCACGGCAACATCCGCCGCCTGCTCGCCGGCACGGAAAGCCGATTCGGCCGCACCGAGAAGGCGCGCGCATGAGCCGCATCGCCGTCCTCGGTGCCGGCGCCTGGGGCACGGCACTCGCCCTTTCCCTCGCCCGCCGCGCGGACCACCAGCTCACCCTGTGGGCCCACGCACCCGCCCATGCCGCCGAGCTCGTCTCCTCCGGCGAGAACCGCCGCTACCTTCCCGGCTACGCGCTTCCCACGGACCTCCGCATCACCGCCGACCTCCCGACAGTGGTCGCCGATGCGGACGTCCTGCTCTGCGTCACGCCATCGCAACATCTCCGCTCCACGCTCACCGCCATCGCCCCTCTGCTGTCGCGCAGTCAGATCCTCGTCTCCGCCTCGAAGGGCCTTGAAGACGCCACCCACCTCCGCATGACGGAGGTCATCGCCTCCCTCCTTCCCAACCCGACTGCCGTCCTTTCCGGCCCGTCCTTCGCGCAGGAAGTGGCCGCCGCGCAGCCCACCGCCGTCGTCATCGCCTCCACATCCTCCGAGGTCGCGCAGCGTCTCCAGCGCGACTTCTCCTCGTCCTCTCTCCGCCTGTACACGAACGACGACGTTCCTG
Source organism: uncultured Acidobacteriaceae bacterium (assembly GCA_964249375.1). Lineage (GTDB taxonomy): Bacteria > Acidobacteriota > Terriglobia > Terriglobales > Acidobacteriaceae > Edaphobacter. The sequence continues at coordinate 9,690 of CAXUCK010000024.1, forward strand.
GGGTCGAGCTCGGCGGCGCCCTCAAGAATGTCATCGCCCTCGCGGCGGGTGTGGTTCACGGTCTTGAGCTCGGCGCCAACACCTCCGCTGCCCTCGTCACCCGCGGCATCGCTGAGATGACCCGCCTCGCGCTCGCCTGTGGCGGTCGCCGCGAAACCCTCTCCGGCCTTGCCGGCATCGGCGACCTCGTCCTGACCTCGACCGGCGCGCTCTCGCGCAACCGCCTCGTCGGCATCGAACTCGGCCGTGGCCGGTCGCTCCCCGAAATCCTCGCCAGCCTCCACGGCAAGGTCGCCGAAGGGGTCCGCGCCACCACCGGCGCACTTGGTCTGGCCGCCCGCCACGGCGTGGAAATGCCCATCGCCGAGCAGGTAAACAGCATCCTTTACCAGCAAAAACCACCCCGCGACGCCATCCGCGATCTCATGGCTCGGCCCGGTCGGGGGGAGTAGATCGTCGATCCGCCGGCCGGATCGGACGAGGTCCTTCGCCCGATCTGAGGTAAGGTGAAGGTATGAAAAGACGGCTCGACTACCTGGACTCCGTGCGTGCCCTCGCGGCCATGGCCGTCGCGTTTTTTCACTTCGCCATGGGCCTCGAACCCACGTCCAGCGGCCTGCAGCAGAAGATCCTCTACGCGGTCACGGGCGGTATCGACATCGGCAAAGTCGGCGTCGTCACGTTTTTCATGGTCAGTGGCTTCGTCATTCCCATCAGCCTCAAGTTCGACCGCCCGAAGCGCGTCGCTCTCCAGGACTTCCTCATCGGTCGCGTGTTCCGGCTGTACCCCGCGTACTGGCTGTCCATGGTCCTCATCTTCTTTGTCGGCTTTGGCGGCTCGCTTGCGCTTTGCCCGCCTAAACGCATCCTGCTGAACCTCACCATGTTTCAGCAGTTCTTCGGCGGCACCGCGATCAACATGATGGGCCTCTACTGGACCCTTCAGATCGAGTGGATCTTTTACATCCTCTGTATCGGCCTGTTTCTCTCCGGCTGGCTCACCAAACCGAAGCGCCTTCTGCAAACACAGCTTGTCTCCCTCGCCGCAGCCCTGCTCATGGCCGTCGTGCGCTTCAAGACGCACCACAACCTGCCCATCGCCGCCCCGCTCGGCCTCTGCGTGATGCTGTGCGCTAGCCTGTGGCGCATGGTCGTCTTTGAGCACCGGGCGGAGGCCGTGCCGTCCATGCGCCTGGCCTTTGCCAGCTTCCTCCTCACCATCCCCATCATCTCGCGGCTCGCGTACACCGACGGATGGATCCGCTACACCCTCGTCTACTGGCTTGCCATTGCGGCCTTCCGGCTGCTCACCACGCACGTCAAGCTCAACTGGCGCCCGCTCGCCATCATCGGACGCGCCAGCTTCTCGCTTTACCTGCTCAACAACTTCGTCCGCACTCTGCTCATTCACATCGCTCCGCCGGAGCGCGTCGCCCCCCATTTGCCCGTCGCTTACATCCTTGCTTCGGTGCTCATCTCCTCGGTCGTAGCGATCCCCGTGTACGAGTATTTCGAGAACCCCTTCATCCGCCTCGGCAAGACCCTCGCCCGCAAGCTCCACCAACCCGAACCCAGCGCCGTCGACAAGACCGCCACGCAGTACGTTTAGGCTTCGCCGGCGTGTACATTTCCGTGTAACAGTTAACCTCCCTCCTGCACCATCCCCTGACGAGCGCCATGCCGCCCAGGCGCGTCCCAGGAGCCACCATGTCCGCAGCCGCCGCAACGCCCGCTCCCGACCTCGCGAAACTCCAGGCCTTCATGGGCCAGGCCGTCGCCGACATGGGCGCCTCGCTCCACGCCGCTCTGGTGCTGCTCGGCGATCGCCTGGGCCTCTACAAAGCCATGGCCGATTCGCAGCCCGTCAGCCCGGCCGAGCTCGCCAAACGGACCGGCACCGCCGAGCGCTACGTCCGCGAGTGGCTCAATGCCAACGCCGCCAGCGGCTACGTCACCTACGATCCCACGGCCGCCACCTACACCCTTCCCCCAGAACAGGCGCTCGCCCTGGCCGTCGAGTCCAGCCCCGTGTTCATTCCCGGCGCTTTCCAGATCATCTCCGCCTGCTTCCAGGACGCTGGCAAACTCGAAGAGGCCTTCCGCTCCGGCGCCGGTGTTGGCTGGCACGAGCACCACCACGACCTCTTCCACGGCACCGAGCGTTTCTTCCGCCCCGGCTACCTTGCCAACCTCACCTCGTCCTGGCTGCCCGCCCTCACCGGCGTCACGGCCAAGCTCGAGCGCGGCGCCAAGGTCGCCGACATCGGCTGCGGCCTTGGCGCGTCCACCATCCTCATGGCCAAGGCCTATCCCCGGTCCGAGTTCTTCGGGTTTGACTACCACCCCGGCTCCATCGATCTCGCCCGCGCTGCCGCTGCCCGCGAGGGCCTCTCCGGCCGCATCCACTTCGAGGTCGCCCCCGCGAAGAGCTACCCCGGCACCGGCTACGATCTCGTCGCCTTCTTTGACTGCCTCCACGACCTCGGCGATCCCGCTGGCGCAGCCGCCCACGTACGCTCCACCCTTGCCCCCGACGGCACCTGGATGGTCGTCGAGCCCTTTGCCGGCGACACCCCCGAAGCGAACCACAACCCCGTCGGCCGCATCTTCTACTCCGCCTCCACCATGCTCTGCGTCCCCGCCTCGCTTTCCCAGGAAGTCGGCGCAGCCCTTGGCGCCCAGGCTGGTGAAGCCAGCATCACCGACGTCCTCCGCACCGCCGGCTTCCCCCACGTCCGCCGCGCCGCCCAGACCCCGTTCAACCTGGTCTTCGAGGCCCGGCTCTGACGTCCGGCAACCTTCGCCTCCAGGACACGTTTCCGCGACGCAAAGCCGGCGGTCGGCGTCCCATACAGCAGCGCCCATGCCGACGTCCCTGCCCACCCCTTGCCCCGTCATTCCCGTCCTCACACCCGCGCACCGGCCATCGCCACACCCCGGCCTGCAACTCGGCCGCAACCTCCTGGTCCTCTGGCACCTGCTCTCGCTCGACGCGCCCTCCGTGGCCGCCGTTTGGACCCTCTTCGTCGCCTCTGTCGCGCATCTGCGCCTGCCCCTCCGTGTGCCGGTCGCCATGTTCGCCACCGTCTGGATGCTCTACGCTGCCGATCACCTGATGGAAAGACGAATCCTAGCTACAACTGACGTAAACGATCGATCCACCGCCGGCGACATCTCCTTGCCGGAGGCCCTCGGCCTTGAAGCTCGTCACTTCTTTCACCACCGGCATCGCCGTCCGCTGATTGCCGGCATTCTCCTCTGCGCTCTGCTTCTGGCCGTGCTCGTCCCGCAGCTCGACCCCGCCGCAATCCGTCTCGACCTGGTCCTCGGCTCCTTGCTCTTCGGCTACTTCGTCCTGATCCACGCCACGGCCAGCGCCCATCGTCTGCCGAAAGAAATCTCTGTCGGCCTGTTCTTCGCCGCGGCCGTCTTTATCCCAACCGTTGCCCGCGCGCCACATCTCCGCCTCACCTTTTTGCCCGTTGCCGTTCTTTTTGCCATTCTCTGCAGCCTCAATTGCCTCTTCATCTACCGCTGGGAACACGCCACAGACGGCACCGCGTCCCCCTCGTCCCCGGGACTAAGCCAGCCGCATCGACTCACCCGCGGCGCGCTCCGCTTTCTCTCGCCCACGGCGGTCTTCCTTGTTGCCGCAAGCCTCGCCCTCGCGGCCGCGACGCACCACAGAACGCCCTGCCCCATCGCTTTCTCTGCGCTGCTCCTGCTTTGCCTCCACCGTTCCCGCACTCGCCTCGCTCCACTCACACTCCGCGCCGCCGCCGACCTCGTCCTGCTCACCCCGCTCCCGTTCCTTCTGCTCCGGCAGGCCCGGTGAGCCGCCGGCCCAACTTCGATCGCGTCGCGCGCCTCTATCGACCGATGGAGTACCTCACCTTCGGCCCTCTGCTCACCCGCACCCGCACCCACTTCCTGCCGCTGCTTCGCGATCGCCGGCGCGCGCTTGTTTTCGGCGATGGAGACGGCCGTTTCCTCGCCAGCCTGCTCGCACAGCATCCCGCGCTCGAAGCAGAAGCCATCGACACGAGCCCCACCATGCTCGCCGAGCTCCGTCGCCGCTGCGCTCCGTTTGCGGGCCGGCTCCGCCTCCTTTGCACCGATGCACTCGGCTACGAACCGGAGATCTCGCCAGATCTCATCGTCAGCCACTTCTTCCTGGACTGCTTTTCTCCAGCCGATCTTGCGCACTTTCTCCCCCGGATGGCAGCCCGCATGCACCCCGGCGCTCTGTGGCTCCTTTCGGAATTCCGCATCCCGCCACGCGGCGCGGCACGTCCGCTCGCCCGCCTTCTCGTTCGGTCGCTCTACTTCGCTTTTCGTGTGCTCACCGGCCTCCGCGTCACGCATCTGCCCGACTACGCCGCCCTTTTCGAGCGCGCCGGCCTCACGCGGGTCGCGCACCACGACCGGCTGTTCGGCATCCTCCGCTCGGAACTCTGGTCGCGTGCCGACACGCAACTCACTCCAGCAGCGGAACTTCTCCGGTGAGATTTCCGTACCGCGTACAGGAGACCGCACCTACAATCCACCTATGCCGCGTCACCCCTTCCTGCTTGCCGCCACCGCTGCCGCCGCGCTCCTCTCTGCTCCTTCGCTCGCCCCGGCACAATCCTCGCCCGGCGGCTACAGCATCGCCACGAACTCGCCGAAAGGCCAGCCGCTCTCGACCCGCCTCGTCGCCTACACGATCGCCCCGAAGATCGACACGGAGCCAAAGACGCTCGAAGGCACAGAGGCACTCACCTACAAGAACCTGACCGGCCAGCCGCTGCAGCGCTTCCCGTTCCATCTCTATCTCAACGCGTTCCGCCCGGAGTCCACCTTTACCTCCGAAACGCATTTTGGCGGCGGCATCCGCGACAACGAGTCAGAAGACGACTACCCGAAAGAAAAGATCGGCGGCATCACGGTCACGCAAATCACGGCGGACAACGTCGGCGACCTCACCGGCGGGCTCCACTTCATCGCCCCCGACGACGGCAATGCCGGGGACCACACCGTCGCCGAGCTCGCCCTGCCGCAGCCCCTCCAGCCCGGTGACTCCATCACCTTCCGCATTCGCTTCCACGACCAGTTCCCGCTTTCAGTCGCCCGCAACGGCTACAAACGCGACTTCCTGATGGGCGGCCAGTGGTACCCCAAACTCGGCGTCTTCTGGCACGGCGCCTGGAACTGCCACCAGTACCACTCCACCACGGAGTTCTTCTCCGACTTCGCCACCTTCAACGTCCACCTCACGCTGCCCCGCCGCTACATCGTCGGCGCCTCCGGCGTCCCCACCGGCGAGGTGCAGAACGGCGACGGCACCAAGACCCTCTCCTTCTACGGCGAAGATATCGGCGACTTCGCCTGGGCGGCCAGCCCCCACTTCTACGTCACCGATGGCACCTTCCTTGGCTCCATGGGCCCGGTCAAAGTCCACGTGCTCGCCCTCGCCTCAGATCCCGACTCAGGCCGCCGATATCTGGACATCACCACAAAAACGCTCGCCAAATTCGACGAGTGGTATGGCCCCTATCCCTACAAGATCATCACCGTCATCGACCCCGAACCCGGCTCGGAAATGGGCGGTATGGAGTACCCAACCCTCTTCACCGGCGAAGCCGCCTGGTGGGATCCAACCCACCTCACCGAGCTCGTCACCGAACACGAATTCGGCCACCAGTACTGGTACGGCATGGTCGCCACCAACGAGTTCGAAGACGCCTGGCTCGACGAGGGTATCAACTCCTACACCGAGGTCAACGTCCTCGGCGCCCTGCTCGGCCCAAAGACCTCCGTCTTCGACTTCCGTTGGGCGAACATGGGCGATTACGCAAACGAGCGGCTCGAGTATCTCACCGCCTCAGACCTCGACCCCGTCACCCGCTGGGCCTTCAAGTTCCGCAATGCAGCCTCCTACGGCGGCGTCACCTACGGCAAGTCCGCCACCCTTCTTGCAACACTCGAAGGCATCGTCGGCCCCGACACCATGCGCGAAGCCATGCACACCTACTTCATGCGCTATCGCTTCACCCACCCCGACACCGAAGACTTCCTCCGCACCATCGAGGGAGTCGCGGTTGCCCGCGGTCGCGCCACCGCCGCCGTCACACCCGTCGCCGCCAGCTCCACCGCCCCGACGCTCTATCTGCCGCCGGCCAACACCCCCGCAAACGCGCCCGCCGGGAGTCTGCCTAGCCTCAGCAACACCCTCGCCACGCCGCCCGCCTCGCTCGTTCCCACTGGCTCATCCCTCCGCCCCTTTTTCAACCAGGCCGTCTACGGCACCGCCGTGCTTGACTACACCGTCGACAACGTCAGCTCCAGTCGTGCCGAGTGGTGGAAGCCGGAACCCAAAGACACCAAGAACACGCAGTACCTCGACGCAGTCGTTCTCCGCCGCCGCGGCGATTTCATCCTTCCCGTCACCGTCGAGGTCGTCTTCGAAGATGGCTCCCGCGTCCGCGAACACTGGGATGGCGTCGACCGCTGGACCCGCTTCTCCTACAACCGCACCACCAAGATCCGCTCCGCCGAGATCGACCCCGATCACACCATCCTTCTCGACCGCGACTTCTTCAACAACAGCTACACCACCTATACCAACTCGCTGCCTGCACGCAAGATCACCAACCTTTGGCTCACCGCGCAGCAGCTGGTCTTCCAAGTGGCGACCTGGCTTGTCTAGCCCCGTCCACCCTCATCTCCCATCGTGCCTTACCCCGAAGAGGACGTCTCATTGATCACCTCCGAAACCCGAACCACCTACACGGCGCCACAGCGCAACCTCCTCTCCGGCGGCCTCGCCATCGCGGTTCGCGGCCTCCCTGCCCTGCTCTGGACGTACCTCCTTTCGCTCGGCGTCGCGCTTCTGTTCTCGGCGCGCTTCTTCGGCCAGTGGAACGCGTTGCTCTCCCACTCCCTCGCTGCCCAGTCGCTCACCTCCGCCTTCGACATCGGTACGCTCGGCAACGGGGCCCTGCGTCTTTCCGAGCGCGTCCCCGGCGGCAATCCGCCCTCCTTCGGCGGCCTCATCGTCTTCTCCATCGTCTCTTTCCTGCTCGTTCCCGGAGCGCTCTTCTGCTACGCCGCTCCGGCCCCCGCGCGTCTCTCCACCCTGCTGCGTGCCGGCATCGAGCACTTCTGGCGCTTCGTCCGCATCACCCTCGTCACGCTGGTCGTCGGGGGCATCCTCCTCGGCCTGCTCGCCGCCCTCAACAACGCCATCTCCGGCAAGATCGACGATCACCTCGTCGGCCGCCCCGCCTTTATCCTCGACGCCGTCGGCCTGATCTTCCTTTTCCTCGTCGCCTCGGTCCTCCGTCTCTACGTCGATCTGGTTGGGGTCTACACCGTCCAGCTCGGCCTCCAGACCACCCGCCCAAACACCCGTTCGGACCGCCGCGTCCGCCTGACCCTGAAGCCGGCCTGGCGCACCCTCACCCGCTATTTCGCCTCCGCCTGGCTCACCTTCCTTCTGCTCACCGTGCTCGGCCTCTCCGTCCTCGCCCTGGCTACCCGGTTCCTCATCGGGAGCCTCGCTCAACCCCGCGTCTGGCCCGCCTTTCTCGTCATGCAGCTCGCCATCCTCTTCGACCTTTTCACCCGCTTCTGGCAGCGCGGCGCCGAAACCGTCCTCGCCCAAAACCACCCGCTTCCCTTCGCCCCCGTCGCTTCCACACAAAGCGCCTTCACCACAGCAGTCCCGGCGCCACCAGCGCCGCCAACTCACCTCCACACGCCGCCTGGGCCAATCACACCGCGCCACCCGGCGACGCACCCGGAACCGCTCGCTGCCGATCCACCGCTCCCTCCGGACATCCCACCAAGGACGGAGTAGAGCCTCAGTTCGGGAGAGCCGCCCGCATCGGTGCGCAACCTCTGCCCACTACAATCGTTAATGACCCGATGAACGCTTACCTTCTTCGCCACGCCAGCGCCGGAACCCGCCGCATCAACCCCTTACTCGACGTAAAACGCCCCCTCGACAAGGAGGGCAAGCAGAGCTGCCTGCAGCTTGCGCACGTGCTCAACGCCCTCAAGATCCAATTCGATCTCATCGTTTCGAGCCCCCTCAAACGCTCCGTCCAGACCGCCGCCTTGATCGGCACCGAAACCGCCTACGACGGTCAACTGCTGCTCTCGAACGCCCTCGCCCCCACAGCGGCCTTGCCCGATTTCCAGCACCTCCTGCACGAGTGCGAAGCCTACGAAAATGTTCTCCTGGTCGGCCACAATCCCAACCTCACCAGCTTCGCCGGATCGCTTCTGGTGCCGCACACCCAGCGCGTGGCCGCGCAGCTCCGCCTGCGCAAGGGCTCCCTCGCCCGCATCAATGTTTCCCGCGGCACGGGCGTTTTGCAGTGGCTGCTCGACCCCCGCACCGCCCGCGCCCTCTACAGCACCTCGATCAAGAGCTCGCGCCGGAAGATCTCGCGAAAGTAAAGCGCCTCCCGCTTGAGCGCCCACGCCTCAAGCTCCGCTCCAGCCCGCCCGCCACGCAACTCGAGCACCCCCCGCCTTGGATACACCGCCGTCGCCAGCTTAATCGGAGCGCTCGCCCGGTCCTGGTTCAACGCCACCGCCAGCCGCAGCAGCACCACCGCCCTCCTCACCAGTGCATGTTCCTCCATCGGCAGCGCCCGCATCGGCCGGTCCGCCGCCTCCGGCTCCGTCTTCCCCAGGTAGCGCGGG
>CAXUCK010000025.1:0-4018 GCA_964249375.1 uncultured Acidobacteriaceae bacterium
CTCCCTCTACTATTTCGCAAGGAAACCGCTCGACACAGAACAGAGCGCCAACGGAAAGGTATCAAGTTAAGGCACAGCTTTAGCTGTGCCTTAAGAGCCGCTCCTGCACCTCGGCTTTAGCCGCTGAGGGACCACTCCCATCTGACCGCTTCAAATAACTCAGGAATATCCAATCGAACTCATAGGCGATCTCTCATTAGCTCAAGGATATGCGAGCCATAGCCAACAAGCGAGACTCATAAGCGAAGGTTGGATCACGAAGTACGGCTACTGCCTAAACTGTGATTCCGACAAGCTTCTGCCTACAGCAGCTAACACAAAAACCCGCGACTTCAGGTGCTACAAGTGCGAACACGCTTACGAGCTCAAGAGCAAACGAGGAGCGTTCACCAACCAAGTTCTCGATGGTGCGTACTCCGCCATGATGAAGACGATCCGCGAAGGTAGCACACCGACATTCCTCCTGATGGAGTACACAAGCACGTGGTCGATCGCCGGCCTAAGAGCGATCCACCACTCTCTTATCACCGAAACAACGATCAAACGCAGAAGGCCTTTGTCAGCCAACGCACGAAGAGCCGGTTGGATTGGCTGCAATATCCTGCTTCCTGCCATTGCCATCGAGGGTCAGATACCGATTGTGCAGCGCGGAGTCTTTCAGTCCCGGGAAAACTCACGACAAGCATTCGCGCGTCTCCAAAACCTTTCGTCACTCTCTGCTTACGGCCGAAGTTGGGCCGGAACATTACTACAAATGTTGCATGGATTACCGGATTCTTCGTTTACTCTGTCCCAGGTATACAACTTCATTCCTCAGCTGGAAGAGCTATACCCGCGTAACAAGCATGTAAAAGCAAAGATACGTCAGCAACTTCAGGTCTTGAGAGACGCAGGCCTAATCAGATTCCTGGGGAAAGGTAAGTATGGATTCGTTTGATGATGATCTGGACTCGCAGCTACTCGTTCGTTGGTTCCGAAAGGAATACCTTTGTACTCAGTGTGGCTGTGAGTGGGAGGATTGCTGGACGTGTACCTGCAATGATCGTTGCCCCGACTGCAATCTTGAGTGCGAGCCAAAAGATTACGCCGACTTTAGTCGGCCGCTAAACAAGAGCGATTACGAGTGTGCCGCACGTCGCCTTTATGGAAGGCAAATCGGACAAGCGGTCTCGTCAGAGGACTTGCCGAGGGTGAGCAAGGCCGAAGCGCGTGATTGTGCCGAGGCTCAGCTAGAAGGCCGTCCACCGAATTACCACATTGCCTCTTACCAACTAAGCTAGACTGCGGCAAGCGACTTGACGACCCTCCGATTGCTCTTCGAACTGAATATTCTAAGTGTCGGAGTCATAGTCACATGTGCAAGCGAACTGCAGGAATCTTTCTTGAGCTGGGCCGTGGCAAATCGTATGGCAACTCAACAACTCACATGGGAAAGCTCGTGCCGAAACTCAGAAAGCGCGCATCTGGCGGCTGCCCTGTCCTCGCGTTCGGCATTCGGAAGCTGGCATATGATGCCACTTTGTAAAGGCGAACCGGCGCATCGCGCCGTTTCCTTATGCCGAATCTGAGACTAACCCGCGATCTGGCCTTTGCGGCTAGCATTGACGCTGGGAACCGCAGCATGCAAGCTGGCGGACGAAGGTCGTGGAGCGAAGAAGATCAGCAAGTTGCAGCGGCGGAATTCAATCGCCTTTGGCCCCTTTGTGAACACGGCGTTGATCGAGAATGCTGCGCCTTCTGCGAATCTGCTTAGCGCTCGGAAGTCATCGAGTCAAGCCGCATCCAACTCCACCCTAACCCGCCATCCCAACCTAGTCGCAATATTCACCAGCGCATCCATCGAAAACAAACTCACCCGCCCACGCAACAGATCATTCATCCGCGGCTGCGTCACCCCACATCGCGTCGCCGCCTCCACCTGCGTCCCACCCTCCTGCTTCACAATTTCCCGAATCTTGTGCATCAGCTCCGCCCGCGCCCGCAACTTCGCCACCGCTTCCGGCGTATCGCCAACAGCATCCCAAACACTCTCAAACCGTTCGTTTTTCATTGCCTCTCCCCCATCAGCGCCCTGAACCGCTCCCGAGCCTTCTCGAACTCCTGCTGCGCCACCACCGACCCAAGGGTGCCCCATCCATGCAGTCTCACCGCATGCGTGGGAGAAGACAGCCCCTTTCGGCCCGTCAACCCCAACCAACCGCCATCCCCAACAAACGAAACCACTTCGCGGTGGCGCAATCTCTTCCGCGGACAGCTACACTAGAGATAGGCCATCCAGCAAGCGCCTCTGCGCTCCCCGGACAGGTCTCGAGGATCTTCTCGTAACTCCTTCATTCCAGGTATTTTCCGCCGAAGTTATCTGGAATCAAGATGTTGCGGCAACAAACCTCCCGTAACCCCAACATTCGGAAGAGTTTCCGCCCAAAGCACCTCAAGCCGGGGGGAGGGGAGGGCATCGCCCGGCTCACACCCCTCACTTGCCGATGCAGAAGGTCGAGAAGATCTGCTGCAGAATGGCTTCGGCGGTCGTCGTCCCGGTCAGCTCGTCCAGCGCCGCCAGCGTCCCGTGGAGATCCAGCAGCAGGATCTCGTGCGGTGCTCCCGCCTGCGCACCTTCTCGGGCAGTCTCCAGGTGCGCCAGCGCCCGCTCGATCGCCGCCTGCTGGCGCAGACTGGTGATCAGCGCTGTGTCGCCGGTCGGTGGCTCCAGCCCAAGCGAGCGTTCGAGCGTGTCGCGCAGCTGATCGAAGCCTTCGCTCGTTGTGTTCGAGACCACCAGCGCGTCCGGAAACGCCGCGCCGATCGCCATCCGCGCCGCCGCGTCGAGCAGGTCCGCCTTGGTGAAGACAGTGGTCACGCCGCGGCCCTGGAGCGACGCCAGCGTCTCGCGATCCGAGGCAGAAAGCACTGGCTGTTGTGGGTCGAGCGTCGCCGCATCCACCACCAGCAGAACGTGGTGCGCTTCGGCCAGCGTGCTTCGAGTCCGTGCGATCCCGGCGCGCTCCGCCTCATGTGTGCTGTCGGCTGCAAGCTCTCGCAGGCCAGCCGTATCGACCAGCTCGACTGGCACAACGCCGAAGCGGAACTGCTCCGCGATCAGGTCGCGCGTGGTTCCTGGCTGCGCTGTCACGATGGCACGCTCACGGCCAAGCAGCCGGTTGAACAGCGAGCTCTTGCCGGCATTTGGCTGCCCAGCCAACGCGACCGTGACGCCCTCGCGCAGGACGCGCCCGTAGGCGAAGCCGCTGGCGAGCGCGCGCAGTGGCTCCGCAACACGCTCCGTCGCCGCGAGCACAGCGTCCGCGGGCAGCGTCTCGATGTCGTCCTCGGCAAAGTCGATCCCCGCTTCGAGCGTAGCGATCAACGCGACCAGATCGGCCTTCGGCCCGGCAACGGCGCGACTGACCGATCCGCCCAGCTGCGCCGCAGCCACACGCGCCTGGTGCAGCGTGGAGGCGTCGATGAGGTCGCGCACCGCCTCGGCCGCCGTGAGGTCGAGCCGGCCGGAAAGGTACGCGCGCTGGGTAAACTCGCCCGGCGCGGCCAGCCGACCGCCGCTGGTGATCGCGTGTCGCAGCACCGCTTCCAGCAGCACAGGCGCACCGTGCAGGGAGATCTCGACGACGTCGTCCGAAGTGTACGAGTTCGGTGCGGCAAAGAAGGTCACAACCGCCTGGTCGAGCACCGGCGGCGAAACGGGACCGGCGAGCGCCGTCGGGTCCAGCAGATGGGCGAAGCGCGCGCGGCCCGGCGCAAGCGGAGCCGTGAGCCGCAGAATCGGCTCGACGATGCTGCGCGCGAGAGGACCGGAAAGCCGGACGACGCCGATGCCGCCGCGGCCAGGCGGTGTCGCAATGGCGACGATCGTGTCAGGCGAGCCCATCATGCGGAACTGGCAGACGCGCGCAGCAGGTCGCGGCAGTGAAGCGCGATCTGCTGGTCCTCTTCGCTGGGCAGAACACGCACAGCGACTGCGCTGGCGGCCGTCGAGAGCAGCGGCGCATTGTCTCGGTTCGCG
>CAXUCK010000025.1:4028-18132 GCA_964249375.1 uncultured Acidobacteriaceae bacterium
GTTTTCGTTTGCGGTGTTGTCGATCGCCACACCGAGGCAGCCGAGCCGGCGGCAAACCTCCTCGCGGACGCGCGCGCTGTGCTCGCCGATACCTCCGGTGAAGACAAGCAGGTCGAGGCCGCCAAGCACGGTCGCGTAGCCTGCAACATACTTGGCGACGGCGATCGTGAAGTCGGCGATGGCGAGCTGCGCCCGCGGGTCGCCCGCGTTCGCGGCCTGTTCGAGGGCACGCATATCGCGTTCGCCACCAGAAAGGGCGAGCAACCCAGACTGCTGGTTGAGCAGGGCTTCGAGCGCGTCGAGTTTGTCGTCGTACTTGGCGTCCGTGGTCAGGCCAGTGCGTAGAAGGTACAGCAACACGCCGGGATCGAGATCGCCAGTGCGCGTCGCCATCGGAATGCCGCCGGTCGGTGTAAGGCCCATGCTGGTGTCGACGGAGCGGCCGTCCTCAACAGCGGCGAGACTAGAGCCGCTGCCAAGATGCGCGATGACTGTTCGCTTCGGCAGGTCGCGTCCGAGTTGGCGCACGATGGACTCATACGAGAGACCGTGGAAGCCGTAACGCCGAACTCCCTGTTCGAAGAAGGTCGCGGGCAGCGGCATACGAGTGGCGGTTTCGGGCAATGTGCGATGGAAAGCGGTGTCGAAGCAGGCAAACTCCGGAACGCTGGGATACGCGCTCCGCGCCGCCCCGATGAGGCTGATCGCGAGCGGAAGATGCAGCGGCGCGAAGTGGACTGAAGCGTCGAGCTCGCGCATGACCTCCGGGGTAATGCGCTGGTGCTCGGTGAGGCGTGGTCCACCATGCACGACACGGTGGCCAATTGCGGCCGGCGTCGGTTGGCCGAGCTCGGCCAGCCATCGAACCGCCTGCGCGAGAGCGCTCTCTTCCGTGGACTGTGCGAGCTTTTCTGAGCGCAGAGTTTTGCCTGCTGCGTCGCGCAGCGTCAGCGTGCTGTCCGCCTGTCCGATACGGTCGGCTTCGCCGTCCAGGACGAGAGCTTCCTTGCCGTCTCGACTCTGGTGGAGCCCGAGCTTGAGCGAGGAGGAGCCGGTGTTGACGACGAGAATGAGTGTTTCAGGCACCGTGCTTTCTCATTTCTTGTGGTGCGCCGCGTTTCCTTGTCACGACCTCCTGACCTGCGGCGTGCGATGCTAGGAGCACCTAATGATACGTCTCCCCGGACGTGTCCTCTCAGAATCAAACTGCAGGAGACTTTCTATGGCTGCTTCCTCTTCGACCTCCCAGGCTGCCGGTTCAACGGTGCTGTCGCAGGACGAGCTTCGGCGGATCGACGCGTACTGGCGAGCCTGCAACTACATGTGCGGCTCGATGATTTACCTGCGGGCCAACCCCCTGCTGCGCGAGCCGCTGAAGCCGGAGCACTTCAAGAATCGCCTGTTGGGACACTGGGGAACGGATCCCGGGCAGACGCTCACGTGGGTGCATCTGAACCGGGCGATTCGGAAGTATGACCTGAATATGATCTACATCTCCGGGCCGGGACACGGGGCTCCGGCGGTGATTTCGAACTGCTACCTCGAAGGGACGTATTCGGAGATCTACCCGGAAAAAAGCTACGACGAAACGGGGTTGCTGAAGCTGTTTCGTGCGTTCTCGTTTCCCGGGCAGTTGGGCAGCCATTGCACGCCGGAGGTTCCGGGCTCGATCCATGAGGGTGGTGAACTTGGGTACAGCATTTCGCATGCATTTGGCGCGGCGTTCGACAACCCCGACCTGATTGTGAGCGTGGTGGTGGGCGACGGTGAGTCGGAGACAGGGCCGCTTGCGGGATCGTGGCACTCGAACAAGTTCCTGAATCCGATTCGTGATGGAGCGGTGCTTCCGATTTTGCACCTGAATGGTTACAAAATCGCGAACCCGACGGTGCTCTCGCGCATATCGCACGAAGAGCTTGACTCGCTAATGCGCGGGTACGGCTGGACGCCGCACCAGGTGGAAGGCTGCGATCCGGAGGACGTGCATCAGCAGATGGCCGCTGCGGTGGATCGCTGCATCGAGGAGATTCGCGCGATCCAGGCGGCGGCGCGGCGTACGGGGAAGGCGGAACGCCCGCGATGGCCGATGATTCTGCTGCGCACGCCCAAGGGCTGGACCGGGCCGAAGGAAGTTGACGGGCACAAGGTGGAGGACTTCTGGCGCGCGCACCAGGTGCCGGTGCTGGATGTAAAGACGAACGCGGAGCACCTGAAGATTGTGGAGGGATGGCTGCGCAGCTATCGGCCCGAGGAGCTTTGGGATGAGAACGGAACACTGATCCCGGAGCTGCGCGATTTGCCGCCGAAGGGGGAGCGTCGCATGAGCGCCAACCCGCACGCGAATGGGGGCAAGCTTCGCAAACCGCTCCGCATGCCGGACTTCCGCGACTATGCGGTTCCGGTGGAACAGCCCGGTGCGACCGAGACCTCGCCGACGGAGAATCTTGGCAAGTTTCTGCGCGACGTGATGCGCCAGAACATGACGAACTTCCGCATGTTCAGCCCCGACGAGAACGCGTCGAACCGGCTGCAGGACGTGTATGAAGCGACGTACAAGACGTGGCTTGCCCTGATCAAACCCGAGGATGCCGATGGGACGGATATTGCGCCGGACGGCCGCGTGATGGAGATGCTGAGCGAGCACAACCTGGAAGGCTGGTTCGAAGGCTACCTGCTGACGGGTCGACACGGTCTGCTGAACACCTACGAGGCCTTCGCGCACATCATCGACTCGATGTACAACCAGCATGCGAAATGGCTGGAGAAATCGAAGAACGAGCTTGACTGGCGGGCGCCGATCTCTTCGCTGAACATCCTGATCTCGTCGCTGGTGTGGCGGCAGGATCACAACGGCTTCTCGCACGAGGACCCCGGATTTCTGGACGTGGTGAGTAACAAAAGCGCCGAGATCGCGCGCATCTATTTGCCGCCTGACGCGAACTGTTTGCTTTCGGTCGCGGACCACTGCCTCCGAAGCAAGGACTATGTCAACGTCATTGTTTCAGACAAGCAGAACCATCTTAACTACCTGACAATGGACCAGGCCATCACGCACTGCACAAAGGGCATCGGCATATGGGACTGGGCCTCGACCGATGCGGGCGCAGAGCCCGATGTGGTGATGGCTTGCGCCGGCGACGTGATTACGATGGAAGCGCTGGCCGCGGTCGCGATCCTGCGGGAGCACTTCCCTGACCTCAAGCTGCGTTTCGTGAATGTCGTGGATCTGTATAAGTTGAGCCCAGACACCGAACATGCTCACGGGCTTTCGGACCGAGACTTCGATTCGCTCTTTACGCGCGACAAGCCGGTGATCTTTAACTTCCATGGGTATCCGTGGCTCATTCATAAATTTACGTACCGCCGCGCGAACCACCACAATATCCACGTTCGAGGGTACAAGGAGAGGGGGAACATCAACACGCCCCTGGAGCTTGCGATTCGCAACCAGGTGGATCGGTTTGATCTTGCCATCGACGTGATCGATCGCGTGCCGCGTCTGCAGGGTCCGGGAGCGCATGTGAAGGAATGGCTCAAAGGGCAGATCATCGAAAGCATCAATTACGCCTACACCGAAGGCATCGACAAGCCAGAGATCACGAACTGGCGCTGGCCGGTGGCGAAGGCTTAAGTCGTTCGGAATTACCGGCTGCCGACCAGCAGAAGCACACCGGGAACGATCATGTTGCGCAGTGACGCGGGATCGAGCTTGTCCAATGTCTTCAGCTCAGCGGTTTGCTCCTGCATCGCCTGCGCGCTGGGCGGCCCCTGCCTGTCGAGCGCGGCCAGGCCGATTGCTGCGGTGCGCGAGACATTGCGTGAGGTGGCGGCCAGCTCGGCTGTGAGATCAGAGTCACCGAGCCGCGGCGCCAGGGCAGCGTCGTTCGCCGCCCACAGTTCAAGCTGCTGATGCACCCATGCGCGCTCCGAAGCGTTTACTGTGCCCGCCTGGATATGGCCGCAGATCTCGTTGAATTTGCGCGCCTCATTGCTTTCGGCGGGTACAGCGTCGGCCATGTGGTTCAGCGGGGAGAACTGCGTATAGAGTCGCAGGCTTTCGCGGGTGTAATCGCGCGGCGGCTGGACTGCGGAGGCCAGCACCTCGAGCGCCTTCGGGTCGGCTTGTCCGCTCATGCGGGTCAGCATGTCAGTGCGGGTGCCGCCGTTCCTGATGCCAATCAGCTCGAGCTCTCGGGAGACCAGCGCAAGCCGACCGTACATGGACGGGACATCGCGTGTGGATCGCGGTGACCAGAGACGCTCCGCGATGGCAGCGGTACGCGGCCACACACGGTTGTCGAGGATTTCGGGCGAGATGAACTCGCTCCACATGGTGGCTTCACCACCCAGGATATTTCGCTCCTGCTCCGGCGTCAGCGGCTTCGCGCTGCCTTTCTCACCGCCACCGCCGGCCGCGTTCATTGGATCCGCGAGGTAGTGCTCGCTCGCGGGCTGGTTGAGGTCGATGTAGTAGCCGGAAGAGAGCAGACCGCGGTAGCCGCGACGCGCCGCCTCGGCCAGCGACTCCGGCCCGCGCCACGACTGGATGACGACATCGTGCGGGGTGTCCGGTTGCAGCACCTCATCCCACCCGACCATCTGCTTGCCGTGCTTGGACACCAGTTGCTGCACGCGACGCGTGAAATAGGCCTGCAATGCGCCGTCGTCTTTGAGTGAGTGCGACCGCATAAATTCCTGGATGCGCGGGTTCGCGTCCCATTGTTTGCCGTTGCACTCGTCTCCGCCGACGTGGAAATATGCGTCGGGAAACAGGGCGGTCATTTCGCCGAGAAACTCGTCCAGGAACTCGTAAGTCTCTTCGCGGCTGGGGTCCATCGCAGGATCGAAGACGCCCCACCGCCGCTCGATCTGATAGGGTCCCGGAGCGGAAGCAAGCTGCGGGTAGCCGACGAACCACGCGGTAGTGTGGCCTGGCATGTCGAATTCCGGGATGACACGTATGCCGCGATCGCGGGCGTAGCTGATGGTTTCGCGCACCTGCTCCTGGGTGTAGAAGAGCCCATCCGAGCCTTTGGCGGCGAGCAGAGGGAAGCGCTTGCTCTCGATGCGGAAGCCCTGGTCTTCACTCAGGTGCCAGTGGAAGACGTTCATCTTTACGGTTTCCAGACCGTCGATTGTCCGCATCACTTCCGGAAGCGGCATGAAGTGGCGGCCCGTGTCGAGCATGAGGCCGCGCCAGGCGAAGCGCGGCTGATCGTCGATGGTCACGGCGGGCACAGCCATGCCCTGCGGTGTGGCGTGGAGCAACTGAAGGAATGTCTGCAGCCCGTGGAGTGCGCCGAGCGGGTTGGGCGCGGTGATTGTGGCTTGCTCCCCCGATACATCGAGCTTGTAGGATTCATCCTCGCCGAGCTCCTGGACCGGTTTGCTCGGGCCTGCGGCGCGGATGACCAGCACGGCGTGATTGCCCGGAGCCGCGCTCAGCAACGGCGATCCTGTCAGCTGCTTGACGCGATCGAGAAAACGTAACCGCGCCCGTTCCAAACGTGGCTCGGAGAAGCCCTCGATCTTTGCGTCGAAGCTGTCGTCCACCATCATCTGTCCGGCATGCTGCTCCAGGTGCGCGGGCAGCGGCATCAGGGCTGGCGGCACGGTTTGGCCAGCCAAAGTTGAGGACGCGAGCATCAACGGCATCATCGCCATGCAGCACCGACGCACGCTGCGCCGTCCAGCAAACCAAGAGAGCATTTCGTGAGCACTTCCTTCACGCGCGAGGATATGGAGCGAGGTCAAGGGTCGCACTCTGCGACAAAGTTCGCAAGCGGGCTTGCTGCAACGAAGAGCCTAGAGCGTAAAGGGAGCGCGGAACTCCGGCTTGATCAGCGCCTGTGCCTGCGCTGAGCCACGCGTCATGCGGGCGTTCGCCTGGTCCCACTCGATCGTTTCGCCGGTGCGGACCGAGATGCACCCCAGCATGAGACCTTCGACGATCGGCCGCTCGTACACGTAGTTTGCGAGTGCGGGCTTTCCGCCGCGGCAGGCCGCGACCCACTCGAGATAGTGGCCGCTGTCGGCCGAGGTGGCGGTGCCGCCCCACTCCGGCCGGCTCGGCTCGTACGGATCCTCTTTCGCGGTGACGGCTGGCACGGCAAGAGACACTTTCCCGTCGGGTGTCAGCAGGCGGGCCTGCTGGCCCATGAAGGCAGTCAGCAGCTTGCCCTTATCGCCGGTGTAGATCACGCCCTCGCCGTCGACACTCATGGGCGCGTCGATGGGCAGCTCCGATGGACGTCCTGGCTTGATGCCGCCGTCAAACCAGTTCAGCGTGACTTCGCCTCGGGTGCCGCGCTTGGGATAGCGGAAGCGAACTGCCGAAGCGACGGGATAGCTCTCTGGGAAGAGCTCGGTGGTGCTTGATTCGATGAGGTCCGGGAAGTCGTACCAGGCGCGCCAAACGAAGGGCAGGTAGATCCTGTTATAGGGACGCTTTGCCGCGGGTCCCAGCCACAGATCCCAGTTGAGTCCGTCCGGTACTGGATCGGCGACGGTCGGTGTGGGCAAGCCCTGCTTCCAGAACGCAGAGGCACGGCGAGTCCAGATGTCGACTGAATGCACGTCGCCAATGACCCCGGAACGCAGCAGATCGTGCACCTGCCGGGAGGCCAGCGTGTTGGAGTTGAAGATGGACACCTGCGTGGCCCGGTTTGTCTCTTTCGCGACGCGCTCCATTTCGCGAGCTTCCCACAAGGTGTGGGCCATCGGCTTCTGGCTGTAGACATGCTTGCCCGAGCGCATGGCTGCGATCGCGATAAGGGCGTGCCAGTGATCGGGTGTGCTGATCGCGACGGCATCGAGGTCTTTCTCTTTCGCGAGCAGCTCGCGGTAGTCCTCGTACATGGCGCAACCGGAGTAGCTGGCCTGCCGCTTTTCCTTGGCGTAGAAGGCGTTTGCGATGTGCTGCGCGACCTCGCGACCGGCCATCGGTCCTGTCCAGTTCGCGCCGTAATTCGGATCGCCGAGCACCTTGCGTACCTTGCCGCGCAACTCGTCCGTGCCCCACTCGAGGTAGTCGCTGCTCCCGCGGTTCACGTCGCAAACCGCCACTACCTGAACTGCGTCCAGCCGCAGCAGATCCAGCAAGACGCGCAGCCCCTGCGCACCGACGCCGATGCAGGCGACGGTCAGCTTGTCGCTGGCACGCGCACGAGGAGCGGCAAACGCCCGAGCCGGCAAGGACAGGGCTGCCGTGGTGAAGCCAAGATCCCGAAGAACTTCCCGCCGTGTTGTCACTGCCATACTGCCTCTTTCTCTTGCCCGTATCTGTGTGGCGTCGTGGGTTACTGCTTGCGCAGATAGGCCAGCACGTCAGCGATTTCCTCATCCGTCAGCTGCTTCCCCATTGGCGGCATGAGGCCTTTACCATTCACGATTGTTTCTCGGACATACGCCGCCGTGTGCGCGTGCGGTCCGCGCATTTCGGAGTAGAGACTGGGGCCCACGATCTTTACCTCCGGGGTAAGGGAGTGGCACATCGCGCAGCGCCGCTGAAAGGTGGTCTCGCCCGCAGCCGGGTCGCCCACCGCATGTTTGCTGGCGTGCGTTGCCTGGGCCTGAAGCGGAAGCGCAGGTGCCATGGCAATGCCGAAAATGATTGCGACGGAGAGACGAAACATGAACCTATCCTAGAAGACAAACTTGGCGGCGATCTGCAGGATGCGCGCGTTATGGGCGGCCGTAGCGGTTAAGAAGGATGAAGGATTGCTCGCACCGACGTAGCTGGATGCCTGATTGTTGATTGCGCTCCACTGGGTGTGATTGAACGCGTTGAAGGCCTCTCCGCGCAACTCGAAGTGCATGGATTCCCGTACGGGAAACTGCTTGAAGAGGCCCATATCGAAGTTGGTGCGGCGCGGGAGCGTCAGGATATTGCGGCCGGCGGTTCCGAAGGTCAGGCCGGTCGGCGCGGCAAACGCTGCGGCGTTATACAGCCGCGGGCCTTGTGCATTGGCAGCCATACTGGTTGAGGGTTTCGCATGGATGTCGCCGACGATGTCAGGATAGGATTGCGCGGCTGACCCGCCATAACTGGTGATCGAAGTGCTGATGCCATTTGCGACGCCAGCGTTATCGCTGTAGAGGTTGTTGATGACGCTGAAGGGCGTTCCGGTCTGGAAGGAGGTCAGATCCGAGATCTGCCAGCCACCGACCGTTGACTGCAGAGCACGGTTGCGGAAGCTGGGCAGGTCGTACACGATACTGATCTCGAGCAGGTGCCGCTGGTCAAAGTTTGAGCTCGCGTAGCTCATGGTTTTGTTGTACGAGTTGGGAAGCTCCGAGTTGCTGCTGCCATCGGACGCGTTGTCCAGGGAGTGGCTGTAGGTATAGGCCAAGCTTCCATTGAGATGACCGAAGTAGC
Organism: uncultured Acidobacteriaceae bacterium; assembly: GCA_964249375.1. Lineage (GTDB taxonomy): Bacteria > Acidobacteriota > Terriglobia > Terriglobales > Acidobacteriaceae > Edaphobacter. Next base: position 12,406 of record CAXUCK010000025.1, read on the forward strand.
GCCGCAGCGAGACCTGCACGCCGTTGTAGTTGGAGTGGGCCGTATCTTCATAGCGATTGATGCTGCCAGCGCCGAGAAACGGCCGGTAGGGGTTGGGATCGTTACCGCAAGCGACACTGAGGTGCGCTAACAGATCGCCGGTAGGCGCCACGCCGTTGATGGTTCCGGTATTGCAGTCATTTTGGGAGATTGCTTGCCCGGGGGCGTAGGGTGTTTGCGCCAGGGGTTGTAGCTGGTTGAGCTCGCGGCGAAGCGAAAGATGCGTGCCTACGCTGCCGACATAACTTACGCCAAGGGCAAACTGCGCGGGTAGTTGCCCTTCCACCGCGAGGTTGTACTGCTGCACATAGGGCCAGACTGCCTGGGACGGGATGGAGATGAAGTACTGCGGAAATTGCAGTCCGCCGCCACCCGAGCTCGTATAGCTGAATGGACTCCCGGCGCTGGCATACTTGGTTGCCGTCTGGACCAGCGGCGCCGTGCCTTCCAGCTGGTTGGTGTTGGATTCGTTTCCGTTGGTGTGCTCCCAAAACACGCCATAGCCGCCCCGAATAACGGCTTTTCCGTTGCCGAAAACGTTGTACGCGAATCCCAGGCGGGGCGCCCAATTGACCAGGTGTCCCTTCATGCAGCTGGTGGGGACGCCAGCGGTTCCGTTGCACACCTGAATGCCGTTGAACTCATTGCCCGAACCTGGAATGATCGCACCCTGCTGGCCGGTAACGCTGCTATCGGTGTCGATCGCGGGCGCGCTGCTGGCGACCCATGCCGCGGGATTGAAGTTACCCGACTGCCTACTGATGTCGTGGTAAGTGCCAAAGAGACTCACGCGCAAACCGGCATTCAGTGTCAGCCGGTCGCTCGCATGCCAGTCGTCCTGGAAATATGGCTCAACAATCTTGTAGCGGTTGTAGTAGCGCGGCTGCGCACTTGTCTGCTGGAAGTTAGCCGGAAGGCCGACCAGGAAATCGGCAAACGCGTTACCAGTTGAGACGGGGGAAGTCTGGTCGAAGGTGTACGTGCCTTGCAGGTTACTGAGCGGCGGCTCGTTCTTCTGGGCAAAAATCATCGACGCACCGAAGTAGAAGGTGTGCTTTCCCTCCGTTTTAGTCAGCTGATCGCGGTAAGTGTAAGTCGGGTCGGAATTATGCCAGAAGTTATATCCTGTGCCTAGGACGAATCCGCCGCCGTAGATGTCTCCATTCGCGATATTGATATTCGGCAGCAGATTGTTGAATCCGTTATTGTATAAGCCGTTGCCTGAGAAGCTCCCGCGCGCGCCGGCTGTTGGGGTCAGACTGATGTGGTTGGTCGTGTAACTGGCGACAAACTCATTGACCAGCGTTGGCGAAAGCGTGGTGGTGAGGTTTGCCACCATGCTCACACCGGGACCGTTGAAGACGGTTCCGACGGTAGGAAAGCTGCCGGCAGCGTAGTTGGGGGTGGCTGTTGTCGTACCCCAGTCGTCATGGATATAGCGATAAAACACGTGCCACTTGTCGTTAAAATAATGATCGATGCGGAAGAGTTCTTCGCGATCGTGCGTGAACTGCGCGGGGGATGCCTGGAAATAGGGAGCTCCGTTGACGTAGAAGTTGGGCGCGGGAAGCAGGCTAAGGAGAATGTTCGCGTTTGGATCGACGGGCACCTGATCCCCTGGGTAGTACGCACCGGTCGACCGATCGACGGGGCAGTCGGGGTAGGTCGCGGTATCCACCGCGGCGCCTGCAGCAGGGCACACGTCTGAAAAGTTTCCAGTACGTTCCGCGTTCGAGGGCACGGGCTGATTGAAGGCCGTGCCGGGCACTGTTTCCCGGCGCCACTCCTCGGAATAAAAGAAGAAGGTCTTCTTGTTTCCTGTTCCATACAGATGTGGAATGGAGACGGGGCCACCCAGCGTAAATCCGAAGTCGTGCTTTTTGTATTCTGGGACCGAAGGCGCGAAATAATTCCGAGCGTTGAAGTAGTCGTTGCGGAGGAATTCGAAAACGTCGCCGTGAAGCTGGGTGGTTCCGCTCTTCGTCGTGACCTCGATGGTGCCGGAGGCGTTGCGGCCGTACTGCGCGCCGTAGTTTGAGGTCAGCACCTTGGTCTCGGCGATCGCGTCGATGTTCGGGTAAGTGTTGATCGCGACGTTGCTGCCGTTATCAAGATTTTCGCCGCCATCCACCTCCCAGTTGTTGTACTCCGTCCGGCCGCCGTTGACGCTGTAGGAAGCGTTGCCGGCAACACCCACGACGCCTTCGTCCTGCCCGGTCTGATTGCTGACGCCTGGGGTGAGGGTGATCAGCTGGGTGAAGTTCCGGCCGTTCAATACCAGCTGCGTGATCTGCTTGCCGGTGATGACGCCGGCCACCTCGGACGATTCTGTTTCGAGCGAGCTCGAAGAATCGGCCGACACGTCGACCTGTGTTTTCTGCTGTCCGACGGTGAGCTTGGCATCGAGGCGCTGCTTTTGTGCGACGCGCAACACAACGCCCGACGCAGCGAACGTGCCGAAACCGGACGCCTGGACCTCAACGGTGTACTGCCCGGCGAGCAGGCCGGGCACTGTGTAGTCGCCGGAGGCGTTGGTGGTGCTCTCCTGCGCGGTGTGCGTTGCCTCGTTGGTGACCGTGACATGCGCCCCGGCCACGACGCTGCCCGACGGGTCCATGACCGTTCCGTTGATCGAGCCCTCCTGCTGCGACCACGCGACCGAGCAGGGCAGCAGCAGAAGCAGAAAAGAAGCTGGAAGTGCAAGGACGTTCCGCATGGGGGGCATCTCCTCGATCAGCGACAGCTGCGACGCACCGGGCCGGAAAGGCCAGCGCAAACGTTTGCCAGAAACGAAGCCGCGCAGCTTGCACAGAACTTTCACATACGGAGAGAAGTGTGTCAACACGAAATCTGGTCTATAGTGCCAAAGAAAAACGTTTGCGTTGAAGCCCGCGTTGAAGCGGGCCAGGGAAGGACAGCGTATGCCGGTACTGATGGTCGACGTGGCGAAACGTGCCGGGGTTTCAGTCACGACGGTGTCGCACGTGATGAACGAGACGCGGGAGATTGCTCCGGAGACTCGCCGCCGTGTGCTCAAAGCGATCAAGGAATTGCGCTACTACAAGAACACATCCGCGCGACTGCTGGTGCGCGGGCAAAGCGATATTGTCGGCCTCATTCTTTCGGATATCGAGAACCCGTTTCTGCCGCCGCTGGTGAAGAGCTTCGACCGTGCGTGCGCTTCGGCGGGGCTGGAACTGCTGCTGGGCATGACGAACTACGAACAGGGCAAAGCGGAAGCTGCTGTTCGCCGGATGATCGAGAGCCGGGTGCGCGGTGTGGCCGTGATGACCTCGCAGATTGACGGCCGGCTCATTGACACGTTGACTCAGGCCGGCATTCCGGTGGTCGTGCTTGACGCTGTCAAGACGGGTCGCGGCCGATCGAGCCTGTCGATCGACTACCGCACCGGCGTCGCAGAGGCAGTCGATCACCTTTACGTCAACGGGCATCGCCGGGTCGCGATCCTGCGCGGGCCGTCCCGCATCGTTTCTGCCTGCCGGTACGCGGAGGCGCTGGAAAGTTCGATCGCGGAATACGGCATGACGCTTGTGGCGTCCGTAGAGGCGACTCAGGCGCAGCCCGAAGAGGGCGCGCGGGCGGCCATCGCGCTGCTCGCGGGTAAACGGCCACCCACCGCCATCCTGTGCGGCAACGATCTGTGCGCGATTGGTGCGCTGGGTGCCGCGAGCCACCTCGGTGTGCGGGTTCCCGACGAGCTTTCCATTATCGGCTCGGACGACATTGCCATGGCCAGCTACAGCCATCCCGCGCTCAGCACGGTACGGATTCCACGTGACGCCATGGGACACGAGGCCTTCCGCCTGCTCGAAGCCATGACAGGTCCCACGTTGCGCCGGGGAGCGGAGGCCTGCGTCGCCACAAACTTTATTGCGCGCGCCTCGAGCGGTCAACTCTCGCCACGGGCGAGCATGCGGCCCACTCTTAACGTTGTTCAACCCGCGCCCCAAGTGCGCGACCGGAGTCAAGCAGGATGAAACCCGTTACCGTTGGCCTGATCGGATCGCAGTTCCAGGCAGAATGCCACGCCAGCTCCATCGCCATGATTCCGTCGGAGATGGTGGTCGGCGCGGTTGCTTCGCCCACACCCGGCAACGCCGCTGCCCTTGCCGAGCGGCACGGCGTTGCGCGCCACTTTGCCGACTATCAAGAGTTGCTGAAGCTGCCCGAGATTGAAGCTGTCGTGATTACAGCGCCCAACTCGCTGCATTGCGAAATGACGCTCGCTTCGGCCGCCTCTGGGAAACATGTCATTTGCGAAAAGCCGCTGTGTGTCTCGCTGTCCGAGGCTGATTCCATGATCGAGGCCTGCCGGAGCGCCGGTGTTCTGCTGATGTACGCCGAGGAGTTGCTGTTCACGCCAAAGTATCTCAAGGCAAAACAGATGGCCGATACCGGCGCCTTCGGCAAGGTGCACCTTGTGAAGCAGAGCGAAAAGCATTTTGGCCCGCACAGCGAGTGGTTCTGGGACATCGAACGTTCAGGCGGCGGAGCTTTGCTGGACCTTGGATGTCATGGCATCGCGTTCGCACACTGGTTTCTGAACAAGCCGAAGTTCAAGAGCGTCACCGCGCACCTTGGCACCTACGTTCATGCGGAGAAGACCAGGGCCGATGACGAGGCCGTGACTGTTGTTGAGTTTGAAGGCGGGAGCTTTGCGGTTATCGAAAACAGCTGGGCGCGGCGCGGTGGCATGGACGACCGCATCGAGATCTACGGCGAAGGTGGTCTGACGATCGCGAATCTGCACATGGGCAACGCTTTGCCGACGTATAGCGAATACGGCGTGGGCTACGCCGTAGAAAAAGCGCCCACCACCACCGGCTGGCTCTACCCTGTGTTCGAGGAGGCATGGAATTACGGTTTTCCGCAGGAGATGCAGCATTTTGCCCGGTGCGTGCGCGGCCTCGAAACCTGTCAGACCACGGGGGAAGATGGCCGCATTGTGCTCGAGGCGGTCTACGCGGCATACGCCTCGGCTGGCCTTGGCCGCCGCGTTTCCTTTCCCTTCGCCCCTACAGAAACGTTGCCGATCAATGAATGGCTTACGCGGAGATCCGCATGACACAGGCACCGATGCTCGACAACATTCTCGGCCAACCGGATTCGTTGCGTGGTTTGCTCGCGTTTCACGCCAGCGACGGCCGCCGGGCGCTCGAGGCGATCGGTCAGGAACTGCGCCGCTGCTCCGGGCGTGTTGTCATCTCCGGCATGGGCGCGTCGTTCTTTGCAGCGCTGCCGGCGGCGCAGACGATCGAGGCACAAGGCTATCGGGTGCTCTTCTCGGAGGCGTCGGAGCTGCTCCACTTCGGGGAAGGATCGTGGCGGGGTGGAGACGTGGCGCTGCTCATTTCGCGTTCTGGCGGGTCGATCGAAACACTCGAGCTTGCCCGCAAGCTGAAAGAAGCGGGCGTGCCACTGGTCGCCGTGACGAACATTCCCGGCTCGCCGCTCACGTTGGTAGCGCAGCACACGCTGCATACACATTCGCTCCCCGACCAGCTTATCGCTGTGCAGACCTACACCGGCACCGTGCTCGCGCTGCTGCTCGTTGCTGAGCAGGCCGCGATTTGCGAGGGTTCGCTCGCCGATCAAACGATGGCCGCACTGCCTGCGCTCGAGCAACATATTGCCCGCAGCATTGAGCAGAGCTCCGGCTGGAAGGAG
>CAXUCK010000026.1:0-18027 GCA_964249375.1 uncultured Acidobacteriaceae bacterium
AAGGTGGGAAGGCGGTGGCCGAGGGAGGTCTGGGGCGACCTGCGACCTCGGCGTGCCGGGCCCGGGTGAGGCTAGATGACCTTCATGAGAAGGAGGATGAGAACGATCAGCAGGACGAGCGAGATGCCACCGCCGCCGTAGTAGCCGACGCCGGGACCCATGCGGAATCCGCCGAAGCCGAAGAGCAGGATGAGGATGATAAGCGCGATGATCATGTTGCGTTTTGATGCAATCAACGCAACGCACGCGAGATGTTCTTCAGGATATTTTTGCGGGATGTTGCGCGAGAAAGCTCGACACGCAAAAGCCCCCTCACCTGTGGAGGTGAGGGGGCGGGTGGATTGGTTTAGCGGCCGCGGTTGCCGGCGGTGGGACGCATCCCGGAGTTGCCTCCGCGGGGGTGGGTGGAGTTGCGGCCTGCGTGCCCGCCGGATCCGCTGTTCGAGCGGCTACGACCACCGCTGTTCGGACCCGCAGGACCTCGGCCGTGAGCTCCACGGCCGGGACGGAAGGCGGGCCGGCCGGCGTTGCCGGATGGCGAGGAGGAGCTTGAATCATCGCCCTGCTTCCAGGAGCGGGTTTCAAGGGCAAGCAGGCCGGAGAGGTCGCCATTGGAGGTGGCGTGGTTCAGATCGACCGGCTTGTTCCGCTCTTCCTTCTCGAGATTTTTGTCTGCTTCGCGCCAATCGAACTTGATCTTGAGCTCGCGTTCCAGCTTGCGAGCGTCGGAGCGCTCCTGCGGCATGACGAAAGTCGTCGCGACGCCCTTAGCGCCGGCGCGGCCGGTGCGGCCAATGCGGTGGACGAAGTCGTCGGAAGCATTGGGCAGGTCGTAATTGACGACATGAGCGATGTCTTTAACGTCGATGCCGCGGGCGGCAACGTCGGTGGCGACGAGGATGCGGTGCTTGCCGCTGGTGAAGCTTTTGAGGGCGGCCGTGCGCTGGGACTGCGAGCGGTCGCCGTGGATCACCGTGGCGTCGTGGCCGAGGCGCTCGAGTTTCTTGCAGATGCGGTCTGCACCGTGCTTGGTGCGGGAGAAGACGAGGTAGGTGCCTTGCTCTTCCTTGAGCATCTTGTCGAGTTGGGCGAGTTTCTGGTCCTGCATGACCGTATAGGCAACGAGCTCGACGCGGTCGGACGGCTTGGAGGTTGAACCAATCTCGATGCGGACGGGGTTCTTGACGTAGTCCTTGACGATTTCGGAGATGTTGGCGTCCAGCGTGGCGGAGTAGCACATGGTCTGGCGCGCCTTGGGGAGAGCGCCGACGATGCGCCGGATTGCGGGGAGGAAGCCCATGTCGAGCATGCGATCAACTTCGTCGAGGACGAGCATGTCGACCTGCTTGATGTCGATCTCGCGGCGGCGAAGGAAGTCTTCGAGACGGCCGGGGGTGGCAACGACAAGGCGCGGACCGCGGTCGAGCTGATCGAGCTGACCGTTCTCTGAGAGGCCGCCACAGACGAGGACGGAGTCGTGCTTGGCCTGCGGCACGAGCTTGGCGTAGTGCTCGAGCACCTGCATGGCGAGCTCGCGGGTGGGAAGCAGGATGAGGGCGCGGATGGGCTGGCGCAGCTGGCGGTTGGACGGCTTCGACGTCGCGTCGAGACGCTCGATCATGGGCACGAGAAAGGAAAGTGTTTTGCCGGTGCCGGTAGAAGCGGTGGCGAGAATATCCTTGCCTTCAAGCGCGGGCGGGATGGCCTTGGCCTGAACGGGAGTGGGGGTAAAGAACTTGTTTGTCGTGAGGCGCTGCTTGAGTGACTCCGAGATGTTGAAGTCGGCAAACTGGACGCCTTCTGCTTTGGGGAGGTGGTTGTCGGTAGAGGCGGTATGCGGTGATGCGGCGAGGCCGTCGGTGGCCTGGAGGTCGAGTGTTGCAGAGCTCAAGTGTGTTTCCCTTTTCGAGGTGGTGAGGTGGCGCGGAGTGTGGTGCAGGAGCGCTCAGCGGAGCACTTTCGGTGTATCCGGATCAGCATTGCCGTCGTTTGGGACCGAAGCGCTGCTGCTGCGTGGCGAGGCCTGCGTCCTGTGACGGGCCTTCCAGCCAGAGCAACCAGCCGGTACCTCGCGATTTGTGCGAGGGGATTCGGGTGGGATAAGCGTTCGCAGTCTCTGGCCAGACTTCCGGGGATCCAAGGTGCGACCTCGACGGTGTCTTTGCCTGCGATGCTTTGCGCACAACCTTCATGCGCAAGAACAGGATAGCACACAAAACGATGCACCTGCGCCAGGTGTGTTCCCCTGGGTTAGTCGAAGAATGAGGAAGTTCGCATAGCGAGCCGCTCACAAGCTTACGCCCGGGGACTAGCGGGAGCGCCGGGGGGCGTTCATGCGCTTCTTCTTGGGCGGAACGGGTTTCTTGAGTTGAGCGGCTTCAGGAAGTGCGCGTTTTCGCTCGACCTTTTTGCCGGCTGCAGCGCGGTTGAGCGCCTGGACTTCCCCCTGTGTCAGCTCGCGGAACGCACCGGGTTCTACGTCCAGCTGCAAGGCTCCGTAAGCGATGCGACGAATCTTCTCGACATGGTGGCCGATTTCTTCGAACATCTTGCGCAGCTGGCGATTTCGGCCTTCGATCAGTGTGACCTGGAACCAAGGGTTCTCTCCGCCCCGAACCTGCTCGATCTGAGCCGGGGCGGTGATGACGCGGTCGCGGCGACCTGAACGGACCTCATCGAGGCGGCCGCGGTCGATCATAATCCCGCGGCGGAGTTGGTCGATGGCTTCACCGGAGGGAGCGCCGGAGACTTTGACGAGGTACGTTTTCTGCACGCCGGCGGACGCCTTGGACAAAGCGTTGGCCAGCGTACCGTCGTTGGTCATGAGGAGCAGGCCTTCGGAAAGATAATCCAGCCGGCCGACGGGGTAGAGGCGAGGCAGACGGCTGTGAACGCCGGTGTTCTTTTTCTGCGCGTTTTGGCCGAAGAGGTCGGCAACGGTGGGGCGTTTTTCCGGGTCGGAAAGGGTGGTGACGTAGCCGCGGGGTTTGTTGAGAAGGAACCAGCGGGTCGGCTCGGGAGCGTGGAGCAGCTTGCCATCAACGCGAACATGGTCGCGGGCGAGATCCGCTCGGGTTCCGAGCTCGGTGACGGTGTCGCCGTTGAGTTCGACGCGGCCATCAAGAATCATCTGTTCGGCAGCTCGGCGGCTGGCAAGACCTGCCTGGGCAATCAGTTTCTGGAGTCGGTCGCCTGCTGGGGCCGGGTGAGTCGCTTCCGTTTTGCGGGCGGCAGGGCACATTGGTTGATTATGATGCTTTTTCCACTTTCTTTGGCGGATAAATTGCTTAGCTGATGGGTGACCTGGGATGTGAGGCTTATGTGCGGGATTCTGTTTCCCGGAATGAAACAGGGTGTCTCGGGGCACGTCAGATACGCCAGAGCGGAGACTCTGGAGAGGGTAGGATGAACGGATGCGTGGTTTGCTGAAGTGGGCTGGGTTGTTGACGGCGTTGGCGATGTTCTCTGGGTGGCGCGGAGCCGAAGCGCAGGCGTCGTTCACAGCGACGCAGCCGCTGGGACTATCGGCGTTTGGCGGCGGAACCGGCAACTGGACGAACCTGGAAGGCGGCCGGAATCTTGGGATTACGGCCGGGGTTGACCTGGCACTGCCAACCTACCGCCGGTTTCGGCCGGTGTTGGAGGTCCGGGCGACGCATGCGGTGGCGAACGGGCAGATCGATGCGCAGAAGGAGGTTCTGGGCGGACTGCGCGTTGAGCGGCAGTACACCCGTTGGCATCCGTATGTCGATTTCCTGGCCGGGCGCGGGCAACTGGATTATCAGAACGGCGGGTTCACCTACGGGGCGTACACCTATCTGTCGTCAACGACCGTGGTGTACTCCATTGGCGGTGGAGTGGATTTCGACATTTCGCGCCATTTCGCGATACGTGGCGACTTTCAAGCCCAGCATTGGGATACACCGTTTCCCTCGACGACGACCATCATTCCTGTGGTGGTTGCCACGAACCGGCTTCTGCCGGAGACGTACGTGGCGGCTGCGGGAACGGCGCCGCAGACGATCTATCCCCGCATGGCGACAGCGGCCGTGATCTACCGGTTCGATTTCAATCATCACGCCAAGCGTCGGCCGTAGTCCGGTTTTCTCGCGTTACGACTGAAGGCCGGGAGGTGTGCTGGTTAGGGTCGGCCTCGAGAGTTCTGGAGAACGGTTCAGGTATGAAGGGACGAGTCTCGAGGGGAAGAGGTATTGGACTGCAGGTGCCGAAGGTGGCTGGTGTCGGTCTGCTGTTGCTGCTGGGGGGATGTGTTCCGGAGGCGAAATACAGGACGACGGTCCTGAGCTATCAGAAAGCATCGGACGAACTGGGGCGTGCGGCGGAGGCGTTGTTCCTGCACGCCAACACGGTAGAGGCGGAGACTTTCATTGATCGGCAGACCTTTGACCGGCAACCGCTTTCGCGGACGTCGATCGACGCACGTGCGGTGTTGTCGGAGGAGGGATTGCGCTTCCGGCACAGGGCGATCCTAGCGCTCTCGGCGTATACCCTGGCGCTCGCGGCTGTAGCCACGGATAAGAAAACGGATCAGATTGCCGCAGGCGCCGCAACGGCGGGGACAAGCCTGTCTGGGCTGACGGTAGATCTTGAGTCAGCGATCGCGAAAGATGATCCGGGCGCGCATACGGCGGATTTCAGCGGGGTGGTGGCAACGGCAGCGACCGCGGCGGGTGAATTGCTTCAGATGACTGAGAAGCATCACAGCCGAAAGGAGCTCGAGGCCGACCTGCGCAAGAACGATCCAGCAATGAAGGCGCTTTTCGTGATGATCGGCGCTGATGCCGAGCGTCTGTACACGCGCGAGCGTTTGGCCGCGGAGAACCGCGGTGTGACCATGTTTGCGCGATATGCCAAAGCGATTCAGCTGGCACCGGCAGATGATGCGTATTTACTCGAGTTGAGCGACCGCTTGAAACGACAGCGGCGCGAAATGGACCTGCTTCGGCAGGCCGATCCAAAGCCGGCGTTTGTCGCATGGACGAAGGCTCATGACGAGTTGGTGACGGTGTTGCTGGGAGAAGGGGGCCCACAAGCGCAGCGCGCAACAGTTGCGCAGATTGCGGCCGACGTAAAGGAATTCGCGACCGAAGTGCAGCCGCTCGCGGCGAAAGCTGATGCGCTGCCGCAATCGTTTTGAGCCCGAGGAGACATGGGATGACGAAAGCCGACCTGGTCGATCTCCTGGCCAACGTTATTACGGATCTCGATGACGCTCTGACCGAAGAGCAGCTTCTTTCGGACCCGCCGACCTGGCAACTGGTGTATGCACTACGCAACCACCTGGATGATCAGCAGCGTGACCTGCTGAAGGCGGTGCTGCAGGAAGAGGGCAGTGCATATCAGGCGCTGACCGCGACGATCCAGGCGGCTGCGAATGGTCTCGAAGCGATTGTGAACCAGGTGGAACGTATCGGCGATGTGATAGCATACGTGACCCGGATTTCAGCAGATGTGGACCAGGTGCTGAAGATCGTTCCTTGAGAGTGCAGAAATCGTTCCGCTAGAGGTTGAAAAGCTCGCGCAGGCGCTTCGTTTGGGATCGGCTGACCGGGATTTCTGTACGTTTGGGGTCGTCCATGCGGAGTTGGTACGAGCTCTTGAACCAAGGAACAACCTCGCGGATGTGCTGTAGGTTGACGACAAAAGAACGGTGGGCGCGCCAAAAAGCATCGGGATCGAGCAAGTCCATGAGTTCTTCGAGCGTGCGGCAGGTAGAGAGGCCTTCAACGGTCGGCGTGATGACACTGATCGCGCCATCCTCGATGGAGGCAAAGCAGATCTCGCGCTGGTCGACCAGCAGAAGGCGAGAGCCGGCGCGCACGACGAGTTTCCCGATCTGTCCAGCCGGACTGCCGGTACGAGAGGTGGAAGCTGCCCCGGCGTGACGCGACGCTTCTGCTTGCTGGCCCATGAGCCGGAGCAGAGCATCCAGCTTGGCGTCAGTCCCTTGATCGGGAGAGGTAAGGAAGCCGTCGGGCATCTCGGCAAGGGAGTTGATGCGCACGCGGGCTTTTTCGAGCGTCTGCAGAACACGCTTCTCGTTGAAGGGCTTCAGGAGGTAGTCAACCGCGTTGACCTCGAAAGCTCGTACGGCGTATTGGTCGTACGCGGTTGCGAAGACGACCTCTGGGAGGGCGAGTTTGCGGTCCAGGAGCTTCTTGAGGACGGCAAAACCGTCCAGGCCTGGCATCTGGACGTCCAGAAAGACAAGATCGGGCCGCAGCGACTGAATGAGCGCGACAGCTTCGATGCCATTTGTGCCCTGGCCGACCACTGTGACATCGTCTGCACCCTGAAGAAGATATTCAAGTTCCTGGCGGGCGAGCGGTTCGTCATCGACGATGAGGACGGAAAGGGCCATGTCTGCGCCTATTCGCTATACGCGCGAAGCCGGGCGGGTGTGGGATCTCGAGCAAGATCGTGCCCGCACTGGATGCAGAAGACGTCCGTGATGCGAACGCCGCGGAAGCATCGGCCACAGATGGGAGCAACCTGAAACTGGCACTGCGGGCAGAAATGTATGGTCGCGGGAATCTCGGTGGAGCAGTGCGGACATCGGGACAGGATGGGCTGGCGCAAAAGGAAGTAGACGACCGCCCCAATGCCTCCGGGCATGAGGATGACGATCAGCATCCAGAGGCCGGCGGACATGCTGCGGCGCTTGACGTCGCGGCTGACATACCCAACCAAGAGGATGTAGCCGGAGATAGCGGTACCCCAGGAATAGCCCATGATCAGGCGCATGGGAAGCAACTCATGCTTGTGGTGCGGCATAACTACATGAAAGAGGTATTGCACCGCGGCAAAGCCAATCACGGCCAGAACGATCGACCAGGCCGGTATCATGCTGAGCTCGTCCTCACGCTCAGGGGTGCGGCTACCGGGCTGCAAAGGCAAAGTCATGACTGAAACTCAGCCTGGCTTCGCGTGCGGGTACGACGGAACCACGCGGCCACGAGAAGAGCGGCCGTGACAGGGAGGAACCACAGGAAAAAGACGAGCATCTGGTCGCTGGCGTCGGGGATACCTGTTGGCGAGAGCTCGTATTGATCGAGCAGCGACCAGACCGCATGCGAGTTAATCAGGACAAAGGCAGCACAGATTGCCAGGGGGATGGCGAGAACCTGAAGAGCTCGGCGGCGCCGCTGGAGATCATGGGCACGTTCGCTCACGACGCGTCGTGTACGGCTGACCAAGGCGGCAGGAGCAGCGACTGCGTGTTGTGGTCCGGGCGCGCCTTTGCGCGGGAGATCCGTTCTGCTAAGCACGAGCTCCTCCGAACAGCTCTCCTCGGCGGAGTTTCTCCAGCTGTGGGCGAAGCGAGGCTAACCCGCGGTACAGACGGCTTTTGACAGTCGAGAGCGGTGCGCGCGTAATGCCGGCGATTTCTTCAAGCGAAAGCTCCTCAAAGAATCGGAGCATAAGGACTTCACGGGAATGGGGCTCGAGTGTAATCAGGACTTCACTGACCTCCGCACGGTTTTCCCGGCTTTCGAACTCGTCGAGAGGAGACGGGCCGTCGAGTGGGATCTCAAAGGGTCGATCATCTTCTGCGCCTTCGCGCATTTCGTCGAGTGAGCTTAGGGTGCGTTTGCGGGAAAGATCGATGACAAGGTTTCGGGCAATGGTGAAGAGCCAGGTGTCGAAGCGGGCCTTGCCGTTGTATTGCGCTCCCCGGAGAAGCACGCGCATCCAGGTCTCTTGAAATAGATCTTCAGCAGTTTCGCGTTTTCCGGTAAGGAACAGGAGATATCGCAAGAGTCGGTGCTGGTACTGCTCAATCAGCTGATCGAGCAGCTCAGGTTCCTGTCGCTTGAGGCCGCGTGCGATGACCAGATTTTCACGCTCAGTCTCGGAGGCAAATGCGGCGGCGGATGCGCTCGACGTAATGCTTCGCATAGCCATGAGACGTTGACCCTATTGCGAAAGTCTCGCGGAAACAGTTTACCGGATTGGCTGACATTTGTACGGAAGCTGATGGTTTCGTCTGCGGTAGACCTGGTTGGCAAAGTGTCTGGTCTGTTCTCCCAAAAGGGGCGAGCCTGGGAATTCAAGGACACCTATCGACGGCTCGTGCATCCAATTTCGGGTAGGGTTTCACGCTAAAGGAGCTTTGATCGTGGTAACAGAACAGGCTACATTTGGTGCGGGATGTTTTTGGCGTGTCGAGGCCCAGTTTGCGGAAAAGAACGGAGTGCTGGAGACGGCTGTGGGATACGAGGGTGGGACCCAGGAACACCCCACATACCGGGAGGTTTGTACTGATCGAACTGGCCACGCCGAGGTGGTTCAGGTGAACTTTGATCCGGCTCGGATCAGCTATCAAACGCTGCTCGATGCGTTTTTTGCCCTGCACGATCCGACGCAGGTGAACCGGCAGGGTCCGGACTGGGGGACGCAGTACCGGTCGGTTATTTTCACGCATACGGATGCGCAGGCTGCGCAGGCCCGGGCGAAGATCTCGGAGCTGAACGTCTCGGGAACCTTTCGTAAGCCGATCGCCACCCTCGTCGAGCCGGCCCAGACATTTTGGAAAGCCGAGGAGTACCACCAGAGATATCTGGAAAAGCGTGGGATGGTGAGCTGCCAGATTTAGGGCTGCTCATGCGGCACACAGCCCGACTTGCGAGAAGAACGTCTAACTCAGCAGCCGGACAACAAGATCCGCAGACCACCCGGGTGTGCGTGAGAATACGCCACCAACTCCGCTCGACGCGCTATCCTCCGCTGGCGCGTCGCCTTTCTAAACGCTGATACCATCCATGCAGGCCGGTGCCTCTAGCGACCGTTGTGTTCAACTTGTTCAATCCAACCAGCGCAGGCGATCCGCTGTCTCCGTCTGACGGGGATCTCGTTCCGCAAAGCGCGCAGCACACAACCTCCGGGGCCGAGTTGCCTATCTCGCCTGACCTGCTTGCGACGCCGGGTGTTCTGGCAGAGTCTCCCGCGGTCCGGTCGCGTGCTCTGGCGCCGATTGTTTCCCATGTGACTCGCGTTCTTGGAATTGACCGGGCGATCGCATTTACGGTGCTGGCGCGAGGTTGGTCTGCCGTTTCGGGGTTGCTGACGCTCACGCTCATTGCAAGGTTTCTTTCGCCTGCGGAGCAGGGGTTCTATTACACTTTTTACCCCCTGGTAAACCTGCAGATTATCTTCGAGTTAGGTTTTTCGGTGGTGATTTTGCAGACGGCCTCGCATGAGGCAGCTCACCTGCGGATCTCACCGGAGGGCGTGGTTCTTGGGCCGGCGCTGCATCATGGGCGGCTAGCTTCGGTGCTGGCCAAGGCGGTGCGCTGGTACCTGGTTGCGGCATTGATGTTGTTGGCAGTGCTGATCCCGGCGGGGCGGCACTTTTTTGCGGCCCACACAAGGGGCGGAGCAGCCATCCACTGGCTTGCGCCGTGGATCTTGGCGGCGGTCGCGACGACGATCACGTTTCAGATTGATCCAATCTTCTCCTTCTTAGAGGGATGCGGCCAAGTCCAGCAGGTTGCGAGAGCGCGATTCATGCAGGCGATTACCGGATCCCTGTTGGGGTGGACGGCACTCAGCCTGCATCACGGGTTGTATGCGCCGGGGGCGATGATTGCAGGGCAGGGGATTGCCGGGTTGTGCTTCCTGGCGACCCGCCGCAACCTGCTTCTGCCGCTGCTTCGGCGGCCGCTCTCCGCGCCGGAAGAGCGGATTTCCTGGAACACAGATATATGGCCGTTTCAGTGGCGGATGGCTGTTTCGTGGGTCTGTGGGTACTTCACGTTTCAGCTCTTTACTCCGGTGCTGTTTGCGCACTGGGGACCAGTCGAGGCGGGCCGCATGGGAATGAGTTTGAATATTGCCGGGGCGCTTTCGACGGTTGCGATTGCTTGGATGAATACAAAGGCATCTCCGTTTGGGCAACTGATCGCGCGCAGAGAGTTTGCGGAACTGGACCAGCGCTTTTTCGCGGCTCTGACGCAATCGACCACCATCAACCTGCTTGGATCCGTTGCGGTGTGGATGGGCGCGCAGTTGCTGGTACTTCGGCACTTGCCGCTGGCGCACCGACTGCTGTCGCCGTTGCCGTTTGCGCTGCTGCTGTTGGGGTCGGTGGCGAACAACGTGGTTTCGAGTGAAGCGATGTACCTGCGGGCGCACAAGCAGGAGAAATTCATGCTGAACTCGATTGTGGGTGCGTTGTACACGGCACCCATGGCCTGGGTACTGGGGAGCCGGTTTGGAGCGCCGGGGATCGCGACGGGATATTTCGCGGGAACGATGGTCATTGGTCTCGGGCTGGGGACGTATACCTTTCAGAAATATCGCCGCCGGTGGCACGACACCGCGGGGGCAGCTTCCGCATCGGTCGTGCCTCTGGCACACTGAAGGAAGTGCACTTCCCGCGACCCACGTTTCTGAGCCTCTGGTTGCTGTCCCATGTCTGAGTCCGTCTCGGTCGCCCCGCTTTACTCCGCTCCTGTGCCGAACGAGCGCTGTGCGCCAGAGCTGGCGGAGTCGCGACTTGCAAGCCCTCGTGACACGACTCCAGAGCAAGGGACAGAGCCCGGCACATCGGAGCTCCGGCACCTAGCGACGCCACTGCTCTCGATCACGATTCCCACCTACAACCGTGCGCTCTTTCTGGCGGAGCTGCTGGAAAGCCTTGTGCCAGAGCTGCAGAATGAGCCGCGGGTGGAACTGTTAGTGTCGGATAATGCTTCGACCGATTCCACGCCGGAGCTGATTACGCGTATGGCATCGCGCGGTGCCCGGCTGCGTTCTCTGCGGAACGCGCAGAACATCGGGTCGGATGCCAATTTCCTTCAGTGCCTGGATGAGGCGCGTGGGAAGTATGTGTGGGTGCTGGGTGATGATGACCTGTTGACGCCGGGAGCGGTGGGGCAGCTGCTCTCGCTGCTGGAGCACGCTGAACTGCCGGATGAGCTGGGGCGGCCGCAGGACTTCGATCTGGTATATCTGTCTTCGTTCGGGTTTTCCGGCCGGTACGCCGCGCCGTCACCCGGACAGGTGGAGGATCGGTTAGGACGGTTTGCTGAGGTGGTTGACTCGGGACCCTACTTTCTTGAGAAGGTCAACGCGCTGGTGGGGCTCATCTCGGCAATTGTGATCAACAAGCAGCGGCTGCGAGCGCTGCCGCACCCACCGATCGACAACCTGCGAGACACCAACCTGATCCAGGCGGGTTGGATCTTTCCGTTGCTGCATCGCCGCTGTCGGGTGTTGTACGTGTGGCAGCGACTGCTGGCGTAGGGGTCGTTCAACTCACATGGGTGGGGTGTGTGTGAGGTATTCGGGCTGAGACTCCATCGCATTGCGGCCGAGTACTTCCGGTACGAACCTGCGCTGGCTGCGGCGTTAAGGAACGGCACGCTCCGGTACTGGCTTTCCGAGAAGATCTACCTGATCCGGACGGGCGAGGAAAACGCGGGGATGCACACGGAGGACGTGATTCGGCTATTGCAGCCGGAGTTTCGCGGGAACTGGCGGTACTGGGTGTTCTGTTGGACGATGGCGCGGCCGCCGTTGTGGGTGGCCCGGGCGCTGCGTCCAGTGCTGACCGGCTGGAACAGGCTTACGCGGGCGGGGCAAGCCTTGCGGCGGCATATGTTTGGGCATGGAAGATATTTGCGGCCGTGAGGGGCTTCCATCACCGAGTTATAGAATTGCGCGCGATGCAGGTTGCATCCCGACGTATTTAGGAATGGCCGGATGCTTGCGGATGCAGAGGGCCGTATGTTTGGCGGGCGCTGCCGGCGGTAAACTTTGACTATGGATCTTTTGTACGGCCTGCATCCGGTCGAGGAGCTTTTGCGCTCGGGCGGGCGAGGGCTGGAGCGGGTGATGGTGGCGCGGGAGCGGCAGGATGCGAAACTGGCCGGCATTCTCGCGATGTGCCGGGAGCTGGGCGTGCGAGTTTCCGCTGAATCACGGGAGCAGCTGACCAGGCTGGCAAAAACAGACCAGCATCAAGGAGTGGTCGCGACCGTGCGGGAACGAGCGTTTCTGGCGCTGGAGGACCTTTATCCAAAGCCCAGCATAGCCGGCACGGAAGGAGGGCATGAGTTTCTGTTGGCGCTTGACGGCGTTGAAGATCCGCACAACATGGGGGCACTGCTGAGGACGGCCGATGCCGCTGGGGTGAGTGGCGTGCTTGTCCCGGAGCGGCGGTCGGCGCCGATCGGGGCGACGGTCGCGAAGACCTCGGCGGGCGCGAGCGAGCATGTGCGAATCGCAAAGGTGACGAACATCGTGCGAGCGCTCGAGCAGCTGAAGCAGCGCAATGTCTGGGTGTTGGGATTGGATGAACGCGGCAAGATGGACTACACGGAGTTTGACTACCGGACAAACTGCGTATTGGTGCTGGGCCGCGAAGGTGCCGGGCTGCATGATCTTGCGAAGCGGAGCTGTGACCATCTGTTGCGGATCCCGATGGCGGGCAAGGTCTCGTCGCTCAATGTATCGGTAGCCGGGGCAGTGGTGATGTATGAGGCGTTGCGGCAGAGGCGACTCAGCGCGGGTGCGCCGGTTGCGGCGGAAGCGAGACCGCAGAAGCCGCGAAAGGGACTGGGCGTATCGTGAAGCGGGTGAGATGGGTAGCCGGGTTTTGTGTCGCGTGCGTGGCTTCGGGTTGGGGGCAGGTTCCGCCGAACTCTCCAGTGTCTGCGCCGGCAGCCGCTCCGATTTCCTCATCAGGGGGGAGCGGTCAGGAGTTGCAGATAGCAGCGGACCGTGCCCCAGCCGCGGCCGTCGCGCACGTGGAGCAGCTGACGGTGACCTCGTACGATCTGCAGCTGCATCTGCGGCCGGTAGATGGAAGCACCTCTGTTCTGGCGCGCATGGTGCTTCGCAACGATGCCGCGGAGCCGTTGAAGGAGATCGCGCTCGAGATCTCGGGTGCGCTGCACTGGGAGAGTGTGTCGGCGGTAAGCAGGTCTCGGACAGTGAAATTGGCTATGCGGCAGACGGTGGTCGATACCGACGCCGATCATACGGGAGCAGCCGCAGAAGCGCTGCTGACCCTGGCCGAGCCGCTCGGGCCGAAGCAAGTAGTGGAACTTTCCGCAATTTATTCCGGCACAGTGCAGCGCTCGGCTGCGCGGCTGGAGCGCATTGGGGTTCCAGAGGCGGACGCGACATTGGCAGACTGGGACGAGGTTGCGGCAGGCGGGACATTTGTGCGGGGCTTCGGCAATGTGCTTTGGTACCCGGTGGCGACACCACCGGTGTTTCTGGGCGAGGGAGCGGCGCTCGTGCAGGCGACGGGAGACCAGCGAGCGCGCAACGCGATGGCGCGGGTGCATCTCCGGCTGACGGTGGAATACGTTGGTGAGGCGCCGAGCCTGGTTTTTCTGTGCGGACAGATGGTGCCGCTGCGGGCGGTAAGCGAAAACCAGGACGCGCCGGTCGCGGAGGCACCCGGGGTGGCTACGGCTGAACTGCGGATGCAGGAACTGGGATTTCGGCTGCCGACCGTGTTTGTGGTGAAGCAGCCGGCGGCGGCGTCGCGCGATGGGTTGGTGTCGGCGGTAACGGTCGACCCGAGTGGGCTGCAGCGTTTCGGGGTGTCTGCGGCGAAGGTGGCTCCGGTACTGCGGGAGTGGTTAGGGCAAACGCCGCGGCAGCCGATGTTTGTGCTCGAGCATCCGGGGCAGGCGTTTGAGGATGGAGCTTTGCTGGTGACGCCTATAGCCGCGCCTGCTGGGCCGGATGCGGGCACGGCGGAGCTGGACTATACGGTCGCGCAAGTGCTGGGGCACGCGTGGTTCCGGTCGCGGGCGGTTTGGCTGGATGAGGGTGTGGCTCACCTTATGCAACTGTTGTGGCTCGAGCGTACGGCGGGTAGAACGGCTGCGCTCAACCAGATGGAAGGCGAGACACATGCACTGGCGCTGGCCGAAGGGAGCACCACAGGCGACGAGGCGCTGACGAGTGCACGGGGTGAAGTCTTCTATCGTACGAAGGCTGCGGCGGTTCTCGAAATGCTGCGGGGGGTGGTGGGGGCTGTGGCAATGCGGCGCGTGCTGACGCAACTGGCGGCGGCTGAGCTGGCGGCCGTCGATACGGGGGCAGTTGAGCACGCGCTTGAGACGGAGAGCGGTAAGGATCTGCGGTGGTTCTTTGAGGATTGGGTGCTGCATGACCGGGGATTGCCGGAGTTATCCATCGCAGCGGTGGCAGTTCGTCCGCTGGCGGGGGCGTCGGGGAAGACGTCTGGGTCTCTGGTGGTGGTTGAGGTGAAAAACGCGGGAGGCGCGGCGGCCGAAGTGCCGGTTACGGTGAGGTCTGGAGGTCTGACAGCGACGGAGAGGCTGCGGGTTGCGGGGCACTCGGCGGCATCGACGCGCATCGTGTTTCAGGGCCAGCCGAGCGAGGTGCAGGTAAATGACGGGAGCGTGCCGGAGATGATCGAGAGCAAGCACGTGCGGGAGGCTACGGAGGTAGATTCGGAACCGGTGAGCGCTCCCTAACGGGTGCGTTTTCGACGCGCCGTCGTGGGAACGCTGGTCGGGGCGCTGAGGCGGGTGTTATCGGTCCAGATTTGAGGGCCACCCCAGGCGCGAGTTGCGGTGAGGTCCAGGTGGGTCAGCGCAGCTGTGGGCGGAGAAGTGGACGTCGGGTTGGCCGTGGGCGATATGGGAGTCAGCAGGGCAGCCAAGCCTTCTCCAAACGGGGGCACGGCATGAGCGAACGCGAGCAGGCGGGAGGAGGTGGCGGAACCGGTGAGGTGCAGGCGGTAGCCAACGCGGTCGAAGTGGCCTTCGAGTTGAGCGGGTTCCTTGCCGTCAAGGGTGAGGGTAGTGGGAGCCAGCGTCACGCCGCGAGTTTGCGGGAGCAGCGTGTTCGTGGGATGGTTCCGTTGCTGTGCGACAGCCGAAGTGCGGCGGGGAGGGATGGATGGGAGATCGGTGCTGAAGTTGAGCTCACCAATGGTGACAGGGGTTACGCCGAGTTTGGGACTGGTCAGGTTCAGCGGACCCAGGGTAGCTCGGGCCGTCCAGTTTGGAACGGCTGAGATGGGCGGGGGAGCAGCTGAATCCAGATGGGCCGAATCAAACGCCACGGTTCCATCGAGGTATCCCGTCCCTGTCAAATCGGGGGGGATGTGGCTGCTCGCGACGGAGAGCCAAGCGAGCAGCGTGTTCGCAGGCAGACGGGTGGCACCGAGTTGTAGGTCGAGAGTTGAAGGGGTGCGGAGATCAGGGATGGTGCCCGTGAGGGCGACCAGACCGCGGTCGGTGCCCGCTACAGGCCAGGCACAGCGAATACCGGTGAAGGCGTGGAACTGGTTCCGGGCATTCAAGAGGCAGTCGAGATCGATGGTGAGAGGGTGCTCGGGGACGAACTGATCGCGGCGAAGATCGGCCAGGTGAAGATGGCTGTGGAGGGCGGCCTCGCCCACCGTTCCATTGGCTTCGATGGCCAAGTTCATCTCGCCGCGGAGACCGATATCTGCCCCGGTGAGCAGACGAGAAGTCTGACCGAGAGGCGGAGATCGCCAGGTTGCGTGGAGGGTGAGTGGGACGTCGCGCAGGACGGTAGCACGCCCGAGCGTGGCTTCCAGCTCAAAGCGACCAGTGTCGGAAACGTCGGTGTCGGTGCGGGCAGGCGTGCCCCGAAGGCGAAAGCGCCACTGCCCGGGGTCCGGCTGCCAAAGGGCGAATGCGGCGTCGGTGAGGGAGAAGGGGGTTTTCTCCTGCGCAAGCTTCAGGTTGATGCGAGCGCCGGTCGCCTCGATGTAGGGAAAGCGTGGTGCTGGGCCGGAATGTCTGTCGGCAGTGGGAGCGGAGCTGACGCGCGAAGCCTGGAGGAGGATGGTGTCGAGATTCCACTTCCCATCAGGGTTGTGGACGAGGTTGACACTGGGGTCGACAAAGGAGATGGAGGCGAACTCAACGTGCCGGCGCCAAAGCGATGAGGCTCGAAGGCGAGCGGTTACGGCGTTTGCCCGGATGATTGGTTCGGAACCGAAAGCGGGATCCTCATCAACGACAAAGTTCTGCAGGGTGAACGAAGGAAAGGGGAGGAGATTCAGCGTGATGTTGTCGAGGTGGACGGGGCGGCCAAGGCTCGAGCTGATGCTGCTTACGATACGGCGCTGGTAACGATTTACGTTGATGTACGGAGGCAACAGCGTAAGTAACAAGAGCAAAGAAAGGATGCTGATGGCGAGCAAGGTGCGACGCGGAGGGCGATGTCCCTGCGGCGCGGCCGGAGTTGCGGCTTCCGCGGCTGTGGAATGAAGTTCTGGCATCGGTACAACGGCGTGAGCGGCAGCAGAGATCAGAGGTCAGCGAATGAGGTGGAAGGTTCGGCTCCAGCGTGTCTCTGTGACGAGGTGCGTCACGATGTGGACCATAAACGCGAGGCGGTCTGGGACGCTTTGCTTGTTGATCTGGTCGGCGGGCGTCCGGAAGGACCAGTAGACGAACATGGGCCGGCCAACGATGTTCTCCTGAGGGACGAAACCCCAGTAGCGGCCATCGAGGCTTTCCGTGCGATTGTCGCCCATGGCGAAGATTTTGCCCGGCGGGACGACGAGGTCGCCGTTCTGGATATGGCTGGGAAGCTCGTCATTCCAAAGGGCGGTCACATCGTCCATCGGTCCAGGAGACGAGGATGGGAAGTCGTCGCGGTAGGGGTTATAGGCGTGCATAGGATTGTTGTCATTCTGGGGTTTACCGGCATACGGCTCGTTCTGCTGTACGCCGTTGAGGTAGACAACACCGTTGCGCAAATGAATGCGGTCACCTGGAATGCCGATGGCACGCTTGACCAGGAACATGTCGGGAGTTTCGGAGTTGGGTTTAAAAAAGACGATCACGTCACCGCGGTGGACGGGGCGGTAACGCACGAAGGGCGCCCACGTGGCGGGAGGGGCGAGGGAAATGCGGTCGACGAGGACATGGTCGCCGATCAGGAGGGTTTTCTCCATGGAGGCGGAGGGGATCTCAAAGTTCTGAAAGACGAAGCCCATGACGAAGAGGCCGATCGCGAGAACTGCAGCGATCGAAGAGATTGCCTCCAGAAGAGTTTCTTTCTCTTCGGGCCTGTCGGCGCGGTCTTCGGGCTTAGTCGCGGAGTCGAGGGCGACTCCGGTTGCGTTCATCTCCTCGGTGTTTGCCTCGGTCCTGGTGGGCATGGTGTCTCCGGTGCTCGCTCCAGTGTACCCGCGATTGGGGATGTGGTGCGGTAGGGACGACTGGGCCTTAACGTACTAGGTGGAACACGCGATCCCAGCGGGCCAGGTCGACCAGGGCATCCGAGACAGAGCGATGGCCCGAACGCCGCTCTGCGTTAGGTCCAAAATCCCCAGCTGTTGAGCGATCGCGAAGGGAAAAGTAGACGACGACGGGCTGGCCGACAATAGCGCCACGAGGTACCAGGCCCCAATAGCGACTGTCGTCGCTGTTATCGCGGTTATCACCGAGAACAAAGTAGCGGCCGGGCGGAACGACGAGTTCTCCGTCCACGACAAGGGTGTGCATGCGGATCCACCAGCGCGAATTGACGTCAGGATCGGCGCTTTGGAGGTGGGGGAAGTTGTCGCGATAGGGATCGGGTTGAAGGCTGCGGTAGACGGCGTAGGATTCGTGGAGTTCAATGCCGTTGACAAGGACACGGCCGCGGCGGAGGCGCACACGGTCGCCGGGGAGACCAATGACGCGTTTCACGAGGTGAAGTGACGGGTCGACGGGGTAGCGGAAAACGACGACTTCGCCGCGGGTGACGGTTGTGGGAGGAAGGAAAGAGAGGCCGCTGGAGGGCGCGGCGGCTTGTTTGTCTACGAGCAGAAAGTCCCCGATGAGGAGCGTCGGCTCCATGGACTCGGACGGGATGCGAAAGGGCTGGGCTACGAACGTGATGATGAAGATCGCGACACTAATGAGGTAGAGGAGAGACTGGACGGCGGGAAGCACGCCGTGGCGCGCGGGATTGTTGTTGACGGGCGGTGTGGCTAAGGAGGCGGGACGGGTACTGGGCGTAACTCGGACGGGGGTGGGAGTGGGC
>CAXUCK010000027.1:0-17727 GCA_964249375.1 uncultured Acidobacteriaceae bacterium
GTCCCGGAGCCAGCGGCCGTCGCCGCCGATCCAACCGTTGTCGCCGAACCCGGCCGAACCAGCACCGGCCCATCGAGCGCCGACCGCATCTCCGCCAAACCCCAGTCGCCGCTGGCTCCGCGCCGCACCATCTCCGCAAAGGGCGCCGGCAGCGTGGCCGCGCGGCTCTCGTCCCGCACCTGCGTCAGGCACTCGGCCAGCAGCAGCGCCAGCCCGCGCACATCCGCCGCTCGTCCGGCTTCCGCGCCCTCTTCCGGAGCCTCGCGCACGCAGTCGCTCCGCAGCTTCACCGCATCGCCCTGCGCCAGCACGTTCGGCGCTTCCACGTGCTCATGCACCAGCCCTGCCGCGTGCAGCGTCTCAAGCGCGGCCAGCACCGCCGTCGCTACCTGGCGCGTCTCGGCCACCGTTAGCGGACGCTCCCGCAGGGCGTCGCTCAGTTCCATATCCGTCCGCTCGAGCACGGCGTATACCAGCTTCGTCCCCTCGAGCATCGTCTCCCCGCACGTCGTGAGGGCCTGGAGGTTGGGCTGTTTCAGCCCCATCACCGTGCGCCACCGGCTCAGGATCTCTTCCTCGTCAAAGTGCGTTTCGATCAGACGAATGACGGCCGGTCCGCTGCCATTCGCCGTCGTCGCAAAGAACGCGCTGCGCCCTTGCGGTCCCAGCAGCCGTTCCAGCGGAAACCGGCCCGCAACCGTCTTGCCTTCAAAGTCGTTCCAAAGCTCCATCGTCAACACCAGTCCTGAGGCGAAATATTCAAGGCAGAAGGGCACCCGCGTGCTCTGCACATCGGGAAGGCTCTCGAACACCATCGCAGAGCACCCATAGCCCGTTCGGGCAGGACGTCGATCCGCAAATCGCAACCTCGCCATGATCCCACACCCGACCCAACCTCCTCAACGGCACCAGTGGGCGGAAACTTCGGTGTACCCCACGCGCAAACTTTCTCCTGGCAGGCCGCCTGCGCTCTGTCCTCCTGTTCACCTCCAGCCTGTGTACCAGTCACAGACGGGACAAGCAGAACCAAGGCTCAGGCTCTGCTTGTCTTCCCGTCGAAGTGATTTGCGCGGATCTTCCGTCTAAAGGCCGGCAGGCATCGGCGGCGTCTCGATCCCGCCCAGGTGCGCGATGTTGTCGATCATCTCCGTGTGTTGCCGGATGACTTTTTCGCCCTTGGCTACCGCCGCTTTGAGCGCCGGATCAGAGGTCTTCGACTGCTCCTCCATAAACTCTTTCAGGTCATTGTGGTGATCCTTGACCATCGCCTCCACATACGCCCGGTCGAAGCTCGTGCCGGATTCAAGCTTCAATTTCGTGTACAGGGCATCGTCGCTCAGCTTCGGGCTGCTGGACAGCTTCACATCGTATTTTTGAGCAAACGGCTTCATGTCGACGATCAGCTTCTCGTGGTCCTTGATCATCTTCCCCGCAAATTCGCGCACGTTCTTGTCCTGGCTTTTCTGCAATGCCAGTTTGGCGTAATTGATCTCGGCCAGGCTGCCGAGCGACGACTCCTCGATGAACTTCTTATCGTCAGCCTTGGTGTCCTGCGCCCGCGCCAAGCTCCCACCAAATATCGTCCATATAGCGAATACTGCCACTGCCAAGCGCCCCTGTTTCATCGTTCCTCCTTAGACAAACTGTGACAAAGGTGTGAGAAGGACGACCCTGGGGAGAGTTGCCTCAGGACCCCTCAGCACCCCTCAGGAGCGGAGACCGTACCTGGCGACGCAGCGAGGTCTGCGCGCCTTCCCGTGCAGAAATCAGAGCCGAAGCGACCAAACCGCCGCTGGTGCACTCCTACGAAGGGTGAAGACCCTTGCCCAGCGCGCACGGAACACGCTTCGTTGCCGCGTTCTACGGCCTCTTCTCCGCCTGCTCAAACGAGGTGTCAGCCCGAAGCGGCTGGCATGGAGCCTGGCGATCGCCGTGGTGGTCGGGGTCAATCCGTTTCTCGGTGTCACCACCATTGCAATGATCCTGCTGGCCTGGGTCTTCCGGCTCAATCATGTGGCCACGCAGATCGGCATTCATCTGGTGGCGCCGCTGCAGTGGCTGCTGTTTCTGCCGTTCATTCATGCCGGCATCGTTCTGTTCCGATCCCACAGGCTGCCTCTCTCGAAGGCAGACATTCTTCACCTCAGCCATCGCCACCCGCTGCAGCTGATCCACCTGCTGTGGCAGTGGGAGTGGCATGCTCTGGTGATCTGGGCAGTCTTTGCCGCGCTGGTGGCTCCGTTCCTGGCGTTGCAGATCCGGCGGATGCTGGTGGTCTCCATGCGCCGGCACCGCGACCTGATGGCGTGAGCCGAAGTCCCGTGGAATGATGATCTTACCCCTGCCCCTTCCGCTAAGTGGGTCATTCCAGGAATCTTGGAAGAAAAAACACCCAGCCGGGGGGCTCAGGAGCCCTACCGCTCCCCGCTCGGAGCCGGTGCCGCCACGCCCGTCGACACCGGTTTGCCAAAGTCCGGCGTCCCGTCCGCCTTCCACGTAAACCGCTGCGCCCGCGGACTTCGCAGATCGCCGCAACCCTGGTTGATCTCCGGGTTCGCGTGGTAAATGATCCAGTTCTCCTTGCCGTCCGGCGACAGGAAGAACCCGTTGTGCCCCGTGCCATACGCGTGCGCCGCCGGATCCTGCCGAAACACCGGCTCGTCCGACTTCGTCCACGACCGCGCATCCAGAAAGTCCGCGCCGCCCCTGGCCGAAAGCAGCCCCAGCTCGTAGTAGTTCGTCCAGCACCCGCTCGCCGAGTAGGTCAGAAAGATGCGCCCGTCGTGCTCCAGCACCTCAGGCCCCTCGTTCACGTCCACGTGCGGCATCGGAATCATCTCGTCCCTCTGGTCCAGATCACCCACCTTTTCCCACGGATGGTCCGGAGTCGAGATCCGCGTCCGCTGTCCCTCAATCGTCCACGGGTTCTTCAGCCGCGCAATATAGATCGACTGCACCCCGTTTGTGTCACCTTCCCAACCCGACCAGATCAGGTACGCTCGGCCCTTCGTCGCCGCGCTCGGCTCCAGCACCGTCGCATCGATCGCCCACTTGTCCGTCGGGTCGCTCACCTTGCCCTTGAAGGTCCACGTTCCCGTCGTCGGATCGTCGGCCGGGTTCTCCACCACGTAAACCCGATGATCCTCGTTCCGCCCCGCGTCCGCCGCGAAGTAGATGTACCACTTGCCATCCAAGCGGTGCAGCTCCGGCGCCCACAGTTCCTTCGAGTACGGTCCCGTCGCCGGAGGCGTCCACACCACGTGCTTCTCCGCATTGGCCAGGTCCTCGATCCGCTGCGTCTTCCAGATCGTCAGGTTCGCCCCGGTGGAGTTCATGTAGTAGTACCAGCCGTCGTGCACCACCACCCACGGATCAGGACCGACGTTCTTCAGCGGGTTCACCAGCGTTCGGCCATCGCCCTGCGCCGCCGCGCTCGTCCCCGGAACCGCAGCCATAGCCGCCAAACTCAGCATCATCACACCCACACAGCTCCGCATCCGTCGTCTCCTCGGGCAGTCCCGCAACCGCTCACCATCCTACAACTCGTTCCCTTCCCTCAGCGAAGACGCATCGATCTCGCTTGCCATCACCCCGCGATCGTCGGTAAGAATGGTGCACACGATGCCGATCGATCTGCCGCAACCCTTTCGCGCCCTCATCTTCGACTGTGACGGAACGTTGGTCGACACCGCGCCCGCGCACTACAACGCCCTGCACCTGGCGCTTGCGGCGCAGGGCCACGCGATGGATCACGCCTGGTACATGGAGCGAACCGGCCTCACACCCGACGCTCTGCTTGACGCGCACGACGCCCACATCGCCGCGCAGCAGCAGCCCCTTACCGCCGACCAGCGCCTCGCGCCGCTCCATCGCGATGAGGTCTTCCGCACATACACCGGCCACTTCCAGGCGAGCCTGCATCTGCTGCGCGAGGTCGCCGCTGTTGCCGAGGTCGCCCGCGTCTGGCACGGCAAGGTGCCCATGATGGTCGCCTCAAACGGCCGCCGAGACAACGTCAGCGCCAGCCTGCGCGTCTCGGGTTTGCTGCCGCTCTTCGACGGCATCGTTGCCGCGGAAGATGTCGCCGCAGGCAAGCCCGCGCCCGATGTGTTTCTGGAGTCTGCACACCGCATGCAGGTTCCACCTGCGGACTGCATTGTGCTCGAAGACTCCGACGAGGGTCTCAGAGCTGCGGTCGCCGCCGGCATGCGCGCGGTCGATGTACGTCTGGCGATTTAAGCGTTTGCTGTTCGGTTAGGGCTGGTAAAGCTCGCGCGCCGGAACAAGGTTGAGCCAATCCAGCTGATCGTCGGAAAGGTCGGCCTGCAGGCAACAGGTCGGCGTTTCCGGCTGGCTCTCGGCGACACGAACCGCCTCGAGCAGACCGTTCCGTGTGGCCTCGTCCAGTTCGGCCTGGTCCACAAGGCCGCGAAAGGTCGCTGCATCGGCAAACAGCACAGCGCAGCTGTTCTTTTCACGACGCGGCCGTTGCGGGTCGCTCGCATGGGCGTCCACCAGGAGCTTGCCGGCAGAAGTCTGGGTAAAGTCGAGACGGAACAGCATAGCTTCAGCCTACACCGCGCGCTCCGCTTCCGCCCAAACCCCGAGAACGGCCCGTGTAAGCTCGAGAGCACAGTGGCAAGCCCGGCCAGCAGCGCGCCCACCGTGGCGCAGGGACGGTGGGAGTTCCTCGACGCCCTGCGCGGCGTGGCAGCGTTGCTGGTCGCCCTGCAGCATGGCGTGGAGACGCTTCAGCCAGGCCTTGCTGCCCGAGCACCGCTCAATCTGGGCGAGACCGGCGTTGTTCTCTTCTTCCTGCTGTCCGGCGTCGTTATCCCGCCGTCGATCAAGCGCCACCGGTCGCTCCGCAGCTTCTGGATCCGGCGCGTCTTCCGCCTCTATCCGGCTTACTGGGCCTCGCTCGCCGGCTGCCTTCTCCTGGTCGCCGCAGCGCTGTTTCCGCCGCCGTTTGGCGCCATGTCACATCCCGCAGCCGGAGCCCTGCTGAATCTGACCATGGTCCAGAGCCTCTTCGGCGTGCCGGGCGCGATCGGCGCCTACTGGACGTTGCCGCTCGAGCTCGCCTTTTACGTCGGGTGTTCTGCCTTGTTCGTCATGCGCCTGCTGCGCCGCCCCGTGCTGTGCGTGCTTGCAGGCACAGCGGCGCTGCTGGTTGCAGAGCTGGCTGCCGCTGCGCGCCACGCCTCGCTGCCTGCGGGCCGCGTAGGTCTGCTCCTGTCTGCCCTTTTCGGCGCGGTAGCGCTGCGGTGGATTGCGGGCGAGTTGCCGGCGCGTACGCTGGCGACACTGGCGCTGCTGCTCGGCGGTGTCGTGGCGCTTGGGCTGTGGCTGCGCTTCGATCGCTTCCCCGTAGCGCATGAAGTTGCCGCACCGTCCGCTGCCGCCGTCGTGCCCTCGTGGCTGCTGGCGTATCTGCTGTTCTTCGCTGCCGCTGCGCTGCGGGGCCGGGAAATGCCGCCGGCGCTGCTATGGCTCGGCCGCATCAGCTACTCGGTGTACCTGTGGCATTTGCCGATGCTGGTTGCTTTGGAGCGCCTCGCACGGCCTCTGAACCTGCCGTGGTGGATGACCCTCGCGCTGGGACTCCTCGCAACCCTGCTGACGGCGCAGCTCAGCTATGTCTTTGTGGAGCGGCCTGGCATGCGGCTGGGAGCGCGGCTGGCGGGCGCGCCGCAGCCTCGCTAGTGCAGCGTCTGGATCGCTCCGCCCGAGCTGGCCGTGACCGTGGAGGCAGGCGGCGTGACCGCAGCCATCCACTGCTGAGGCGTCTCGACCACGGCATCGCGGCCAATCTGCCAGCGACCATGCCAGAGGTACAGCACCAGCAAACCGGTGGGAACCTCGGGCTGAATGACGGCAAGGGTGAACAGGTAACGCTTGGTTTTGAGGCCCGACTCCGCACCTCCGCGCACCGGCTTTGACCGCCGTAGATCGCCGGGGAGCTGCGGCATCTCGCTCACATGGAAGTGCTCCTCCGGGTGCGAGGCGCCGAAGGCCGCGACGCAGCGTGCGACTTCCTTCGGCGTCATCAGGCCAAAGTCGCCGACGCGGTCGTTGTGCACGGCGTGGGGGAAATAGATGTTGACCATGTCCGAGATGAAGTCGGCGCAGTTGGTCTTTTTCAGATGGTAGAGGTGCTTGTTCGGATCGGCATTCATCACCGCCACAAAGTGCTCGTCCTGCTCGGGTGTGGTGTCGAGTGAGTAGCCCCAGACGCGCCGGTTGAAGGTGACGCCGGCCGACTCCCACCATTCTTCAAGCGGACCGCCGTGTCCCGTGGAATCGCCCTCTTCGCCGTCGGGGACGATGCTGCCGAGGTATCGACGACGGTAGCGCTGGCGAGCCTCCCAGGCGCTGGCGGCGGTGACGTAGGTCTGGACGGGCTCTCCTGGAGCGGCGGCGTAGAGGAATTCCGTTACCGGCGAGGCAAGCCAGTCGTACTGGCCGATGCGGTGGTAGCGCGCCAGAACAACGCCCTGTGGCTCGTCGGAGCGGCACATGCGGATCTTGAGGGGACCGTCCGCGCACACGCGGCTCAGGTAAATGGCGGTATGTCCAAGCGGCATCATGGTGCCGAAGTTGCCGAACGGCTCGCCGATGAGCACGGTCAGCTCTGCGCGGAGCCGGGCGGGCGCCACGAAGGACAGAAACAACGCGGCCGCGTAAGCCAGGAATGTTGAGCGCGGTCTCATAGATCCTGGCAATAGTATGCCGCGATTCTTCGCTAAGTTGTGCGGCGAGAAAGTAACTTCAACCGCGGTTACTTCGCGAGAAAACCGCCCCGCATCCAAGGCAATATGGAGAAGGCGCGGCAGCTCTGGTGGCAGGACGGGGTGATTTATCAGATCTACCCTCGATCGTTTCAGGATTCGAACGGCGACGGCATCGGGGACCTGCCGGGCATCGAAGCACGGCTGGACTACCTGGTCGCCCTCGGTGTCGATGCGATTTGGATTTCCCCGTTTTACCCCTCGCCGATGGCGGACTTCGGCTACGACGTGGCCGATTACACGGGCGTGGACCGCATGTTTGGAACGATGGAGGACGTCGACCGGCTGATCGCGGCGGCGCACGCCAAGGGTTTGCGACTGATTGTCGATTTTGTGCCGAACCACAGTTCGGACCAGCATCCGTGGTTCCGCGAGAGCCGGAGCTCGCGCGACAACCCAAAGCGTAAGTGGTACCTATGGCGCGACGCAGCGCCAGGCGGCGGTGTTCCGAACAACTGGATGAGCCACTTTGGCGGGTCGGCGTGGGAGTGGGATCCGGCCACCGGACAGTATTACCTCCACTCCTTCCTCAAGGAGCAGCCGGACCTGAACTGGCGTAATCCGGAGGTGAAGGCGGCCATCTTTGCGGCGATGCGCTTCTGGCTGGACAAGGGCGTCGACGGTTTCCGGATGGACGTGCTGTGGCTGCTGATCAAGGATGACCAGTTTCGGTCGAACCCGGAGAATCGAGACTGGACTCCGGGGAGCAATGACTACGGCAGCGTGGACCCGATCTATACGAGCGACCGGCCGGAAACGCACACCATCGTGCGCGAGATGCGCGATCTGATGAATGCGTATCCGGAGCGCGTGCTGATTGGCGAGATTTATCTGCCGCTGACGAAGCTCGTGACCTACTACGGACAAGACCCGAACACCACCGACGGACGCGGGGCGGACCTGCCGTTCAACTTCCATCTGATCCAGACGGCGTGGGAGGCGGACAAGATCGCCCGGCTGATCCGCAACTATGAGGCGCTGCTGCCGGCGGGGGCGTGGCCGAACTGGGTTCTGGGCAACCACGACCAGCCGCGGCTGGCGACGCGTGTCGGCGCCACGCAGGAGCGGGTTGCCGCAATGCTGCTGCTGACGCTGCGGGGCACGCCGACGATGTACAACGGCGACGAGCTGGGCATGCCGAATGCAGAGATTGCGCCGGACCAGGTGCAGGATCCGGCCGAGAAGCGGCAGCCGGGGATCGGCATGGGGCGCGATCCGGAGCGATCGCCGATGGTGTGGGATCGCTCCCCTGGTGCCGGGTTCACCACGGGCAAACCGTGGCTGCCGCTGGTGCGGGACTACGCCGCGCTGAGTGTGGCGGCAGAATCGGCCCAGCCGCGGTCGGTGCTGGCGCTGTACCGGCGGCTGCTGGAGCTGCGGCGTGCACACGACGCGCTTCACGCGGGCGCCGTGAGCGAAGTTGTGGCCGAAGAGGGTGTGCTGCGGTACATCCGGACCGGCGCCGACGGCAAGCGCCTTCAGGTGCTGCTCAACCTAACGAATGGTCACGCGCAGGCGACCTCGGAGAAGGGTCGTGTGCTGCTTACGACGTTGATGGACGGAGCGGGCGGCGAAGTCGGCGGAGCGATGGTGCTGGAAGGTGGCGAGGGCGTGGTGCTTGAGCTCGACGACGACCCACGCCCGGCGGCCGTTTAGTCCGAGCTCGAGCGGCGAATCCGGTCTTTGTTCTCGCGCACCAGGCGAAGGAATCCCTGCTGAATGGGGCTGGCGTTTTCCGGGTTCCAGGCCAGGGACAGGCCGACGTAGCTGGTGCGGGGAAGAAGCTCGCAGAAGACGAGGTCGCGCGTGCGCAGGTGGCGAACGCCCGAGGGAACAAGCGCGATGCCCTCGCCCGCTTCCACCAGGGTAAGCACGCCCGACCACGTGGCCGACGCGTTGATGATGTTCGGCGAAAAGCCGGCGGCCGCGCACAGGGCAAGGATGCTGTCGTGGAGTCGCGGCGCGTTGGCGCGGTCGTTGATGACAAAGGATTCGCCGGCGGCGTCGGCCAGCTGGAGCTTGCGGCTGGCTGCCAGACGATGACTGCGGTGGAGGACGGCGACGATAGGGTCCTGGTAGAGCAGCTCCTCGCGCAGAGTGCGGTCGAACGGCGGCTCGAGCGGGCGGGTGAAGCCGACGTCGATCCTGCCGGAGGTGAGCGCCTCCATCTGCGCCGGCGCGGACATCTCCGCGAGCGACAGGCGAACCCCGGAGTTGAGCTTGCGGTACTCGCGAATGATGCGCGGAAAGAAGCCTCCCGCGCCCCATAGAAAGAAGCCGACCGAAAGCGTGCCCACCTGTCCTCGCAAGGACCGACGGGTGAGCTCGACGGCGCGGTCGGCCGTTTCAAGAACGTGGCGCGCCTCGGCCAGGAACACCTCTCCGGGCGCGGTAAGGCGCAGGCGTCGCTGGCCTCGCTCCAGCAGCGGGCCGCCAAGCTCGTGCTCGAGATCGGCGATCTGCTCGGAGACGGCGGACTGGGCGACATGCAGCGATCGGCCGACAGCGGAGAAGCTGCCCAGCTCCGCGGCGCGGACAAAATATCGCAGGTGCCTCAACTCCATGACGCCGTCTCCCTCGCACTTTCAGCAGGCTATCGGTTTTTCCGCTGGCTGTCGCGTGAAAGAGCTGTGAAACCAATCGATGTGTTTCACGGTCTACTCTGAGGAGGAGCGGATTTGCGCACGTTCGTCCCCGCCGGAGGCAGCCATGTGGATCGTCAAACTCGCCCTGGACAGGCCCTACACCTTCATCGTTCTGGCGATCCTGATCCTCCTTGTCGCGCCGGTGATGATTCTGCAGACGCCCACCGACATCTTTCCGAACATCAATATTCCGGTGGTTTCGGTGGCGTGGCAGTACACGGGGCTTGACCCGGAGCAGCTTGAAGGACGGCTGACGACGCCGTACGAAAAGGCGCTGACCGTGCTGGTCGACAACGTCCAGCACATCGAATCGACCACCATCGCCGGGCAGGTGGTTGTGCGGGTTTACCTGCAGCCAAACGCCAGCCTCGACACGGCCAACGCGCAGGTGAGTGCGGCCTCGGAGTTTCAGCTGCGGCAGCTGCCGCCGGGCATCCTTCCGCCGCAAATCATCAACTACAGCGCGTCGAGCGTGCCGATCCTTCAACTGGGCCTGAGCGGAAATGGTCTGTCCGAGCAGCAGTTGAACGACATCGGCCTGAACTTCGTGCGACCGCAACTGATTACGATCCCGGGCGCGGTGATCCCGAACGTGTACGGCGGAAAGCAGCGCTCGATCATGATCAACATCGATCCGAAACGACTGCAGGCCAAGGGACTTTCGCCGACCGACCTGCTGAACGCGATGGCGGCGCAGAACGTGGTGCAGCCGGGTGGCACGGCCAAGATCGGCATGGACGAGTACGACATCCACCTGAACTCGTCGCCGCTGACGATCGAGGGGATCAGCGACCTTCCGCTGCGCCAGGTAAATGGGACGACGATCTACGTCCATGACGTGGCGACGGTCGCCGACGGGTCGATTCCGCAGACCAACATCGTGCGGCAGGATGGCAAGCGCGGCGTTCTGGTGACCGTGCTGAAGTCCGGCACCGCGTCCACGCTGGACGTCGTGAAGGGCATCCGCGGCATCATTCCGCGCGTTCTGCTCACCTTGCCTCCGGCACTGCGCATCACGCCTATCGGCGATCAGTCGGTGTTTGTGCGCGGGTCGATCCATGGCGTCATCCGCGAGGCAGTCATTGCCGCCGTTCTGACCGGTCTCATGATCCTGCTGTTTCTTGGCTCGTGGCGGTCGACGGTCATCATCGCGGTCTCGATTCCGTTGTCGATTCTTTCGTCCATTATCGTGCTCGGACTTCTCGGGCAGACGATCAACATCATGACGCTCGGCGGCCTGGCCCTGGCGGTTGGCATCCTGGTCGACGATGCCACCGTGACGATTGAAAATATTGAGCGGTACCTCGAGGAAGGGCACGACCTGTACAACGGCATCCTTGAAGGCGCGGCGCAGATCGCCACGCCGGCGCTGGTGTCCACGCTTTGCATCTGCATCGTGTTCTTGCCCATGTTTTTCCTCACCGGCGTTTCGCGGTACCTGTTTGTGCCGCTGGCAGAGGCGGTCGTTTTCGCCATGCTGGCCTCGTACATTCTTAGCCGCACTCTGGTCCCGACCCTGGCGATGTACCTGCTGAAAGCGCACGTGCATGGAGCGGCCCCGTCCAGCAATCCGCTGGCGCGTTTCCAGCGGACATTCGAGCGTGTCTTTGAGCGGGCTCGCGGCGCGTATCAGGACGTGCTTGGGAGACTGGTGGGAGAGCGCCGGCTGTTTGTTCCGGTGTTTCTGCTGCTGTGCTTATTGGCGGCATTGCTGATTCCTTTTCTTGGACAGAACTTCTTTCCCTCAAGCGATACCGGCTCATTCATCCTGCATCTGCGTGCCAAGAGCGGAACGCGCATCGAGGAAACAGCGAGGCTCTGCGACCTGATCGAGCAGTCGATACGGCGCACCGTCCCCGCCGATCAGATGGACAATATCCTCGACAACATCGGCCTGCCGTACTCGACGCTCAACTATCAGCACGCAACGTCCGGCTTGATCGGCGCGGGGGACGCGGACGTTTTGGTCTCGCTCAAGGAAAACCACAAGCCGACGGCGGATTTCGTCCGCGATCTGCGCAATCAGCTGCCGCGTGAGTTTCCCGGCACGACCTTTTACTTTCTGCCATCCGACATCGTGACGCAAATTCTGAACTTCGGCCTGCCGGCGCCCATCGATGTGCAGGTTGAGGGGTCGGATATGGTGGGCAATCGCAAGGTGATGGATGCCATTCTGGCCGATCTTGAACGTGTTCCCGGGCTCACCGATCTGCGGATCCAGCAGCCGGATGACTACCCCGTGCTCGATGTCGCCGTGGATCGCACCAAGGCCTCACAGGGCGGCTACACCGAACGCGATATCGGCGCCAGCATGCTGAATATCCTGAGCGGAAGCACGCAGCTGTCGCCCATGTTCTATCTGAACCCGCGCAACGGGGTCACGTACAACATGGTGGCCCAGAGCCCGCAATACGATATTCAGTCACTGAACGATCTGCTCAACATCCCCATCGCTTCGGCGACCGCGCCGCACCCCGAAATTCTGGCTGACGTCGCCAACATTCAGCGCAGCCACGAGCTCCAGGTGGTGAGTCACTACAACATCCGGCGCACGCTCGACATCTACTGCAACGTGCAGGATCGCGACCTGGGCGCGGTCGCCCGGCAGATTCAGAAGATCTCCAAGGCGCATGAGAAAGATCTTCCGCGCGGCAGCTTCCTGCACGTCCGCGGGCAGATCGAGACGATGCAGAGTTCGTACTTCGGCCTGCTCGCCGGGCTTGCGTTCGCGATCGTTCTGGTCTACCTGCTGATCGTGGTCAATTTCCAATCCTGGCTCGATCCGTTCATCATCATCACGGCTCTGCCGGCTGCGCTCGCGGGCATCACTGTGTTTCTGTTTCTTACGCGCACCACTCTCAGCGTGCCGGCGCTGATGGGCGCCATCATGTGCATGGGCGTGGCGACGGCAAACAGCATCCTGGTCGTCTCCTTTGCGAAGGAGCGGCTGAACGAACACGGCGACGCGATCATGGCGGCGATGGAGTCCGGGTCAACGCGCTTCCGGCCGGTAGTCATGACGGCGCTGGCGATGATCATCGGCATGATCCCGATGGCGCTGGGCGCGGGCGAAGGCGGCGAGCAGAACGCGCCACTGGGTCGCGCCGTTATCGGCGGCCTCAGCTGCGCGACGGTCGCTACGCTGGTGTTTGTGCCTGCGGTGTTTGCTCTGCTGCACGGCCGGCGCACGTCGCGACAGGCCAACACGGCTTCGGTGGAAGCGCCAGCCGAGCATCACGTCACGAGTGGGGCGTAGCGCGCATGAACACCCAGCAGACGACCGGGGGAAGCCCCCACCAGAGGAGCAGCATGGCAATGGAGCGCAATGAGGACACCATGACGGCAGCCGGTCATCCGGATCCGCCGCCCACCCCGCAGCAAGCGACTCGGCGCGGCCTGCCGCTCGGTGCGTGGATCGCGCTGCTCGTGCTGGCCGTTGTGATCCTGGCAGCGATCGGCGTCCGGCTGCTGGAGCGCTCGCACGCCGAGCACACCCTGGCCACGCACGCCGACGAAACCGCTGTGTTGACGGTGTCGGTCACGCATCCCACCGCGTCCCGCCTGACGCCGGAGATCGCGCTTCCCGGCAACGTGCAGGCCTTTACCGACACGCCCATCTACGCCCGCACCAGCGGGTACCTGCGGCGCTGGTATTTCGATATCGGCGCGCGCGTCCGCAAAGGGCAGATGCTGGCGCAGATCGAATCCCCTGAAGTCGATCAGCAGCTCCAGCAGGCGCAGGCCAACCTGAAGAGCGCGCAGGCCAACCTTGACCTGGCCAACACCACCCGGACGCGTTACGTCGATCTGCTGAAGTCGAACTCCGTTTCGAAGCAGGAGACTGACCAGGCCGTCAGCGGTGCAACCGCGCAGCAGGCCGGTGTGGACGCGGCTCTGGCCAACGTGCGCCGCCTTCAGCAGCTGCAGGGCTTCGAGAATGTCACGGCTCCGTTTGACGGCATCGTCACGGCGCGCAACACCGACATCGGTGCGCTGATCGACGCCGGCTCTGCGGGCGCGACGCCAAAGGAACTCTTCCACATGGCCGCCATCGGCACCATGCGCGTGTACGTTCCGGTGCCGGAGGTGTACGCGGCGGACGTGGTGAATGGCGCCAAGGCTTACCTTACCCTGGACGCGTATCCGGGCCGACGTTTCGACGGCACGATCGCGCGCAACTCGAGTGCGATTGACCCTGCGACGCGCACGCTCAACGTCGAGGTCGACGTCCCAAACCCAAAGGGCGAGCTGCTGCCGGGCGCGTACGTCTTTGTTCAGTTCCGAGTATCGAGTTCGCACGCCCAGACCGTCACCATTCCCTCGAACACGCTGCTTTTCCGCAGCGAGGGCCTGCGCGTCGGCGTGGTGCATGGCGGCCGCGTTCATCTGCAGCCGGTCACCATCACGCAGGACGCGGGCGCGCTCGTCGAGATCAGCTCCGGGCTGCAGCCCAGCGACAGCATCATCCTCGATCCGTCCGATTCGCTCGCCGAAGGACAGGAAGTTCAAGTGCAGCAAACCACCGCACCGGCGCCGGCGGGGGGAGCGGGCCAGTGATCCATCGCCGTCTGCTCGAAGGCACTTGCTCCCTGGCTCTTGTTTTGCTGACCGGCTGCATGGTCGGTCCGAAGTACGTGAAGCCCAATGTGCCCACCGCGCCGGCCTTCAAAGAGACGCCGCCAGACGGCAAGGAAGACCACGGCTGGCGCACGGCCCAGCCCGCGGACGCGCTTCCCAAGGGCGCGTGGTGGCAGATTTTTCACGACGACGGCCTGAACGCTCTCGAGCCGCAAGTCAAGACTGCGAACCAGTCGCTGCGCGTCGCGGACGCCAATCTGCAACGTGCGCGGTCACAAATTCGCGTGGACCGTGCGGATCTGTTTCCGACCGTTGGCGTGGCTCCGTTCGCGGGCGCGGAGCGGTACTCCAACAGCCGCCCGTACTTCACGCCGGCGCGGGGCAACACGGGCCTCGGCGACCTTCAGTTGCCGGCCGATGTGAACTGGGAGATCGACCTCTTTGGACGGCTCCGGCGCACGGTCAACGTGGCGAAAGAAGAGGCGCAGGCGAGCGAAGCCGACCTGCAAAACACGCTGCTCTCACTCCAAAGCGAGCTCGCGATGGACTATTTCGAAGCGCGGGCAGCGGATGCGCAAAAGAAGCTGCTGGACGACACCGTTGCGCAGTACCGGGAAGCGCTGCGCGTGACCAACAATCGCTTTGTCGGCGGAGTCGCCCCGAAATCGGATGTGTCGCAGGCAGAGACCCAGCTGCAGGCGGCCCTGGTGCTGGCCTCCGATATCGAGGTTCACCGGGCGCAGTACGAGCACGCCATCGCGGTCTTGATCGGCCAGCCGCCCGCGTCGTTTTCGCTTCCGCGCGCAGCGTTGAACGCGCAGCCGCCGGTCATTCCGCCGGGACTTCCGTCCGGGTTGCTGGAGCGCCGGCCGGATATTGCCGCAGCCGAGCGCAGAACGGCAGAGGCGAACGAGCAGATCGGCATCGCGCGCGCGGCCTACTTCCCCACCCTCTCAATTACCGGCCTGGTCGGCTTCGAGGGCACGTCTGCCCTGAACCTGTTCAATGCCGGCAGCTTCATCTACGCCCTTGGACCAACACTGGGACAGACGTTCTACGATGCGGGCCGGCGCGGCGCGGTTTCGCAGCAGGCCTTTGCGGGATTCTCCTCCGCGACGGCCAATTACCGGCAGACCACGCTGACGGCCTACCAGGAGGTCGAGGACAACCTGGTCGCCCTGCGCATCCTGGCGGACGAGGCGGACCAGCAGCACCAGGCAACCGCCGCGGCGCAGGAGGCCGAGCAGATCTTCAACAATCGCTATGTCGGCGGCGTCGACACCTACCTGCAGGTGATCACGGCGCAGACCACGGCGCTGAACAACGAGCGCAACGACATCGACATCATGCGCCGGCGCATGGATGCAAGCGTGCTGCTGATCAAGGCGTTGGGCGGTGGATGGGATGCGGCGAGCCTGACCAAATACTGAGGCGTTCGCTCTTTCGCGGCCGCGTCTCTTCGTCCCGACAGAAAAAGATTGTGCCCGCGCGCATCGGCGTGGTGTGATCTCCTTCAGTTGCCCCGTGGCTTGCGAAGCGAGGGCACAGGAGCTCCGCGATGAACTTTCATGTCTCCCGCAACGGCCAGACCTACGGCCCGTACACCCTCGCCGATCTCCAGCGCTATGTCCAGTCGGGCAACGTGCTTCTGACCGACATGGCCCGAAGCGACGAGACGACCGAGTGGCGACCCGTCTCGCAGGTGCTGGCCAGCGCGGGCATCGCTCCTTCCGAGTCGCCCACGTCGCCCGCTTACGCATCCGTTCCCGGCGCTCCGGCTGCTCCGGCTTATGCTGCCTATGCCAACCCCATGAGCGGGGCGGCGGACCCGCCCAATCTCAGCTGGGTGCTGGTTCTGGTGTTCAGCATCCTTACGTGCGGCCTGTTTAGCTTTATCTGGGATTTCGTGCAGTCCGCCTGGATGCGGCGCGTGCAGCCCACCTCGAACGCTCTGTTTCTGTACATCGCAGCCTTCATCGCGGAACTGTTCAATGCCAGCTTTTCGGTTGGCAACAT
Source organism: uncultured Acidobacteriaceae bacterium (assembly GCA_964249375.1). Classification (GTDB taxonomy): domain Bacteria; phylum Acidobacteriota; class Terriglobia; order Terriglobales; family Acidobacteriaceae; genus Edaphobacter. The sequence goes on from CAXUCK010000027.1 coordinate 16,031, forward strand.
GATGTCGATGCGCGCCGGGTTAGGCTTGCGGCACAGCAGTCCTTGGGGCAGCCTTCTCGGGCTGCTGGCGTTTGCACTGCTGATCGCGGCGCGATTCTCAATGCGGGCCTCACTCGAAGACTTCTACAACCGGGTCGATCCGATTGGGTTGCGGCTCGGGCCGGTGATGACGTTTTTCTTCGGCGACCTCTACTTCCAATATCACTTCAACAAGATCAACGACATCAAGCGCGGCCTGCGGTACCGCGGGCAGGCAGTCTAGCCTGCTTCGGTGCTCTGCGGAGGGAAATAACGTGAGACGCGCGATATGCGGCGGCAACGAAGCATGGGAGCACGTGTCGTGATCCGCACCGGCCAGGGCCGGTCGCAGTTCCTCCCGGTCCTTGGGGTTGCGGCGTTCGGGGCCGGAATGCTCCTGCTGTTCCCACCGGGTCAGTATGGCTTCTACCCACGATGTCCGGTGCGCGAGGTGACGGGGCTGCTGTGTCCCGGGTGTGGCGGAACGCGAGCCTTGGCGGCGCTTCTGCGAGGTCACCTGATCGAGGCGCTCGGGTGGAATCCCCTGATCGCGATGGCGGCTTTGCTGCTGGGTCCGGCGTTTCTTCTCTGCGGCGTTGCGCGGCGTGTGTGGCCGCAGCGGATCTCGCGGGCCACGCTCCACCGCTGGCAACATCCGCTCGGGGTTGCGGCTCTGGTCGTCTCGGTCGTGTTCACGGCCTGGCGGAATCTCCCCTGACAGCAAACGCGACGAGCTCCGGAGGGAGCACCTCCGGAGCTCGGATCGCTGATCTTCGGGGCTGCTTAGACCGTGACAGGTTCCTTTTCCGGTGTAATGCTGGAGGCAGGCTTTGCCGCGTCGCCAGCGCCCGGCTTGCGGATATCGATGCCGCCCTTGAAGAAGGCTCCATCCTCGATGGAGATGCGCGCAGCGATGACATCGCCGGTGAGCGAGCCTTCGGAGCGAATGTCGACGCGGTCGGAGGCCTGGCAGTTGCCGCGCACTTTGCCCAGCACCACCACTTCGCGGGCCACGATGTTGGCAGCGACCTGGCCGTTGCGGCCGACAGTCACGCGATTGCCGGGGAGGTTAATGGCGCCTTCGACCTTGCCGTCGATGTAAAGCGACTCGGAGCCGGTCAGCTCGCCCTTGACGATCAGCGACTTGCCGATGGTGGCCTGTTCTCCGGTCGGGACGGGCGCGGCAGCTCCGGCAGCGGGCGCGGGAGCCGGGCGCGGTGTCGTCGCTGCCGGCTCAAAGGTGCTGGCGGGCGTCTGAGGACGTGCCGGCTCTGGCGTTGCGGGGGTGCTGCCTGGCTGATTCGGTTTCCACATAGCGGATGGGTTTCCTTTCCTGATGCTTTGAAGAAAATCTTGGGGGAGAACGGCGCTCAAGGGGCCGTTACTCTTTCCACAACCATACTACCGGGCGGGCGGCGCAAGCGGATTCCCGGCGAAACATTGCCCTGTGTATTTCAAAGGGAAATACCCATTTCCAATTCGCCAAAGTGGGTACGGAAGTTCTCTCTCGTCTTTGGGCCAAATCTGCCGATCCCTCCGAAGTTGCAGGTGGCTTTGCCATCCGGGTCTGGCTGAAGCGCGCTGGCTCAGGCTACGATCCTGTTCGCGAGGCGTGGGTGCCTGCGTGGAGGAGCGATGCGGGGAGGAGTTGAAATCGGAGCGGCGGCTCTGTTGCTGGG
>CAXUCK010000028.1:0-17323 GCA_964249375.1 uncultured Acidobacteriaceae bacterium
GTTCGACGGCGAAGGTTGCGCGCACTCCGTCTTCAAGGCTGGTGAAGGGGGCGGTGTATCCCGCTTCGCGAAAGCCGGCGATATCGGCTTGCGTGTAGTGCTGGTAGCGGTTTTGGAGGTCGCCGGGGAATGGGATAAATTCGATGCGGCCGGGACGGTGGACGTGCATGAGCGCCTCGGCGACGGCCTTGAAGGTGCGGGCCTGCCCGGTGCCCGCGTTCGCGATGGTCTGCACGGGGGCGCGTGGGATTTCCGGCAAGAGACCGGCGAAGAACAGGTTGATGCGGGCGAGGTCGTTGACGAAAACGAAGTCGCGACGCTGCTCGCCATCGGCGTACCCGCCGGAGCCGACAAACATGCGGATGACGCCGGTTTCGAGCAGCTGTCGGGTGAAGTGATGGAGAACGCTCGCCATGCGTCCCTTGTGCCCCTCGCGCGGGCCGTACACATTGAAATAACGCAGGCCGACGACGGTCGACTTCACGTTTGGCAGAAGGCGGCGGACATAATTGTCGAAGACGAGCTTGGAGTAGCCGTAGACGTTGAGGGGGCGCTCGTTTTCGGGTACAGGCGCGAACTCGGAGCTCGCGCCGTACACAGCGGCGGTGGAAGCGTAGACGAAGGGGATGGCGCGGTCGAGAGCGAAGTGCAGGAGTTCCTTCGAGTAGGTGAAGTTGTTGTCCATCATGTAGCGGCCGTCGTCTTCGAGCGTGTTGGAGCAGGCGCCCTGATGGAGGATGGCGCGGATGTCGGCATAGGCGAAGTGGCCGGCGAGCAATGCGGCGCGAAATTCGCGCTTGTCCATGTAATCGGCGTAGGCCGCGCCGAGAAGGTTGAGGAATTTGGGGCCGCTCAGATTGGGTGCGGGGGCGAGATTATCGACGACGAGGATGTCGGTTTCGCCGATGGCGTTGAGCTGGTGGACGAGGTTGCTGCCAATGAAGCCGGCGCCGCCGGTCACGACGATCATCGGGTGTACTCCGGTGTGGTGGCTCCGGTGAGCTTGCGCACGATGTTGGTGGTGGAAAAGCCTTCGACGGTGGGAACGATTTCGACGCGGCCTCCGGCGGCGAGCACCTCCTCATGCCCGACGACAGTGTCGACGGTGTAGTCGCCGCCCTTGACGAGGACGTCAGGTTTGAGCGCGCGGATCAGTTCGAGCGGGGTGTCTTCGGCGAACAACACAACGGCGTCGACAGCAGCGAGGGAGGCCATGACGCGGGCGCGTTCGCGCTCACCGACGATTGGGCGGGCAGGACCCTTGAGATGGGAGATGGAGCTGTCGGTGTTGAGGCCAAGAACGAGCTTCGAGCCGAAGCGGCGGCACTCCTCAAGCAGGGTGATGTGGCCGACGTGAAGGAGGTCGAAGCAGCCGTTGGTGAAGACGATGGACTGCCCGGTGGCGCGCCACTCCGCCGTGCGGGCGACCGCGCCGGGAAGGTCAAGGACCTTTTCGGCGGCGCTGAGGGCGGAGCTGGGCGTCAACTCGCGCACGAGCTCGTTTTGCTTGATGGGCACGGTGCCGACCTTGCCAACGACAATGCCCGCGGCAATGTTGGCCAGATCGACGGCGGTGTTGAGTGCGAGGCCGCCCGCGAGACCGGCGGCAAGCGTGGCGATGACGGTGTCGCCTGCGCCGGAGACGTCGAAGACCTCGCGGGCGCGGGCGGGCGAGTGGTATACGCCGGCGGGGTCGAGAACGGTGATGCCCTGCTCGGAGCGCGTGACGGTGAGAAAGTCGATGCCGGCGCGCTCGGCGAGGGCCCGGCCCGCTGCCAGAACGTCGTCGGTCCGGTGCTCCGGGATGCCGGTCGCGACGGATAGTTCACGCAGGTTGGGGCACGCCGTGGTGGCGCCGGTGTAGAGCGAGAAGTCCGCGCTTTTGGGATCGACCAGAACGGGGATGCCGTGCGTCCGTGCCGCCTCGATGACCGACCGGCAGAGCGACCGGGTGAGGGCGCCTTTGGCGTAGTCCGACAGGACCACCGCATGGACCTTGGGCACGAGCTCGACCGAGCGGGCGGTGAGTCGCTCGATCTCTTCGGCTGGCGGCGGATCGGCGCTCTCGATGTCGAGCCGCAGAAGCTGCTGTTGACGACCAACAATGCGCGTTTTGGAGATGGTGGGGAGGGAACTGGTGACGACGCCTAGCGTGTCTACGCCGGCGCGCTCGAGGATGGCCGCGAGCTCCGCCTGCTCGGCGTCGTGGCCCCAGAAACCGGCGAGGAAGCTTTGGCAACCCAGCCCGGCGAGGTTCATGGCGACGTTGGCAGCGCCGCCGGCGCGCTCGTACCGGCGGGCGTGGCGCAGTACGGGCACAGGCGCCTCGGGCGAGATGCGCTCAACCTCGCCATGGATGTAGCGGTCGAGCATCAAATCGCCGACAACCAGAACCCTGACCTGACGGAAGCCGCCTTCCAGCAGCTTCAGCATTGCGTGTACGTCGCCGCGCATCGTTCGTGTCTCGCTCCTCGCACCTATCATCGCATCACCCACCGCAGAGCTAGCCGAGAACGCTGCGCAGCGCGGCGACGACCTCGTCGACGGTGATCGAGTTGAGGCATCGCTTCCCTTCGAGGAGGCAGGTTTCGAGGCCGCAGCCCCAGCACGAGACCTGGTGGTAGACGACGCGGTGCTGCCGGCCATAGGGGAACCAGACCCGGGGCTTGTTGCGCGCCGCGAAGATGGCGACGCAGGGAGTCTGGACGGCAGCGGCGAGGTGCATGGGACCGCTGTCGTGGCCGAGAAGGACGCGTGCCCTGGCGAGCACCGCCGCACTCTCCCGCGGGGTGAGGGCGCCGCACAGGTTCAGGACGGGCGAGCCCGACACGGCGCGCCAACCTGAGGCGGCAACGTCGCTGACCTCGAGTTCTTCCGGCGCACCGAGGAGCACCAACGCATGCTCTCCGTAGATCGTCGCGACCTCCCGCAGCAGAGCCCGCCAGTTTTCGCGGCCCCAGTCTTTGGCCTGGACCTTGGTTCCGACGCTGACTGCGATCACCGGTTGCGTCCCGACCGGAAGCAAGGTTTCCGTTGCGCGGGCATGCTCGGCCGCGGTGAGGTGCAGATCCCAGGCGGCGGGATCGTCGAGATCGATCGAGCCGAGTTCGGACAGGTTGCGCACCAGGCGCTCGCCCTCGGGCTCGAAGTATTGGCTGCCGTCCGGGTCGGTCAGAAGGCGATTCTCCTGCATGGTCTCGGTCAGCGGCAGGCCGACCTGGTGGGAGATGCCGCACAGCCGGAAGAAGAGATGATCTCGCCGCGCCGCCCGCTCCCCGCGTGCCGCTGCCAGGTAGATAAGGACGTCCGGCTTCCATCGTCGCAGCTCACGCCACAGCGCGAAGAGCTCCCGCGGGCTGCGCGTGCCGACCGTGTACCGGAAGTAGCCGTGCAGAAGGCCGCTCTCGCCAACGATGGCAACCGCCGGCGGAGCCTTCGCGCTGACGGGAAAGTTGGTGAGCAGGCGCCGCTCGGCATCTGGAAACGTCTTCGCCACAAGGTGCAGCGCAGGTAGCGCGACCAGCGTGTCGCCCAGGCTTCCCAGCCGATACAGCAGAACTCGTTGCGGTTGATCCGTCAGCACGTCGATTTCAGTGTGCTTGCTTCCCTTGCCACACGGCAAGCGAGTGCGGCCGTGCCTGATACTCTCGATGTCGAGTCATGATCGACGGCAGAGCTATCCGCGCGCTCCACGACCGCTCCACCGAACACTGGCATACGACGGTGCCGAAGGCAGATGGCGCGGACACCCTGGAGGAGCTCATCACCGAGCAGCACCTCAGTAATTTTCATTTGTGGCACGAAGAGGATCGCGCGCGCGATCCGGACGCGAGCGACGCCACGATCGCGAGTGTAAAACGCTCGATCGACCGTTTAAACCAGCGCCGCAACGACCTGACGGAACTGGTAGACGAGCAGATGTTGCGCGAGCTTAGCCCGCAAAATGCGGACGCACCGCTTTCTTCCGAGACGCCGGGCATGATGATCGACCGACTGTCAATTTTGGCGTTGAAGATTTACCACACGGGCGAGGAGGCGCGGCGGGTTTCCGCGAACGAGGCGCACCGCGCCCGCAATCGCGACCGACTGGTGATCCTGGAGACGCAGGCTGCCGATCTGGCGCTGTGTCTGGATGAGCTTTTTGCGGGTGTGCGGAAGGGTTTGAAGCGCGTCAAGCTGTACCGCCAGCTGAAGATGTATAACGATCCCGACCTGAATCCGGCGTTGTATATGGCGAAGTTGCGGGGTCGATCGCCGGCGTAACACTTTTGGGGGAGTTGACCGCGCCCTCGGAGGCCGGTATAAAACCGACGAAGCTCCTCCAGCCGCTTCGCCGGCTCTGAACCCGCCCTCGCGCGCACGCAGCAAGGAAGACCATGGCTACGACCAAGCAACCAACCAATGCCGCCTCCCCGACCAAGAAAACACCTCGCACCCTTGCCGGCACCGTGGCTCCCCCGCAGGACTCCGGCCGCGCCGAAACCCTGGCGCTGTATGAATCCGCCTTGCAGCTGATGCAGCAGGGCAAGTACCAGGAGGCGCATACCGCGTTCAACGCCATGCTGGCCTCGAGCCCGGGAGACCTGGCTGAGCGCATTCGTATGTACATCAACGCGTGCCTGTCACAGGCGACCAAGTCCAAGACCAACTTCGCCACCGACGAAGAGCACTTCGACTACGCGATCTATCTTTTGAACGATGGCCACTTCGACGATGCGCGCGAGCAGCTGCAGCGGCTTCTGCAGCGCAACAGCAAGGCGGACTACGCCTTCTACGGCCTTGCGCTGCTGGCCAGCATCACCGGCGACACGCACACCTGTCTGGAACACCTGACTGAAGCGATTCGGCAGAACCCGCGCAACCGCATCCAGGCCCGCTCGGACTCCGACTTCCAGAATATGGCGGACGATCCGCGCTTCACCGAACTGCTGTACCCCGAGGTCTAGCATCGCGGATATGACCGCCGTGACGGACAACGAGCTCCCGCCCGCGGAGACCGGGGCTCCGCTGGCGCCGGCTCTTGCCGAGACTCCCCGCGTCCCTTCCCCGCAACCGGGACGTGCGGTGAGGGTCGTCGCGATTGGTGGCGGCACGGGCCTTTCTACCCTGCTGCGCGGCCTCAAGCGGTATGTTGCGCGTGCTGCCGACCACGACGAGCCCAGCGAAGGCGGGGCCGAACTCCAGTCGCTGATCCGCGAACTCACCGCCGTCGTGACGGTGACGGATGATGGTGGCTCCTCTGGCCGGCTGCGAGAGGATTTCAAGATGCTGCCGCCGGGCGACGTGCGCAACTGCATGGTTGCGCTGTCGGAAGACGAGCACCTGCTCTCGAAGCTGTTCCGATTCCGGTTTCCCCAGGGAGAGCTCGAGGGCCACAGCTTTGGCAATCTGTTCGTTGCGGCGCTCTCGCACATCACGGGCGACTTTGCGCAGGCGGTCCAGATGTCGTCGCAAATCCTGGCGACGCGTGGCCGGATCTATCCAGCGACAAATACAAACGTAACGCTTGCGGCGCGGATGGACGATGACAGCTTGGTGCGTGGCGAGACCAACATTACCGCAAGCAAACGCCGCATTCGCGACCTGATGCTGGAGCCGGCGCTGGCTGAGCCACTGCCCGAGACGCTTGAGGCCATCGCGGCGGCTGATCTCATCACGCTCGGCCCGGGCTCGCTCTACACCTCGCTGATCACCAATCTGCTGGTGCGGGGCATTCCCGAAGCGCTGGCCGCCAGTAAGGCGACGCGTGTTTACATCTGTAATCTCATGACGCAGGCCAATGAGTCGCTCGATCTTACGGCTTCGCAGCACATTGAGCAGATCATGCGGCACACGAGGGGCCGCACGTTTGATTATGCGGTCATCAACACGGCGCCCATCAGCCCAGAGCGCCTGGAGCAGTATGCCCGCGAAGGGCAGAAGCCGATTGAGGCCGATCTCGATGCCGTGCGAGCGCTTGGTGTGCAGCCGGTTACGGGCAATTTCGTCCACGAAGGCGAGGTACTGCGGCACGACTACGACCGCGTCACCGACATTCTGCTGGCTCTCGGATTTCGAGAACGCCGCAAGCGTCCGAGGGTTCCTGGCGAGGTGTTTCGCGGAGCGGCTACAGCGCCGGAGCCACCGCCGCGCTGAGATCGATGTCCACCAGGTTCGATGGGAGCGGCCCGGGTTCGACGGTGCGCTTCAGCTGACCGCAGGCGGCATAGATGTCACGGCCGCGCGGACGGCGGACGTAGGTCGGAACGCCCCCGGCAATCAGAATCTTCTGAAAACGTGCCACATCGGCCGGTTCGGGTTGTTGGTACGCGATGCCCGGACCGGGGTTCCAGACGATCAGGTTCACCTTGGATCGGACGCCGGCGAGTAACGCCAAAACTTCGCGTGCGTGCTCTGACCGATCGTTGACGCCGCCCAGCAGAACATATTCAAAGGTGATCCACTCGCGCGTTCGCAGCGGAATGGTCTGCACGGCTTCCAGCAGTTTGGCGATGTTCCACTTCCGCGTGATCGGCATCACCTGCTCGCGCACGGCGTCGTTCGAGGCGTTGAGGCTGAGCGCCAGCTTTGGCCGGACTGTTTCCTGCGCAAACTGCCGGATGGCGGGCTCGATACCGGAGGTTGAGACAGTCATGCGCGACTCGGAAATGCCGAGGCCACCGACCAGGAGGCGGACCGCCTTCATGAACTGCGCGTAGTTGAGGAATGGCTCGCCCATCCCCATGAAGACGAGGTTGATGCGATTTTTTCCGATCTCGACGGCGTGGCGGTTGAGCACCGCTGCGACCTGCCCGGCGATCTCGCCCGCTGTGAGATTGCGCCGGATGCCAAGCTTCGCCGTGAGGCAGAACTGGCAATTGACCGCGCAGCCTACCTGGCTCGAGACGCAGATCGTGGCGCGGCGATAGCTGCCCGCCGATTCTTCTTCGGCAGCCGCCTCCGAACCGTCACCACGCTCTCCGCCATCGCCGTCCGGCATCCACACCGTCTCGACTGTCTCGCCATCGTCCATACGGACCAGGTAACGCTCGGTGCCGTCGATTGAACGGGCGGTCTGCACCAGCTCGGGCAATCCCACTCCATAGCCGGCGTCGGCCATCTGCTGCCGCAGGTCGGCCGGAAGCGCGGTGACCGCATCCAGCGAGGTGATCCGCTGCTTATAGAGCGCGTCGTGGAGCTGCACCGCGCGGTACCGCTTCTGGCCGAAGCCGGCCATGACCTCGGCCAGCTCCGCCAGATCCCGTCCGAAAAGGGCGCGATCAAGCATGGTTCCAGTGTATCGCCAGGGATCGGCACAGCTTGCCTCGCTGGGAGAGCGCGTACCGCCGTTCTGAATCGCCGCCCCGGCCTGGCTTCGATGCCCGTTGCGGCGCTCCGTGAAAGAATAGATGTATGTTTGTCGCTCTTGCGGAGAACTCCGCCCTGAACGCTCCGTCTGCGCGGAATCTGCGCACGACCACCCTCCCGAACGGCCTTACCGTCCTGACCGAGAGCATGCCGCACGTCCGTAGCGTCTCCATGGGCGTCTGGGTCGGCTCTGGATCGCGGGACGAGGCGCCGGCGGTCAATGGTGTCTCGCATTTCGTCGAGCACATGGTATTCAAAGGCACGACGTCACGATCCGCGCAGCAGATCGCGCGAGAGGTGGATACGATCGGCGGCAACCTCGACGCGTTCACCTCGAAGGAGACCGTCTGTTTCAACATCAAGGTGCTCGACGAGAACGTTGCCCCGGCGCTCGACGTACTGTCGGACCTGGTGTTGCACCCGACTTTCGCGCCTGAGGAGCTCGCCCGCGAGCAAGGCGTCATTCTTGAAGAGATCAAGATGGATGAGGACAACCCGGACTACCTGGTGCACGAGATTTTTACCCAGAACTTCTGGAAGGATCACGCGCTTGGCCGGCCGATTCTGGGCACGAAGAAAACGGTGGCTTCATTTGATCAGGCAACCGTGCTCGACTTCTATGCGGGCACCTTTACTCCGCAGAACATGGTCTTTTCTGCGGCCGGGCATCTCGACCATGACCAGTTTGTTGCGCAGGTGGAGCAGCAGTTTGCGTCTCTTTCGTCGAGCGCCAAGCCTCCATCGACACAGCCTGTACCGGTCGCACAACCGCACATCACACTGAAGCGCAAGAAGTCTCTGGAGCAGGTGCAGCTCTGCCTCGGTGTACCCGCACCTCCGGTCAGCAGTCCCGACCGCTACGGCGTGTACCTGCTCAACACTATCCTGGGCGGCGGGATGAGTTCACGACTTTTCCAGACAATCCGGGAAGAGCGGGGGCTTGCGTACTCCATTTATTCCGAGATGAATCCGTTCCGCGACACCGGATCTTTGTCGGTGTATGCGGGGACCTCGGCGGACAAGGCCGAAACGATGTTGCAGTTGATCATCGCTGAAATGAAACGGCTGAAGGTCGAAACGGTTGCGGACGCTGAGTTGAAGCGCGCGAAAGACCAGCTCAAGAGCAACATCGTGATTGGGCTTGAAAGCTCCGGCAGCCGCATGTCAAACCTCGCCCGGCAGCAGATGTACTTTGGCCGTTTCTTCGGCATCGACGAGATTGTCTCTGAAATCGATGCCGTGACCCCGGACCTGATCACACGGCTCGCCGTCGAGCTTTTCCGGCCCGAGCAGACGGCACTGACTCTGCTCGGCAATCTTGGCACGATGTCAATCACCCGCGAGCACCTGGCCTGCTAACCTCGACCCTGCTAGAGTCGTCTCGACATTGTCCGCCTCCGTTTGAGGCTGCCTGAGGATCTGATGCACAAGCGTACTTACCCCCGGCCCTGCTGCTCCCAAGAAGAAGGCTTCACCCTCATTGAACTGCTGATCGTGATGTCGGTGATGCTGATCCTGATGACGCTTGCGATCCCGCAAATGTTGAAGCTCACCAAGCAAGCGCACGAGACGTCGGCGCTGCAGTCCGTGCGCACCATCAACCAGGCGGAGCTGCAATACAGCTCGGCCTACCCGGCCAACGGATTCGCCTGTTCCCTGACGGCGCTTGGCGGAAAGACCAGCGCCGGAGCGCCGACCCCACAGGCGGCACAACTGATTCCTGATGACCTTGCGACCGGGAACAAGGCCGGCTATACCTTCGCGGTCACGGGCTGCAGCAAGGTAAACATCAACAACACGGATCAGTACACGTCGTACCAGATCACCGCTGTGCCCAACTCCGTCGGGCACTCGGGCGACCGCGGCTTCTGCTCCGATGAGAACGGCACTCTGCGCTACGATCCACAGGGCGGCACGAACTGCACCCAACCTATCCAGTAGGCCGCGCCGCTCGCCGGCTGCTTACGCTCTCGCTGCTGGCCGTTACCGCCCTGGCTGGGTTCGCGCAGAGCAATGACGCTCTGCTGCGGGCGGTGGATGCGCATTACAATCACCTTTCTACGCTGAAGGCCAGCTACACGGAGTTCTATACGGGCCTGGGCATGAACCGTACGGAGACCGGAACGCTGCTGCTGCGCAGGCCCGGCCGCATGCGTTGGATCTACTCCGCCCCTGTAGGCAAGGTGTTCGTGCTGGACGGAAAGTTCGGCTGGTCGTACACGCCGGGTGACACCGAAGTCCAGCGCATTCCAGCCAAGCAGATCGATGATCTGCGTTCCCCGCTGCGCTTGCTTCTGGGACACACCGAGCTTCGCCGCGAACTCGACGGTATCTCGGTTGTGCCGCAAGGGACGAACTTCCTCATCCGAGGCGTTCCCAAGGGGATGGCAGAAAGAGTGAAGCAACTCAGCCTCGTCGTAAGCGCGGCTGGGATCATTCAGTCTCTGCGCCTCGAAGAAATTGACGGCTCTGCGACAGAGTTCCGCTTCACAGACATTGAGGAAAACGTGCCGATACCGGCCGAGGAATTTACATTCGCGCCGCCGGCGGGAGTCACCGTCGTCAACGGACTCCCGCCCGTCTAGCGACGCCTAGAGCTTCACGGTTCCTGATTCGCCGAGACTCACCTTGCCGCCCGTCACCGCTGCCGCCAGGTATTTCGCCCCTCGCACCAGACGGCTGGCCGAAGCCTCCCAGTATTGGGCTTCTGTCACGTCGACGCGCAAAACCGTGATCGCGGGATCGTCCTCGCCTTCCGGAAACCAGGCCTTGTACATCGAGTTCCAAAGCTCGTGAATCTTCGCACGGTCACCGCTCACCGAGGCCCGGCCCTTGACCGCGACGTACTTTGCATTGCCGGCGTCCGAAAACAGAAGCGAGATATGGGCGTCGTCCTTGATCTCCTGCACCTTGCCCGACTCGCCCCGTGTCAGGAACCACAGAGTACCGTCGAAATCCGTCTTCTGCGTCGCCATGGGTCGGCTGTCGAAGGAGCCGTCTTCGGCGGCTGTTGTCATCATGCAGATGTGAATGTCCTTGATCAGCTCACCGACTTTTTCCATGCCTTCACGCCCACTCAGGTGCTTCTGCTCGCTCATACATTCCTCCGGCTTGTTGGATGCGGCGACGGCAACGCGCGTCCCCTCCGCTGAAAGCACGCAGCGCAATACACGTAGGATTAGAGGAATGCGAGCCGGAGGATCGGCTCAGCTGACAAAGGACTTCCTGTGATCGCATCCACTCTCCGCATCCTCTCCACACCTGCGTTCTTCGAAGAGGTCCGACGCATCGCGCCGCGCGTCGCTGTCTTCGATTGCGACGGCACCCTCTGGTCTGGTGACGCAGGCTCCTCCTTTATGCGCTGGTCGATGGAGTCCGGGCTGGTGTCGCGTGAGACCGCTGACCGGATGGAGGAGCGTTACCGCGGCTATCTGCGCGGGGACGTCTCGGAGCTGGGCATTTGCGGGGAAATGGTGCAGATGTACGCCGGCCTCCGGGTGGAGGAAATGCGCTCAGCGGCGCGGGCCTTCGTCGGTCAGTTTATTGAGCCGAAGATCTTTCCTGAGATGCTTCAGCTGATCGAAGAGCTCCGATCCGCCGACGTCGAAATCTGGGCCGTCAGTTCGACGAATGACTGGGTGATTGAAGCGGGAGTCACCGCCTTCGGCATTCCGGCTGCACGTGTCCTGGCGGCCTGCGTTTTTTGCGAAAACGGCCTGGTCGGCGACCGCATCCGCGCCGTGCCTACTGATCAGGGCAAGGTGGATGCACTGCGCAACGCCGGTGTTTTCGCGCCGGACGCAGTTTTCGGCAACTCCGTCCACGACGCCGCCATGCTTGGCATAGCGCGGCGGGCCTTTCCGGTCAACCCCTCACCCGAGCTGGTCGAGCGCAGCCTCCGGGAGGGCTGGCCCGTGTACTTCCCGGCTTCGGTTCAGCCACTCCCTTCACTGGTCTGAAGCGTTTCGGTTCCAGCCTCCGTCTAACTTCCGAGACGTATGAAAGAGCCGATTCGCAAGCTGAACGCGCACACCGCAACGACGCCGCACAAGTCTGTGCGTTTCGTGGTCGCGGCTCTGATTTTGCGCGAAAGTCCCGCCGGCGCGGCTACCGAAGTGCTGGTGTGCCAGCGCCGGCCTGACCAGCCCATGAGCTTGAAGTGGGAGTTCCCGGGCGGAAAGATCGAACCCGGTGAAAGCTCCGAAGATGCTCTTGTCCGTGAGCTGAACGAGGAGCTCGGCATCGACGCCGTAATCGGCCGCCGTGTCGCTCGTACCCGGCACAAATATCGTTCCGGGGGTGCCGTCGATCTGCAATTCTTTGTCGTTACGGAATTTCGTGGGCCGCTCGAAAATCGCATTTTCAACGATTTGCGCTGGTCATCGCTGCCAGAGTTGCTGGGGTATGACTTCCTTGCCGCGGACCTCCGGCTGGTGCGCGACCTTTCAGAGGGCAAGCTGCTTTAGCCACCCGCCGGCCATCGCCTGCACCGTTGGCCACACCAGGTAGAGCGACAGTACCGTCACCACGGCCGCAGTCCCCCAGGCGAGAACGTCGAACCAGACTGGGTTGGTGTACTTGCCCATCAGCTCGCTCCGGCGGATCAGCCGCAGCATGAAATACAACACGACTGGCAGAAGAATTCCATTCAGCACCTGGGAAAGGATGGGGATCCTGACCAGCGGGAACCGTGGGATGAGCACGACCGCTGCTCCCAGCGCGATCAGCAGACTGTAGAACCAGTAGAAGAAGCGTGCCTCGCGATAGCTCTTGTTCAGCCCGCTCTCGAGCCCCAGACCTTCGCACACCGTGTAGGCCGTCGAGAGCGGCAGAATGGATGCCGCAAACAGCGACGCATTGAACAGGCCCGCCGCGAACAGGATAAAGCCGTACTGCCCGGCCAACGGCTTCATCGCCTCGGCGGCGTCTGCGGCATCTTTGATGTCGTGCATCCCGTGCGCAAACAGCGTAGCCGCGCATGCCACGACAATGAACCACGCCACCAGATCGGTGAAGATCGACCCAACGATCACGTCCAGCCGCGATGCCCGGTACTCGCGCACGGTGATGCCCTTATCGACGATGGAGGATTGCAAATAGAACTGCATCCATGGGGCAATGGTCGTGCCGATCACCGCGATGGTCATGTACAGGTAGTCGTGGTCGCGCCAGACAGTGGTTGCCGGCAGCCTCACCGTCTCTACCATGGCCAGGTGCCAGTTCGGCCCGCTGAGCACGCCGGCAACGATGTAGGCGATATAGAAGATGCTTGCCACCAGAAAGACTTTCTCAACGCTCTTGTAATCGCCTTTAACCACCAGCACCCACACCAGCAGAGCGCAAACCGGCACACTCACATACTTGGAGATATGGAAGAGCTGCATGCTGCCGGCGATACCGGAAAACTCCGCGATGACGTTTCCGAAGTTGACGATGACCAGCAGGATCATGGTGAAGAACGTTACCCGCAGGCCGAACTCTTCACGGATCAGGTCGCTTAGCCCTTTGCCCGTCACAGCACCCATGCGCGCGCACATTTCCTGCACGATGATGAGCGCCAGCGTGATGGGGATCATCGTCCACAGAAGGGTGTAGCCGTACTGCGCGCCCGCCTGCGAGTAGGTGAGGATGCCTCCAGCATCGTTGTCGACGTTGGCGGTAATGAACCCCGGCCCGAGAACGGCGAGGAACAGCAACACCCGAGTTCTCCATCGCCGCCACATGCGTTGCCGACCTCATCCGGGCAGCGTGCGGCGTGGTTGCGCGAACCTGCGTCGAGACGCTTCCCTCTCGGCAGACTACCTTAGGAGGGCTGCGGTGTTCGGGTTTCGGAGCCGGCTTCCCGTGTTGTCCATGGTGCGTCCAGCGGCTTAACCGGCCCGCATGCGTGCGAGGATCTCCTGGGCTCGCGTGGCGATCAGCCCTACCTGACGGTCGTTATCGTACCCGTCCCGCTCCGCCCGCAGCCGCCCGGCAGCCGCAATGCGGGCGCGTGCCGGGGCATCGGGAAGGTAGCGGCGGATCTTCGCGAGCAGTTCATCGTACCCGGTGAAGAAGGCAGCCTCTTCATCCTCGCGAAATCGGGCGAGATGGCCCGCCGAGCGTTCGGCGAGCAGGAAGCCGCCGCATGCCGCAATCTCGAAACTTTTATGGACGAACTCATCCTGGTTGGAGTGCGTCAGAAAACTCAGGTTGACCCGGGACCGCCAGATAGCCTCACGATAGCGCTGCTGATAGAGCTCGCCCTCGCAATACAGTCGCGCAAAGGCATCGGGGGCCAATGCGCGTCGCCACTGTCCTTCGTTGCCCGAGAGGGTCACCCCGAACTCCCCTACCGCCGCCAGGCGCGTCAGCGTTTCTGCACGATCGTCATACGGTGTGCCGATGAACGAGACCTCCCGGTCGCGGTCCGCATCGGACCACGCCACCGGCGGCGGGAACTGCAATGTCGGCTCATACGCCGTTTGAATCTTGATGACATCGCGCGCCCCACGCTCGCGGTAGTCCGCAATATTTCTGTCGCGCTGCACCACATGGAGGTCGTAGTGGGGGATGCACCGCATGTACAGCCGCCAGCCGGGGTCGCGTCTCGTGCCGAACGGGTTGTCGATCATGTAGCTGACCGTTGCCACGCCCATCGCGCGCAGCCGGTCGAGCGTCGTCGGCCAGACGGCCAGCAGTTTGTCCGCCCACAGCAGGCCGGGCCGTTCGCGCTCGGCCATCTTCAAGAGATCCTGATTCAGCCGGTTCACCTCCGGCCCAACGACCAGGCGAAATCCGACTTTGCGTACTAGCGCATTGCGTGGTTCGTAGTCGTAGGCGTTGAGCGGAACGACCGTGTGACCCAATCGCTCCAGCGCCCACATGCGGTACAGCGCGGAGTCGTTCGGGCTCAGCGTCGCCGCGTACAGAATCTTCATGCACTCAGCTCTTTCCGCGCAGCAGCGCGATCACCTGCTCGGCGTGGATGACCCCTACCATCTCATCCTCATCGTTCACTACGGGCATCGACCGCAGATTGTACTTGTCGAAGAGCTCCGCCACGCGCCGGCCGGAGGTATCCGCATGGCAGCACACCATGTGTCCGTGCGGCAGCTCCGCGAGCAGCTTTTCCGGCGGAGCGAGCACCAGCCGAACTACCGGAATCGCCGTAGTGACTTTCCCGTCCGCATCCAGCAGGAAGACATCCGAGATGGTTTCGGCATCCCCTTC
This sequence comes from uncultured Acidobacteriaceae bacterium, assembly GCA_964249375.1. GTDB lineage: Bacteria > Acidobacteriota > Terriglobia > Terriglobales > Acidobacteriaceae > Edaphobacter. Next base: position 14,560 of record CAXUCK010000028.1, read on the forward strand.
GAAGCTGCGCAGCGCCTCGCCCGCGTGCTCCACCGTCACACCTTGACCGAGCGCAACGTATTCGGTCGTCATGAGTCCTGCGGCGGAGTCGCCCTTGAACTCCAGCAGCTCTTCCACCTCGCGTCGCTCTTCCGGCTCCATCTCCTCAAGGATCCGGTCCGACTCTGCTTCCGGCATCTCCTTCAGGAGATCCGCCGCAGCGCCGGGATCCATTTCTTCGACGATGTCGGCCACCCGCTCGGAGTCGATCGCCGCCAGCAGCGACTGCTGCAGTTTGGGCTCGATCTCCTCCAGCGTCTCTGCCGCGACCTCCTCGTCGAGGCTGATGAACAGGGCCTCACGCTCCGCCGGCGCCAGCTCCTCAAGGATGTCCGCCAGATCCGACGGATGCATGCTTTCGAGCCGGTCCTGCTCGATTTTCAGGCGAACCCGCCGCGAGGGGTCGCGGTCGATGAGATCCACAAACTCCCAGGGGATCGAGTTTGCCCCGAACCGTTCCGATACATGCCGCACCGCTCGATCCGGCAAGCCTTTCAGAAGTCTGCGCAAGGCTCCACGCGAGCCCACCTCGACTGCTTGAATCCGGAGTTCCGTCTCACCCTCTGGCGAGATCTGCCAGAGCAGATCGACGTCGTTGACCCGCACCACCTTGTGCCCATGTACGTCGATGATCTGCTGATCCAGCAACTCGTGCGCCAGCAGGAGGTAGTTCCTCTCGTCCGGCGTCGCCTCGGGCACGGCTCCCTCGCGCACACCCAACCGCCCGCGCCCCCGCACGACCGACCGCACGGGCAGCAGCAGCCGACCTCGCTTGCCGGCATTTGCCAGCAGCAACCCATGCACATGAAACGCATCGACGACCGGCAGCACGGCCAGCTCATACACGCGCCCGAGCACACGCCCGCCCGCATCCAGCACCGGCGTGCCGAGCAGCGCGGAGGTGCTGGTGCGCTCGCTGTGCGGCGTGATCGCCGGGTCCCGTTCGCGTTCCCCATGCGTCGTCATCGATCGGCCCTTTCAGCACTGTACACGCCGCGACTCTCGTCCAAGGGCCGCTTCCCAAGCACGGAAACGAAGAGCCGAGGTCGCCGCGGAGCCCCAATCCCTTGACAATCCCATCGAGGCCAAGCAAACTGCCAACACCCAGAGCAGGCGGCCGCACGTTGCTGTGAGATAAGGAACCGATTGCCCGACTCCACCACAAGCCGCCTCAGTTTCACGCTCGAGTCAACCCTTGAAAGCGTCAACAAGGTCGAGCAGGTCGCCGAAGAGTTCGCCACGAAGGCGGGCTTTGACGAGGATACGGTGCCGCACATCGCCATGGCCGTACGTGAGGCTGCGGTGAACGCCGTCATTCACGGCAACCAGTACGACACGGCCAAACACATCAATGTCTCGTTTGAGGCATCGGCGACGGCGCTCACCGTTCATGTCGCCGACGAGGGCCCGGGGCTCGACCCCGACACCATCCCCGATCCCCTCGCGCCGGAAAACATCCTGCGCGGTTCCGGTCGCGGTATCTTCCTGATTCGGGCCTTCATGGATGAGGTACACTTTCGCCAACGGCAGCCCGGCACGGAAATCATTCTTACCAAACACAGAACAGCTACCCAACCGGGTGCTTAAGGAGACAACGCTCATGAGTATGAAAGTCAAGACGCGTCAGGTCGATGGCGTCACCATCCTCGACCTCAGCGGCCGCATCACCCTCGGAGAGGGCAGCGTCACCATCCGCGACGCCGTCCGCGACGCGCTCGCCAAGGGTTCGAAAAAGATCCTGCTGAATCTCGGCGAAATCAGCTACATCGACAGTTCCGGCATTGGCGAACTGGTGAGCGCGTTCACGACCGTCAAGAATAGCGGCGGCGAGCTGAAGCTGCTGAACCTGACGAAGAAGGTCCATGACCTCCTGCAGATCACCAAGCTCTACACCGTCTTTGACGTGAAGGACGACGAGGCTGCAGCCATCGCTTCTTTCACCAAATAGCTCTCTCCAGACCGACCTCCGCAGAAGCAAAGGCCGTCGCAGATCACGACGGCCTTTCCCATTCCGCGCCCAGCGCAGCTACTTGCTGAAGTCCACCGTAGGCGCCTGGCTGTTCTGCGGATTGCCCTTGAAGTACTCATCCCGGTAGTGAAATCCCGCCATGTTGGCCCAGATGCTGTTGGGAAACTGCCGCACGTACACGTCATAGTCTTCGAGTACCTTGTTGTACCGGCTCCGCTCCACCGCGATCCGATTCTCCGTCCCCGCCAGCTCATCCTCGAGCCGCGTAAACTGCTCGCTCCCCTTCAGGTTCGGGTACTGCTCCTGCAGCCGGAAGAACGGCCCCAGCGCCACGTCCAGCTTTTGGTTGGCCTGGATGGCTCCCTGCCGGTCGCTTCCGGCGCTCAGCACGCCCGCGCGCGCATTCGCGATGTTGGTCAGCACCGTCGTCTCTTCGTTGACATAGCCCTTCACGGAGGCGACAAGGTTCGGAATCAGATCCAGCCGCCGCTGCTGCACCACGTTCACCTGCGAGTACGCCCGGTCCACATCCTCGTTCTTCTGCACCAGCGTGTTCTTCGCGCCGACATAGCTGCCGAAGCCCAGCAGCACCACCAGCACAATCACACCCAGAACACCAAGTCCGATCCAAGATCCCTTCATAGTCCTCCTGCTTTCCGTTCTATCCCAGTCATACCTTTACTACGATTCCCAATCCCGACGGTTCACTGCTCAGGTCGCGCTCAAAAATCACCGCTCGCCCCGCCGCCTCCGGAG
>CAXUCK010000029.1:0-8143 GCA_964249375.1 uncultured Acidobacteriaceae bacterium
AGCAGATCGGAGGGTGAGTGGGTGTACCAGGCGTCGGCGCCTTCGCGGGTGAAGAGGTCGACGATGGACTGGTTGACGACGGGTGAGTTGAGCGGGGTATGGCAGCGCTCGCAGAGTAAAACGGCGATGGGGACGCCCCAGATGCGCTGGCGGGAGATACACCAGTCGGGCCGGGTCGCGATCATGTTGGAGATGCGGTCTTCGCCCCAGGAGGGGTCCCAGGTGACGCCCTTGATCTCGTCGAGGGCGCGCTGACGGAACGTGACGGGCGGGCCGGACGGGTTTGGGTCGTCGGGAGTCGCCGGCATGGGCGTTTCCATGGAGATGAACCACTGCTCGGTGGCGCGAAAAATGACGGGGTTGTGGCAGCGCCAGCAGTGGGGGTAGGAGTGGTGGAGGTCGGCCTGGCCCATAAGAGCGCCGCGCCCGCGGACCAGCTCAATAATGACGGGATTGGCCTTGAAGATTTGCAGACCGTCGTACTCGGGGAGCCCGTTACGGAGGCGGCCGGAGGCGTCGACGTCGCAGAGCTGGGAAAGGCCGTAGCGGGTGCCGGTGAGGAAGTCGTCCGCGCCGTGGGAGGGAGCGGTGTGGACGGCACCGGTGCCTTGCTCGGTGGTGACATAGTCGGCATTGACGCCGAGAATAAGGCGGTCTAAGAACGGGTGCTCGAAGGTGACACGGTCGAGCTGTGAACCCGGAAAACGTGCAATCACGACTGCATCAGGGAGATTGCACGCGGTCTGGGTGTGGGCGGCAAGGTCTTCGGCAACGATGTAGATGGCATCGTCGGTGTTTCGCAGAGCAACGTACTCAAGTTCGGAGTTGAAGGCAATCGCGAGCGAAGCGGGAAGAGTCCAGGGCGTTGTGGTCCAGATGATGGTGAACACGTTCGCTTTCCCGGCAAGATCGGGAGAGATCGCGGCAGGGTCGGAGGTGAGCCGGTAGCGAACGTAGACCGAGGGCGAGGTGTGCATCTCGTACTCCACCTCGGCCTCGGCAAGGGCGGTGCGGTCGTGAATGCACCAGTAGACCGGTTTGAGGCCCTTGTAGACGAAGCCGTTCTCGAAGAAGTCGAAAAAGGTCTCGGCAATGGCAGCCTCATACTTGCGGGACATGGTCAGGTACGGATCCGCCCAGCGGCCGAAGACGCCGAGGCGTTCGAACTGCGTCCGCTGCAGATCGACATACTTCTGGGCGTAGTCGCGGCAGGCGCGGCGGACCGCGATGGGATCCATGTCGAGCTTTTTGCGGCCGAGCTGCTCGTCGACTTTGATTTCGATGGGGAGGCCGTGGCAGTCCCAGCCCGGGACGTACGGCGCGTCGAAGCCGGCCATGGTCTTGGTTTTGACGACGAAATCCTTGATGCACTTGTTGAGGGCGTGGCCGAGGTGGATGGCGCCGTTGGCGTAGGGTGGGCCATCGTGGAGGATGTATTTCGGAGCACCGGCGCGCGCGGCACGGATCTTCCCGTAGAGGTCTTCGCGCTGCCAGGCTTCGAGGCGGAGAGGCTCGTTTGCGGGCAGATTTGCCTTCATCGGGAAAGTCGTCTCGGGCAGGTTGAGCGTGGCCTTCAGCGGCTTGGAACTAAGGTTTTCGTCCGGTGGTTCGGTCATTCGTCCTCGGCTGCGGAGTGAGGGTTTCGTGTGTTCCAACGCAAACGTCTATTGTACGTGGCGAAAGGAACTGGAAGGATTTCAGGGTGTGACTTCCGGGCTGCGTCATACGTCCAAGTTAGAAGCAGAAAAGGGCGAACTTCGATACAGTTAACTTGTGCTCGATGTTGGCTGCATGGCTGGTAGGCAGACTGGACACGCACAGGGCTTTACAGTACGCGCACCTCAACCAGGGTACCGGGCGCCGGGATTTGCCGAGGTCGCCTGCGGAGCAGAGTAGCTATGGCAACACTGTTGACACCACCGGAGATTGATCCGCACCGTGAGGCACCCGCGCTGCGCGCAGGGAACGCTCCCAACCTGGGCGAAATAAAAGAAGATAACGCTTTTGCGTCGCTCGTGAGCAGCTTTCGAGAGGTTTTCTTCCCCGAAAAGTTGCCGCCCTTGGTGTTGGAGTCGCAACCGGTTGCTGTTGTCGACCGCATGGCGATCAAGCGAGATCCAACCTCGACGGCAATCGCCGTAGCACTGCATGTTCTCGTGATCGCTCTGATCGCATGGCTTCTGGCCAAGCATGTGCGGCTAAGTGCGCCGCAGGTGACGAAAACGGTGACACCGCTGGATCTGCCGGCACCTCCGCCAAAGGCTCCACCCAAGGCCGTCTCGATGGGTGGTGGTGGCGGACAGCGTGGGCCGACGCCCGTCACCAAAGGGACACCACCGAAATTTGCCGAGCACCAGATCGTTCCGCCGAAGGCGCCACCGCCACAGGATCCTAAGATCGCGATTCAACCGACGATTGAAGTTCAAAAGGACGTCAAGATGGCGAGCAGCATCCCGCAATTGGGAGTGGCAAATTCGCCGATTGTCGGTAGGTCGATGGGCAATGGAAGCGGAACTGGAATGGGATCAGGTCACGGTTCCGGCCTCGGACCTGGATCCGGCGGGAACACCGGCGGGGGGCCGCGGCGCATCGGCGGCGGGGTTTCTGCGCCGGAGTTGCTCTTCAAAGTAGAACCGGAGTTCTCCGAAGAGGCACGCAAGGCCAAAGTGGCCGGCAATGTCCTGGTCGGGATCTGGGTCGACACCAATGGCAACCCAACACACGTCCGTGTACTTCGCGGAGTGGGCATGGGATTGGATGAGAAGGCGATTGAAGCGGTGCGGCAGTACCGATTCAAGCCCGGAATGGAAAATGGTCGGCCCGTGGTAACGGAAGTGAACATTGAGGTGAACTTCCAGATCTTCTAAGTCGCTGCAAAAGCCCACTCACAAGCTCATGACTTCCCGCGCTCGGAACCTCCGCTACAACTTCTGTGGGACGGCAACGGGGCGGTCGATTCGGTAAGGTCTTTGTACGGAATTTCCGTGCGGATGGACTACCACGAGCCTATGAGTGAATACGTTGATCTCGGTCTCGTCGCCTTCATCGTTCTGTTGTTTGTTTCCATTTATCGGAAGCGATCAACCACGCCGCTCCTTTTCTGGATGACTGGCTGGTTCTTCGTTCTGCTTCACTTTTTCGCCCTTATCTTTCATCCAAAGTCGCTAAGCGGCGGCGCGGTGCAGAGCCTTGTGGCGCTTGCGACTCTTATTTTGTGCGGCTCCTGCTTCATTGTCTCTGTGGAGGAACTGCATCAAATCCACCAGCGGCGGCTGGCCGTGCTCGTCGCCCTGACGTGTCCGTGGCTACTCTGCGTTGTGTTGGCCTCGCTTCCGGAGATTCCTTGGGTCCTGCTGGCAGTCTCGGCATGTATCGGACAGGTCAGCGCCATGTGGCTTGCCCTTTGGGTCTTCGGAAAGCGGCGAGGGATTGTGTCGCCTCTCTGTTTCCTCATTCTTGCGTGCACCTATTTGCTGATCGTGGCGCTGCGTGCGAGAAATGCGGATTTGACTGTCGAAGTGATCCTGACCCAGTGTTTTTCGTTAGTGGCGATCCTGTTCAGTTGGTCTCGACGTCGGTTCACGGTGGGCACGCTGACCGTGAGCACAGCCATGTATGCGTGGGGAGCGGTGTGGCTGACAGGCGAGGTCCTCGCGCGATTTGCACCGGCGGTACAGTTCACCCCGGAGATCTGGAATTTGCCAAAGTACTTTGCCGCGGCCGGCATGATTCTTTCTCTGCTGGAGCAGGAAATCCGGTCGGCCGAGCTGGCCAGTGAGCAATACCGCCTGCTCTTCGCAAGTAATCCACACCCGATGTGGATGTATGACCGCGGCAGCCTTAAGTTTTTGCAAGTGAACGATGCAGCGGTGGCGCACTACGGTTATTCGCGCGAGCAGTTCGATCGGCTGCGGCTCGTAGATGTGCAGCCTGATGCGACACAACAGGAGTTGGACCCGCGAACCTCTGAGCCAAGCCAACTTTCCGGACCATGGAACCACCAGCGGCAGGACGGGACGATGGTGCAGGTGGACATCGCCAGTCAGCCGTTGATGCTCGACGGCAGAGAAGTAACCTTTGCCCTAATGCAGGATGTGACGGAGCGGCAGCGACTCTACGACCAACTGGTCCGGCAGGCGCACCACGACCTTCTGACAGGTCTGCCGAACCGGGGTCTTTTTGAAGACCGGGTCCAACAAACGCTGTCCCATGCTGCCCGGTACCAACACAAGAGTGCGCTGATCTGTCTGGATGTGGACCGGTTCAAGCAGATCAACGACACCTATGGGCACGGCGCCGGCGATCTCTGTCTTAAGACAGTCGCAGAGCGTCTCGCAAGCCGGGTGCGATCCGTTGACACGGTGGCGCGGATCGGCGGCGAGGAGTTTGCCATCCTGCTGCACACGATCGGGGACGCAATGGAGGCGGAACGATTTGCGGCCGAGTTGCTCACTGTGCTGAAGCAGCCCACGATCGCGGATGGGTTTGAGATTGAGATGGACGTGAGCCTCGGCATCGCTGTGTTTCCGGAAGATGGACACGATGCTGCCGGTCTCTGGCGCGACGCGGACACCGCGATGTATCGGGCGAAAAACGCGGGTGGAGCGCAGTTCGTGCGCGTGTCGAACGAAATTAGCGCGTCCGCCATCGAGGCAAACGATGTGGAGATGAGCCTCCGGCGTGCGCTGAAGACCTCGGACTTCGAAGTTCATTATCAGCCACAGATGACCATCGACGGACGTCTGTCATCACTCGAGGCCGTGGTGCGGTCGCGGCACCCGCTGTTGGCAACCATGTCGCCGGAGAAATTCATTCCGATTGCAGAAGAGAGTGGGCTCATCGTTCCGCTTGGCAACTGGGTGCTGGAGGAGGTCTGCCGGCAGAGCCGGGCCTGGATCAACCAAGGGCTTCCGCCAATTCGCATCGCAGTAAATGTGTCGCCACGCCAGCTGACGCGCTTTGACTTTTCGCGTTGCGTGATGGAAATGCTGGAGAAGTATCGGCTCAGCCCGAAGCTCTTAGAGTTGGAAGTTACAGAATCAACCGTTATGCCGGATAAGGGTGATGCACCGCACCAAATTGCGATGCTCGCCCGGCTTGGACTCCAGTTTTCCGTTGACGACTTTGGGACGGGGTACTCCTCTCTGGGCAGGCTGCATCAGCTCCCGGTGCAAGCGCTCAAAATCGATCGATCGTTCATCGAGCGGATCAGCGAGCCGAAGGGGACTTACCCCATCGTGCAGGCCATGATCGCGCTGGCGCACAATCTTGGCATGAAGGTGGTAGCAGAGGGCGTCGAAACCGACGAGCAGCTTCGGTGCTTAAAGGCGCTCGATTGCGACCGGGTGCAAGGATACTTGTTCAGCCGACCGCTTCCCGCCCAGCGAACGACCGAGTTCCTGGGACGGACGGCCGGAGCGGCTTTGGTGGAAGAGGTCGCCTAATCCCTCACGAAAGCGCGATGTCTCCCGCACCCAGCTTGCGGTTAAAGAGGCTAAGAACAAACGAATACAGAAGGCGTGACAACTCCGGGTCATACCGAGGACCTTCATCCCGCATAAAGGCATGGGCTCCGTTAACCTCAAGCCACGTAAGGCGCGTCCCGGCCTCGTTGAGCCGCTTCAGTACAGCCATCCGGCCATCTGTGGGAACATGCGGATCCTGCCGACCCCAAACCATGAGCAGCTCGCCGTGTATGTCGTTGGCCCGAACGAGTGAATCGTCTCCCTGGCCAAGCGAGGCTTTATGAAGATCCGTTGCATAAAAGCAGGCCGTCGCGAGCACGTCGGGACGGAGCGCGGCGCGGAAAGCGAGGTGGCCGCCCAAGCAGATGCCAAAGGCGCCGAGTTTACCGGTGCAGTCCGGTCGGCTTGCAAGATGGTCGAGCACAGCATGGGCATCTGCGTCGTAGGCCTGGACGGTTTTGGTGTACTTGAGTTCGTTCCCTCGATCGGATCCGGCCTGGTCGTAAGCGAGCACGGTCCCTGCCGGTTCAAACTCGTGGTACACCTCTGGAAGCGCGACCAGGACGCCGTGTCCCGCGAGCATCGTCGCTGTGCGCCGAACGGGCGCGGTGATCTGAAAGATCTCGGAGAAGAACACAATTCCAGGGTACCGGCCGAGTGCAGCAGGACGTATGATGTGGGTCCGCATGGGGCCCGATGGGGTGGCTAGGTCTACGTACTCGGAAGCAATGACAATCATAGACGTCGATCATAGACCGCCGCATGCTAACGGGCCGCACCCTAGGACGAGGCTTCACTGAAGATGGGAATGCACTGCATACGCGCGGGAAGCGGTTCGCCGTTGTTGCTGCTGCACGGGCTCGGGACTAGCTGGAAAACCTGGTGTCCGGTGCTGCCGGCACTTCGGCGCGAGCGGGACGTCGTGGCAGTCGACCTGCCGGGCTTCGGCGAATCGCCCCCGCTGGAAGGGCCGAGTTCGGTGACAACGTTGGCCGACGCCGTGACAGAGTTCTTGGGCGAGCAGCACTTGTTCGGGATCGAAGCGGCAGGATTGGACCTGGGTGGGCAGGTCGCGCTGGAGTTGGTAGCTCGTGGTGTGCTGGCGTCCGCGGTGGTCTTCAACCCAATCGGAATAGGGAGGGCAAGGTTGCGGGCGTTGGCGCGAACCGCGTGGATGGCCCAGCGTGCGCCGGGGCTGGCCCGAGTGCTGGCGTTGAATCGACCCACGGCTTCAGCCCTGTTCTGGGGCTATGCAACCCGGCTCGAAAAGGTGCCTCGGCAGGTATTGGTCGAGCACTTAGAAGACCTCGAACGAGCCACGCGATTCTGGACAGTGTTGCGGGCACTGGGCGGTTTTCATTCCGAGGAGGTGATTTCGGAGCGGGTCACAATCGTCTGGGGACTGCAGGACCGGGTGAGCAGGCCAGAAAATAGAAAGGCTTTGCCCCGCGAACTTTCCGGCGCTGCGGTGCACTGGCTCGACCACTGCGGACACTTTCCGCAGTGGGATCAGCCGGAGGAGATGGTGCGATTGACTCTGGGGGGGACAGCCGAATCTCAGTGACCGAGCGACACGCGTCGGCAGTTCCGCAGCAAGTGGTAGATCCCGCCTAGGTCGCCTTCCGTTGAAAAGCAGTTTTCTTGCCGGTGAACGAAGTCCTCGTACTCAAGGCGGGACTTGACGTGCCTGCGGTGCCGGCCAGGGGTTTGGCTCCAGATTTTTTCTGGGCAGCCTTCTCCAGTGCGGCTTGTAGCTTCTGCTGGGCCGGGCTCAAACCGGTTTTGCGGGTCGGAAGAGCTGGCTTGGATAGTTGGTCGGTCATCGTGCAATTTTCTCACGGGAAAAGGGAGCCTTGCTTCCGTCCCGCCGCGTCCTAGAGTTGAATTCTGCAAAGAATTGTTGCGATCCTGTTTCGCCTTTGCTATGTTCGGGCCAGCCCACACATTCTGGATCACACACCTGGCTTGACACCGCAGGAGACTCGCCCCTGCTTCGCGGTTGTTTGCCCTTGCTGCCGTGCGCCATTGTGTCTGTGTTGGCGGGAGGCACGTCTTGGCCAGTCGCAAGCATCGTTTTGACGCTTCGTATCTTCTGATCGGTTCGGTTCTGCTCGCAGGGGTTCCCGAGGCCCGTGCGCAACAGACGCTCGGGGCAGTCGCAGGCTCGGTAACCGACCTGAGTGGCAGCTTGATCCCGGACGTCACCGTAACGGTGGTCGACGAAGGAACACAGCTGACGCGCGTGCAGACAACAAGTGCTGCGGGAAGCTACAGCTTTGTCAACCTGCCGATCGGGCGATACACGGTCACGTTTGAACGTGCGGGCTTCTCGCAACAGCGCTTCCCCGGAATCACTGTGCAGGCAGACCGGACCGTGACGTTGCCAGCGCAGCTGGCGGTAGGCAAGGTGAGTGATTCAGTTACGGTCACGGCGAATCCGCTCCTGAATGCGACAGATACAACGAATGGGTACGTCCTGGATAAGGCGCAGATCGAATCCATTCCGCTGCCGACCGGGAGCTTCACGGGGTTGGCCGTTCTGTCGCCGGGCGTGAACACGGAGTTGCCGGGCGGGACCGGGGCGAACTCCGGTCTCGGCAATCAGCCGATCTGGGCCAATGGACAGCGAGATACCAGCAATTCGTTTCTGCTCAACGGCGTTGACGGAAGCAATCTCT
>CAXUCK010000029.1:8153-17016 GCA_964249375.1 uncultured Acidobacteriaceae bacterium
GGAAAAGCACGAGCCAGGTTGCCTCCGCGCGCGTGGTGAACAACACTGGCGTCGGCAACGCGGGCGCGGGCGGCGTGGAGCAGTCGAGCGCTTCGGTGTACCTGTCGATCGGCAACGCGCTGCCGACACCTTCGCCGGAGATGCTCCAGGAGGTGCGGGTCAATTCGTCGATGTATGACGCGCAGCAAGGAGCAACCAGCGGCGCGCATATCGACTTGAGCACAGCTTCAGGAACAAACACCTATCACGGCTCGGGGTATTTTCGGAGGGGTACCGACTGGCTCAACGCCGCACCGTTCTTCTTCAAGCAGGACCCTGACATCCCGGCCAATCTAAAGGTGCCTCAGTTGCATCGCTACTTGCTGGGCGGCACGCTTGGTGGGCCGATCCTCAAAGACAAGCTGTTTGGCTTCATCTCTTACCAGCACCTGCATGTGAGCGACGCGGAAATTGGCGATTCGTTTCTTGATGTGCCAGTAGGACTGAGCGATACCAACCGGAACGCGGCCGGCCTCGCAGCACTCTCGAATTCGCTGTTCTGCAACGCCAGCGATCTCGCGAATGGCACATGTACGACAGGAACTCCACTCACAGGAGCAATGACGAACAATGTCGCACTCGCCCTGTTCAATCTGCCGTCAGTAGCGGGGCAGCCCGGCAAGTGGCTCATCCCGAACGACTCTGGCGCGACTCCCACCGCGGCGCACCCGGACAACGCCTTCATTCCGGGAACTGCCTACTTCATCGCGGACCAGGCCGTTGCGGATCTGGATTACAACGCGAACTCGAAAGACACGGTCGCGCTCAAGTATTACTACCAGCACGACCCGACAACGGCGCCGTACGCCTACTCCAATGTGCCAGGGTTCACTCAACACCTCGACGCGGGCGCTCAGGTGTTTTCAATCGGCAATACGTACCTGGTGGAAAGCAACCTGAGCACGGTGGAGACCTTCGGTTTCCTGCGCGAGAAGCTCTACAGCCGGAATGATCAGCTGTTTGGGCCGTCACAGGTGGGCATCAATGCGTTCGGATCGGCAACGTTTCCTGGCGTGTCGATTGTGGATGTGCTCGGTGATGCGCACCCCTCCGGAACGCCGGCAAATACGCTCAACATCGGCCCCGCGGCGTCCACACAGGGACCAAACACCGGTGTATTCCAAAATCGTCTTCAACCGTCGGGGCAGGCGACCTGGGCGCTCGGAGCTCATGAGGTCGACTTCGGTGGCAGCTACGCCTACACACAGCTGAACACGATCGATCGACGCACCGGCACGGGTACGGTGGCAACAGCAGACCTTTCGCAGTTTGTGCAAGGTCTGGTGACAATCAACGACGACTACAACACCACGACGTTCCTGCAGGGCAACGCCAACCGATACTACCGGGCAAATCAGGTCGGTCTCTATCTTCAGGACAGATTCAAGGCCAAACCGAATCTCACCATCACCGCGGGTCTACGTTATGACTGGGATGGCGGCCTGACCGAGAAGTACGGGCGTATCTTCAACTTCGACCCATCACGCTACACCTACTCGCCAAGTGGCGACGAGGCGCCCGGGACACTGGGGCCAGACCAGAGCGGATTCCTCATCGCGGGCAACAACGTGAACGGCACATCCGGCGTGAGTAAGACGACGCTCACCGGCCGCCAGTGGGGCCTTGGGCCGCGCGTCGGTGCGGCGTGGCAGCCGAAAATGTTTGACAACAAGGTGGTCGTGCGCGCGGGAAGCGGGATTTACTACGATCGCGGCGAGTTGTTCACCTACTTCTCGCCCGGCTATGCGATTGGCGACGTCACCGGAGGCCCGTTCGGCGTCAATCAATCGTTGCCGTTCGTCAACGCGCAAACATGCGCCCCGGCGACGTTTTACAAAGGGTACATCCCGACCTGCGATCCGAACGTCGATGGAGGTTCTCTGAACAATCCTTGGAGCACGACGCAAATCGCCGCTCCCAGCAATCCAAAGGCGTCGGACCTGAGCAGCTATCTCCCGAATGCTGCGGCAATCACGAATGGTGCGGCACCGGTCTCGCTCGGCGTTTATGACCGGGCGAACAAGCTGCCGTACTCGATCAATTACACGCTGGATCTGCAGTGGCAGCCGAGGAACGACCTGGCGCTGGAGTTGGGGTATGTGGGCACGGTGAGCCGGCATCAGGTGGTGCCGGTGCCATTCAACCAGGCGCAGATCGCGACGTCGTCGGCACCGATCCATGGGCAGAGTTACTCCTATGGATACACCGTGCTCACGAGTGCGATGCAGGGTGCGCCGCCACTCAACCTGCCGAACGGACAACCATTTCTGGCAAACAACGAAGGCGGCAACATCGACCTTCGCGTGCCTTACGTTGGCTTCGCATCGGAGTCGATCGACTATCGGGCATCCGGCGTTGCGGCCTATAACGCGCTGCAGGCGCATGTGGATAAGCGCATGAGCCACGGCGTGCAGCTAAGCGCGTCTTACACCTACTCGCACGCACTGGACGAGCAGAGCGCGCTTGGTCTGTTTTATAACGGCAACAACCCACAAAATCTCCGCGACGGCTTTGCCTCATCCGACTTCGACCGGACGCATGTGATCAATTTCAACTACATCTTTCGCGTGCCAGACACGTTCCCGAAGGAGAGCTTCAAGGGCAGGCTGGCCGACGGCTGGTCGCTCGTTGGGCTCACCATTCTGCAGAGCGGCCAGCCCTATAGCGTCGTCGATTACACGGGCGCGATCGGCGGCATCTACTACAGCGTCTTCAACGGTGTAACCAACCCGATCGTCCCCCTCGCTCAAGGGTGCACGCCGCAGAATGCAAAAACCGGGCACTCCGGCGCGTTTGGAACGCCGGCGCTCAAGGCGAACTGCTTCACGCTGCCGCTGCTGGCGCCCGGCGATCTAAATGGTGGCGTACCGGCTGGCGACACGTTCGAGACAGCCTTCACGACCGGACAACGCAACATCTTCCGACAGGCTTTCCAGAAACGCGCCGATGCCTCCATCATCAAGGAAATGGCCCTCAACGAGCACCTGAACCTCAAATACACCTTGGACGTCTACAACCTGACCAATTCCGTGTCCTTCGATGTACCGATCGATAACGTCTCGCAGAACCAGTACTACAACAACTTCCCCGTAGCGGGAACAACGCCGCTGCCAACGGGCTGCGCCGCCGACGGGTCCCAGACAAACTCCAGTTTCTACAACTGCCCTGGAGGCCTGGGCATCACAAATCGCGCGATCGGCAGCCCGCGGCAAGTACAGATGTCCCTGCGGCTGTTGTTCTAGCTCTACCAGGAAAGCCGCAAGAGCGAGACTGACTGGCGCGGCATGACGGTGCGAATCGTGGTCGTACCGTTCACGATGTCCAGCCACTCGGGAGAGCTTAGCAGTTCCAGCCCCTGCCGGCTCTCCAACAGGGCATACTGCTCCGGCGTAGGCTGCTGCGGCGATCCGAGGCTCTGCCAGACCGTATAGGCGTTGCTGTGGGTATCGTCGACTCGAAACTGTGTGACCAGCACACGACGAACCCCGGCCGGCAGGCCCTGCAGGGTGATCGTCGTGGGGGTGGATGGCGCAGGCTCGGCTGGGTCGGCGTAGTTCCAAAGCAGCACCGCGGCCTGGTGTTCCGAGCGAGTGGCCAAGGCGTCCACGTCCGGCACAGAATGCACACCGCTCGAAAGAATATCGTCCAGCGGAACAGCCCCCTCGCTCGTCGTTGCCACGCGATCTCCGTTCATCAGAGCCAGCATCCGGAACAGGTTCAGCACAGGCTTGTCGATGCCGTTGGTCGACAAGGAACGGAAACCTTCGAAGTAATCTTTGCCCTCGAACTCAAATGACCAGCTCAGCATGGCAAGGAGGTCGACCTTGTGCCGGTCCTGCAATTCGAAAAGTGCCTTGTAGGCAGCAGCTGTGTAGGCTGGGTAAAGGGTTCCGTTCCGATAGTTGTTGGCCGGGTTAACCTTGCTCGAGCAGGCCGCGCAACCCTCGGGGTCGGCCTCGCTGAGGATAATAGGAAGCTTCGTAAATGCGGCATGTTTGCTAACAATCTCGAACCCGCGATCGGTGTCGGCAAGTTCGTTGCGCAAGCTCATTTCGACCCGGCCATCGGCGATGGTCGGGTGTCCCTTTGCGTGAAAGCTAATGAAGTCCAGCGGGATCGGCTTCCCTGTCGCAGCACTGCGGTCGCGTTCGACATGGGTGAGAAAATTATCGAGAAATCGGTACGCCTTTCCACTGGGACCCGCGCCAGGACCGGTCGAAGCGGGGCCACCCACTTTCGCTCCAGGCAAGGCCGCACGTACCCCCGCCACAGCGTAGTCGTACAGCTTCCAGTACTCCTCGGCGCTCCCGTGCCAGTAGTCGATGTCGGGTTCGTTCCACACTTCGAAAAACCATTGCGACACCGTGTCCCGGCCGTACCGTTGGACCAGGTGCTCCGTGACCACGCGCACCAGTTCGCCCCACTTTGCATAGTCTTTCGGCGGGTTGTTGGAAGCTCCGGAGATCGTGCTTGCGGGATAATGCACCTGATACGGCTCATGGCGATTCGGCAGCGAGGCCGCAAGATCCTTCGGCATGAATCCGAGTTCGACCATTGGTCGAACACCTGCCGCGGCGTACTCGTCGAAGATGCCGTCGAGAAGAGCAAAGTCGTAGACTGCCCGGCCTTCTGCGTCTTCGTGATAAACCCCCGTTGAACTCCACTTGAGCTCCGGAACCCCATCGCCACTGGTGAGCAGGTGATGCGCACGGATCGTAACCGGCACGGGGCTCAGGTCATGGAGCTCGCGTAGAAGCTTCTTTCCATCGCGCATGGTGGTGAAGTTCGCTTCATCGTAGCCAAACCACGCGTACAGGGGCTTATAGGGCGCAATCGAGTGGCCAAGGTTGACGCTGATGGCGACTGGCGCACCCAGGCGCGACGGAGCCGCTGCGGGAACGATCGCTTGTGACATCGCTTGGAACGACAGCGCCGCTGTGCTCGTCCAAAGAAGGCACCGCCGAACATTCTTGTACGTCTTTCGCATCGAACGCCTCCGTCAAACATGCAGCCGTCTCTCGGCGAAGTATAGCGTTGTGTTTTCGCGGAAGAGCAGCGGCTTGACAGAGAGGACAGCAAGCATGGAGGCTGATCTGGTCGCTCGCCCGGCAAACGTCGGAACGAGACGTCCGAAACTCATGAGCAATCAAGCGCGAAGTGGAGGGGAACGCCGGCTTCACAATCCGCCCGACCGACCGGGTGTGTGCGGCATGCGTTTGGCGCTGGTCGCGACGGCCTTGTGCTCCGCCGTCGTGTGGTGCACCCGTGCGGAGGCGCAAAGCGACGCTCGCATCGAAGCGGAACGAGGCGATGCCACGGTGCTCGTCGAGCCTTACGCTCCAAATATCGTGCGCGTAAGCCTGAGTCTCCGGCGTGATGACGCGTTGGCTGGTCCGGGGTACGGCATCGTTGCGCGGCCGGCGGCATCAGGATGGGTGACCCGGCAAAGCGCCGACGGAGATGTCTTGCAATCGGCTGGACTAACGGTGACCCTTTCGCCCCAAGGTCCAGAACGGACACCGACAGGCACACAAGCAGACGTAGCCCGATTCTTCAATGGTTCAACGCCCGGCGTTGGCCTGAGCCTCAGCACTCCGGACGGCAGACCAGTGCTGCGCATGAACGGCTGGGAAATGGCCGTGCCGAACTATAAAGACGGCACTCACGACTTGGAGTACGACCGAAGGCCGAGTGATCCGCCCTTCTTCGAAGTCGGTGCAAGCTTTACGGCAGACGACGACGAGCACGACTACGGCCTTGGACAGAACCAGGAAGGATTTCTCGACCGGCGGGGACACGTGATCCACTGCGAGCACGACTATAACGCGCCTTCCGGCCAAAGCGTGTGTGTGCCGTTTTTGGTTACAAACAAGGGGTATGGCCTGGTCTGGGACAACCCATCAAAGACCACCGTGGCTCTCGGCTTCAATCACCAGAACAGCTTTCGCAGTCAGGTCGGACAGCGCGTCAGCTTTTTTGTCATCGTTGGGGATTACCCAGCGATCTACCATGGCTTCCGCCTCCTCACGGGAGACACGCCATTGCTGCCCAAATCGGCTTACGGCTACATCCAAAGTAAGCAGCGCTACAACTCACAGGCGGAGGTGATGGCCGTGGCTAAAGGCTATCGCGACCGGCGCCTTCCGATTGATGAGTTGGTGATCGATTGGTTCACCTACACAAAGATGGGTCAAATGGACTTAGACCCTGCCATGTGGCCGGATCCGGCGGCCATGAATCGTGAATTACACGCCCTGCACTTTCACACTATGATCAGCGTTTGGCCCCGCTTCGTTCCTGGCAGCCGGTACTACGACACGCTGCTCAAACGTGGCTGGTTTGAACATCTGGCGGACGGTACGCCGACGAACGGATTGCCGTATGATCGCGCCGGATCAGATATCGACACCACGAACCCGGATGCCGCGAAGTGGTATTGGAACATCGTCAAAGAGAACTACGTCACGAAAGGCTTCGACAGCTTCTGGGCAGATGAAACAGAGCCGGATCTGCCGCCGAACGGTTCCTACCTCCATATCGGGCCTGGCACGCAGTTCTTCAACGTCTATCCGCTCTTCCACACCGCGGCGTTCTACAACGGGATGCGCTTGGACCTGCAGGAGCGTGCGCTGATTCTGGCGCGCGACACGTATCTTGGCGCGCAGCACAACGGAGCAATTTTCTGGTCTTCCGACATTAGTCCCGACTGGGACACGTTGAAGCGATCCGTTCCCACCGGCATCAACTTCGTCGCGTCCGGTATGCCGTACTGGTCGACCGACATCGGCGGCTGGCAATTTCTGCCGTCGACGCATCACCCCGCGCATCCACCGCTGCTCGATCCAACAGACGCACGCGAAACGGTTGGCGGCTATGACGATTACCCAGAACTCTATACACGATGGTTCGAGTACGGGGCGTTCCAGCCAAACTTCCGCTCGCACGGATCCCGCCCACACAACGAAGTCTGGAGTTACGGCAAGCAGGCGCAGCCGATCCTTGAGAAATACCTCCGGCTCCGCTACACCCTGATGCCCTACATCTATTCACTGGGCTGGCAGGCACACCAGACCGGAGCGCCTTTCATGCGCGGGCTGTTTCTGGATTTCGGCGCGGACCCAAAGGTCGCCGAGATCGGCGACGAGTACATGTTCGGTCCGGCCCTTCTGATCGCGCCGGTGGTCGAGCAGGGCGCCACATCCCGGTCGGTCTACCTACCGGCCGGCTCCGACTGGTACAACTTCTGGACCAACGAACGGGTGCACGGCGGTCAACGCCTAACAGTCTCAGCACCGATCGACACGATCCCCATCTTCGTGCGTGCAGGCTCAATCCTGCCTCTGGGCTCAACCATCGAGAGCACCAGGGAAGCCCAGAAGATCGAGAAAGTTCGCGTGTATCCGGGAGCAAACGGGCAGTTCACGCTTTACACCGACGATGGAATCACCTACAGCTACGAACAAGGCAAGTACCAGACCACCGAGTTGCAGTGGGACGATGCAGACCACAAACTAACGCACACAGGAGGGGCCGCCTGGGATAGCTCGGATGACTCCGTGGTAGAGCTCGTCAGCCCGCGGTGATGTGCGCGCTCCGGGGTTCGACCGAGGCCGTTTTACTTCACGATGGTCCTCTTTTCCAGTAGCGACGACAGCAAGAAACCATCATGCTCGGTTGACGCAATAGATAAGGACATGTGAGGACTCCGGAAGCACAGAACGTGGTCTGCTCTCACCAAACCCACGGTCCGGTGGTCCAAGCGCCTCAGTTCCTAAGCTGTAAGCCGCATCAACGATCGCACTGCAATCGCGATCGCCGCACCATCCCCTGAGATCGCCACCGGCAAGTCTGGAAGGCCCGCGCCTTTGGTCAGGCCTTTCCGCAAATAGAATCCGCCAAAGGTCCCGGCCAGCGCGCCTACCGCCCCCATCGCGATCCCACGCTCAACCGGGCGCCGGAATGCCGCGGCCACGATCGCCCCAACTAAGCCCCCTAGCGCCAAGCGTCCAACTAACGGAAGTGCCGACGTCCGGTCCGGCGTCTTCGGTAATTTGTCGCCGACATACTCGCCCAATGCCGCTGCCGTAAACATACCAACCGCCGCCGGGTGTCTTACCCACGACGCCCAGGTCCCCGTGACGGGCAGTTTTCCCATGCGCGCAAACCACGCAGTCACTGCAATGGGCGTAAACGAACGGAGACCGACACTCACCCCAAGGAGGGGCACCGCAACATGAGCGATCACAGCAGACCGATTCATTAAAACTCCTAAGCCGCAAGAAGCGGCTCACGTTATCAGATGCGCACTTAGAAAGTGAGAGCAGCTGGGGACCCGCCTACTGCAAACCTAACTTCTCTTTCAATCGACGTTGTTGTTGACGTGATGGTTCCGCATCCGGGCATGCCAAACCTTTCGCCAGATCACCCCTGCATCTTCGCTGAAGCCCGCGCCCTTCCCAGAATTGTCGTCCCAGGCATTACCCAAAGACTCGTCGTAGAACTTCAACACACGTACGCGATGCCTGCGGTTACGAATAACAGCAGCACACCCACGACTGCCCCCTGCACTCCAGGTATCTGACCCCGGAGTCATCCAAGCTGTGTAAGTGTAGGCCCAAGGCATGATCTTCCGCTCCGAAGCCCAGCGCCACACGCCCAACACCCAGTAAAATTGCGCCGACCGCGCCTGCCTCGCCGCGGAAGGGTGCTTCCTCCTCTGAATGTCGGCGACCAGTGGAGCGACCTCCGCGGCGAAAGACGTTGCCGCCGTTGGCGATGCCGACGAAGGGATTGACGAAGGCGGCGGGGTCCTGCGAGGTGGGGG
>CAXUCK010000030.1:0-16485 GCA_964249375.1 uncultured Acidobacteriaceae bacterium
TTCCAGCTCTTAGCTTTTAGCTTTTAGCTGCTCCTGTTGCCGGTGACGGGGTGGCGTGGTTGGAGGGACGGGATGGGTTTGAAGTGGATCTGCTAGGCTGGGCGGGCTACTCAAACAGGGCGAAAGAGGACGAGGATGATGCGATTACGGATGGCGACGGCGGTTTTGGTGATGGGATGTTGCGCGATGGGCGCGCGGGGGCAGATGGGCGAGGACAAGCCGCCGGTGCCGTTGGGGCAGAAGGTCGAGCCGGCCAAGGCGATGGACGAGATGCTGACGACGTTTGAGGAGCAGGTGACGGGCGTGGCGAAGGCGATGCCAGCCGAGAAGTACAGCTTTGCGCCGGCGAGCGGGGCGATGGCGGGGGCGAAGTTTGATGGGGTGCGGACGTTTGCCGGGCAGGTGACGCACATCGCTTCGGCCAACTACTACTTTGCGATGACGGTGAGTGGGACGAAGCCGGATGCGGATATGAAGGCGATCGGCAAGATGACGAGCAAGGAGGACTGCCTGAAAGCGCTGGCGGACTCGTTTGCGTTTGCGCACAAGGCCGTGGCGACGATCACGCCGGCGAATGCATTTGAATCGATCTCCGGGGCGGATGGGCTGCACACACGGGTGGAGGTGGCGGCCTTTATCGCGGCACACGGATCCGACCATTATGGACAGATGGTGGAGTACCTGCGGATGAATGGGGTTCTGCCGCCGGGAAGCAAGTAGGCGGGCAGAGCCAGGCTGCGCCTCGGGCGGATAGGTCCGGGGCGCGGATCGCGGTGGGCGCGGATCACCGGGTGCGGGGTAGGGGCTAGTAGTCGAGGACGTGCGGCGCCGGGTAGGTGAGGGTGCCGTCGCTCTTCTGGTACCACATGAAGAGCTTGTGGTCGCCGTTGACGCGGACGGCCACGATGATGCCCGTGCCGAAAGCGCCGGTGCCGTCGGTTTTTGAGATGTCGACGTGGTGGTTCACGATCGGGCCATTGACCGGGCTGGCGGAGGTCCAGTCCTCGGTGAAGCGGCCGAGGCTGTAGTCGTACTTGGAGGGGTGCTGCCCCCAGGTGGGATCGTTCATCCAGATGGCGTAG
The DNA here is from genome assembly GCA_964249375.1 of uncultured Acidobacteriaceae bacterium. GTDB lineage: Bacteria > Acidobacteriota > Terriglobia > Terriglobales > Acidobacteriaceae > Edaphobacter. The sequence continues at coordinate 1,083 of CAXUCK010000030.1, forward strand.
GCCTCGTTGAAGTTTTTGGCCTGGATGGCGTCGAAGAACTGGTCCACGCGGTGCTCCGCGCGGAGGTTGGTGAAGAACCAGCCATGGCCAAGGATGTAGCCGGCGAGACCGAGCACGACGGCGAGAACCACGAGCGCGGCAGAGCCGATCAGCAGATTTCTGTGCAGGTTCTCGCGTTTCTCGTCGTATCCCGGTGCGTTCAGCAGCGTCATTGCCCTTTCCTCCGCCTTCCCAGCGTATTAGACACCGAAAGCGGGTCGGCGGCTGTGTGGGGGATCGCGCCACGTGAAGGCTGCGGGAAAGATCTCCACCTCGGGCTGCCCGGGCCCGAGATAGACGGCTGCGAGGTCGAAGCGGACGGGGATGGTGTCGCGGCAATCGCGGGGGAAGCTGCGGAGGTAGGCCCAGGCCATCCGGCGGAGGACGCGGCGCTTTTCCCGGTCGACGGCGTTTTCGGCGGGGTCGAGGGGATCGCGGACGGACCGGGTTTTGACCTCCACGAAGCACAGGGTGTCTCCCCACCAGGCGACGAGGTCGAGGTCGCCGCGCAGCTTGCCGGACGTCCAGCGGCGGGCGACAACGGTGTAGCCGAGGCGGCGGAGGTGGAGCAGGGCTTCGCGCTCGCCGGCTTCCCCGATGGCGAGGTGGGCGGGAGCGTGACGGGCTGGCCGCAGGCGGCCGGCGGTGCGGTCGAGCCAGCGCAGGCCACGTGCCTGGGTGCGCAGCACCAGATCTGCCGCCATTCGTTTCACCGGCCCAGCATAGCGCCCCGCAGACGAAGTTGGGCCAGCTTTTTGGGCCCAGACCGGATGGGATTTCCCGTTTTGGGAAGGCCTGGCAGCGGTGGGCTGCCCCCGCTCACCTTTGACCAAAACCGCCGTCTATTTGAGTGGGAATCGAAGTTCTAGCTCCGGAGCTGGGAATGGGTGCAGACGTTGTAGGGATCAACAACGGCGGAAGTGGATTTTCGCCGTGGGCCAAGCGTCGGGGTGTTTCCCCGGTGGTTGCAGCCGCGGCGCAGGCGGCGGCGTTAGAATCGTTGCCAGCGATGGCAAAGGCAGTGGCACGACCGGGGGGCCGAACGAAGCTGACGCAAGCGCAGATGGATGCGCGGGCGCAGCAGCGGCTGGAGGATGATGACCTGATCCGGGAAGCCCAGAAGGGGCACCGGGCGGCCTTTGACACCCTCGTGCGGCGGTATGACCAGAGCGTGCTTCGGCTGGCGCTGCACATGCTGGGCAACGAGCAGGACGCGCAGGACGTGCACCAGGAAGCCTTTATCAAGGCCTACCGGCACCTGTCGAATTTCCGCTTTGAGTGCTCGTTCTACACCTGGGTATACCGGATTGTGACCAACCTGTGCCTGGACCAGCTGCGCCGGCGCAAGAGCCGCCGGGAAGACCCGGCGACGGTGCTGGATTCGGTGGGCGACGAGATGGATCTGCTGTCGAATGTGCAGGATGAGCGCGCGATGGCGAATCCTGGGCGGGAGCTCGACCGGAAGCTGATGGCGGAGCGGATTGCGGCGGCGCTGGATAAGCTGACGCCGCGGGAACGAACGGTGTTTGAGCTCAAGCATTACCAGGGCCTGAAGTTACGCACTATTGGCGAGATGCTGTCGACGACCGAGGAAACCGCGAAGAACACGTTGTTTCGCGCAACGCGCAAGCTGCGGTCGAACCTCGAAGAGCTGCGCGGCATTTCTTAGTCGAACAAACGGGATGGCGGACGTCGGTCACGGCGCAACACGCAGCACGACCGACGACGGAACGGGCAAAGGCAGACGAACGATCTGCCGGCCACGCTTACACTTTGAGGCTGGTTTGGGAGTACGAAGTCCATGCGATGCAATGAGATCCAAGAACAGATTGTGCTGATGCACTACGGCGAGCTGGACGGGGAGCAGCTGCTGGAGGTGGAAGCGCATCTTCGCGATTGCGCCGCGTGCCAGGAGGAAATGGCGACCACGGGCGCCCTGCTGGAAGGGGCAGACAGCCTGCCGATGGTGGATCCCTCGCCCAACCTGCTGGCGCAGAGCCGGGTTCGCCTGGATGAGGCGCTGGATGCGCTGGGCCCGCGGGGACCGCTCGAGCAGATGCGCAGCCACTTCTTCCGATGGATGGGCAACCTGCAGAGCGCACCGGCGCTGGCGACGCTTCTGGTGGGGGTCGGCTTTCTGGGCGGATCGCTGGTGCATCGGCAGCCGCCTGTGGTGAAGCCCGGACCGGTCGTTCTGACGGATCCCACGCACGGCGCGATTGTGAACGTGAGCGGCATTGTGCAGACGCCGAACTCGGAGCTGGTGCAGGTGAAGTACAACCGCATCATTCCCGAGTCGGTGGAGGGATCGCTTGATGAGCCGCAGATACGGCAGCTGTTGCTGATGGGGATGCGCGCGGGGACCAACTCGGATGTGCGCTCTGACTCGGTTTCGCTGCTGGCGAGTGAGTGCCGGTCCGGGCACCGCTGCGGCAGCACCGGGAAGGATGACCCGTCGAGCCTGCGCGGCGCCCTGATGGTGAGCCTGCGCTATGACAAGGACCCGGGCGTGCGGCTGAAGGCGCTTGAAGGTCTGCAACATTTTGTGGACCAGGACCAGCGGGTCCGCGACGCGATGCTGGAGGCGCTGCTGCACGACGGCTCGGCCGCCGTGCGCAAGCGGGCTATCACTATGCTGGAGCCGGTGGAGTCGGACTCGAGCGTCCGGCAGGTGCTGCGCACGGTGTCCGCGCAGGATGAGAATCCCTACATTCGCACGGTGAGCTACCAGGCGCTGCAGAGCGCCGATGGCATTCAGTGATCGCCGCTGGCGCTCCCATTGCTTCGCAAACTGGTACAAAGGTGCTCACGCAAGGCAGTACCGGCAGTCCAAAGGGCAGCAGCTCCCGAGGTGATGGACTCGGGGCTTGCACGAGGTCGGACGGTATGAACAAGAGCAGGTGGACATCGATTGCAGCGGCTGTGACGTTGGGTCTGGGCGCTCTTGCCTCGGCTCCGGCGCAACAACAGGCTGCCCCGTATGCCCGCCTGCTCAACGTCGGCTGGACCGGATCGCACGGCTACCTGGGTGTGAACTTCCGCGACCTCGGTGAGGATCAGATAGCCGTGCTGCAACTGAAAGAGGCTCGTGGCGTCGAGGTGACGCAGGTGGATCATGACGGCCCGGCGTGCAAGATCGGCATCCGCGAGCATGACGTGATTCTGCAGATGAACGGGCAGATGATCGAGGGCGCGGAGCAGCTACGGCGGGTGCTGCATGAGATCCCTGCCGGCCGAAGCGTGACGCTGGTGTTCAGCCGCGAGGGTCAGCAGCAGACGGTGACGACACAGCTGGCCAACCGCGAGGCACTGGAGCGGCAGGCGTGGGAACAGCACATTCCGGTGCCGCTGCCGGATCAGCCGGTTGGCGCCGCGTCTTCCGCGCCTGAGCGGGCCGATCATCATGGACCTGCCGGCGGCGGCCCCGGCGGCATGGGTTTCCTCGGCGGCGGCGCCCCCTCGGCCGGAGCCCTGGGACCGCGCGCCGCGGAGCGCAGCTTTGTTGGCACGATTCTGCCGCCCGCCTACACGGGTGCGGCGCTGGAGGCGCTGGGGCCGCAGCTGGCGGAGTACTTCGGCGCGGCGAACGGCAACGGGTTGCTGGTGCGCAGCATTGAGCCGAACAGCCCGGCGGCGGCTGCGGGCCTGAAGGCCGGGGACGTGGTGGTGCGGATCAACCAGATCGCCCTGCTTTCGGGTGCCGACTGGCTGCGGCTGATGCACGAGAACAAAGGCCGCGCGGTGCAGGTGACGATTCTGCGCGACAAGAAGGAACAGGCGTTGTCGCTGATTCCCGACGCCAAGCACCGGTCGAGTGTGGTGCTGCCCCGGCCGCTGACGCCGGCGATGGCTCCGGCGGGTACGGCGTTGGCCACGTCCGACGTGACGCGGCTTTAGGCCAGACGCTCGGGCGGCAACGGCGCGCCAACCCGCGGCACTCTATACTGTTACCTGACCATGGGACGTAACCCAGCACCCACCACCGGCAGCGCGGACGTACCGGGCCAGCCGACTTCTTCCCCGCGCCGAACGTTGCCCGCGCGTCGCCGCATGCAGGCCGTAACCCGCAAACTGCGGGAACTTGGGTCGATCGGTTCCGCCCTGCTGTCGACAAGCCATCCGTACATGGCGCACATCGTGCCGATGCGGCGCTGCAACCTGGCGTGCACCTATTGCAATGAGTTCGACCAGACGTCGGATCCGGTGCCGATCGAAGAGATGGAGCGGCGCATCGACGACCTTGGCCGGCTGGGGACGTCGGTCATCACCATTTCCGGTGGCGAACCGCTGCTGCACCCGGAGCTGGACCGGGTGATCGCGCGCATTCGGAAGACGGGCGCGATTGCCGGGATGATCACCAACGGGTACCTGCTGATGCCCGACCGCATTGAGCGGCTGAACCGTGCGGGCCTCGATCACATGCAGATTTCGATCGACAATGTGATGCCGGATGCCGTGTCGAAGAAGTCGCTGAAGGTGCTGGATGCCAAGCTGAAGATGCTGGCGGAACACGCAGACTTCCATGTGAATATCAACTCCGTGGTGGGGGGCGGCATTGCGCATCCTGAAGATGCGTACACGATCTCGCAGCGGGCATTGGGGCTGGGGTTCTCGTCGACGATCGGGATCATTCATGATGGGTCGGGGCAGCTGAAGCCGCTGGGCGCCGAAGAGCGCGAGGTGTGGGACCGGGTGCGGAAGCTGACGCGGCGGTCGTACTCGCGCTTCAATCATTTTCAAGAGGCGATTGCGAACGGGCAGCCGAATGACTGGCGATGCCGGGCAGGCGGGCGCTACCTGTACATCTGCGAGAACGGGTTGGTGCACTACTGCTCGCAGCAGCGCGGATATCCGGGGGTGCCGCTGGCGGGGTATACGACGGCCGATGTCCAGCGCGAGTTTCTGACGGAAAAGGGCTGCGCGCCAAATTGCACCATCTCGTGCGTGCACCAGGTGAGCTATATCGATCACTGGCGCGCGCCGCAGCATCCGGAGTCAACCGGCGGTCTGCCTGCGGGTGGTGCTGGCGCGGGGCATGGGTCTGGAAGTCCGGAATTGGTGCAGATTCGCTAGGGGGCGCGGGGCCCGTGCATCGCGGCACGGTGGCGTACATCCAACCCTCCTATGAGCCGGACCCGCACCCTTTCTGTTCTTCCGTTGATCGTCGCAGGCCTCGCCCTGGCCGCCGTTGCTGTTCCACGTTCTTCTGTGTTTGCAAGCGGACGGCAAGAGGCGCCGGCGCAGCAACAGCGGCCTACGAGCACGCCGTACTCGGGCGATCTTTCCATTTTTGAGGAACCGGGACGCGACCAGAAGCTGCAGATCAACCGCGTGATGGACATCCTCGGGATCCAGCAGAACACCGTGGTCGCAGATGTTGGCGCGGGCTCCGGGTGGTTTACAGTGCGGGCGGCGCGGCGTGTGGGACGGGGCGGACGCATCTTCGCCGAGGACATCAATCCGCATGCGATTGAGGCGATCAGCACGCGGGCGAAGAAAGAGAACCTCGAGAATATCCGTGTTGTGCTGGGTACGCCGGACGACCCGAAGATGCCGCAGGGGAGCATAAGCGCGGTTCTGCTGCTGAAGGTGTACCACGAGATTGCGCACCCGGTTCCGTTTATGAAGGCGCTGCGCGACGACCTGCATCCGGACGCACGGGTGGGCATTATCGACCGCAACGGAAACGGGACGGACCACGGCCTGAACCACGACGTAGTGGAGCGGGAGATGGACGAGGCGGGCTACAAGAAGATCGGCCAGTACGACTTCACCAAGGCGGATGGACAGGACTACTTTCTGGTGTTTCAGCCGAAATAAGCCGGGCGTTGCGGTCGAGCGACTCTGATGGCAACGAGTTACGCTGTCTGCCCGCCTGCGCTGCCGTTTTCTTTTGCATCGCCCAGAGTGACCTTGACGTCGAACCGCCGCTGGCCGCGGAAGATGGTGAGCACGACCGTGTCGCCGGCGCGGTGGGCGTTCATGGCTACGGAAAGATCCTGTGGGGTGGCGATCTCCTGGCCGTCGAGCCCGACGATGAGGTCTCCGCCGAGGGTGACGGGCGTGTTGCCTTTGTACATTTGCTGGTTGCCTCCGCGAAGGCCGGCACGCTCCGCGGCCCCGCCGGGAAGGACGCGCTCGATCAGGAGACCGTAGTCTGCCGGAAGGCCGATCTGCTGAGCGATGTCGGGCGAGATGGGGAGCGTGACGACGTCGAGCGAGGGACGGCGGGCGCGGCCGTATTTGGCGAAGTCGTCGAGCACGGCTTTGGCGGTGTTGATGGGGATGGCGAAGCCGATGCCGGAGCTCTGGTCGGCGCCGTTATTGGCGATGAGGGTGGTGATGCCGATGACCTCGCCGCGCGAGTTGAGCAGCGGGCCGCCGGAGTTGCCGGGGTTGACCGCGGCGTCGGTCTGGATGGCGTTGTCGATGGGGTTATTCTGCGGTCCGCGGATGGAGCGGATGGCGGAGATGATGCCGCGGGTCATGGTGCCGGAGAGGCCGAAGGGGTTGCCGATGGCGTAGACGCGCTGGCCGACGGTGAGGCCGTTTGAATCGGAGAGCGTGGCAGGCACCAAGTTGGGCGCGTTGATGCGGATGAGCGCGAGGTCGTGGTTGGCGTCGACGCCGATGCGCTCGGCCTTGTATTTGTGCTTGTCGGCGAGCGTGACCTCGATGCGCTGGGCGTTCTCGATGACGTGATTGTTGGTGAGGATGAGGCCTTGCTTATCGAGAACGAAGCCGGAGCCCTGGCCCTGTTGCGGCACCGGGCCGTAGAAGAAGTCGAACTGCACGGCGGTGGAGGTGATGTTGACGACCGAGGGGAGGGCGCGCTTGTAGACGGCGATGTTCTGCTGCTCTTCGGTGTCGTAGGCGGGAGCGGCGGCGGCCTCGGTGAGGTTGAAGGTGCCGAGCGGGCCGGAGACGGCCGCGGTGGTCGACGGGCCGGCGCTGATCAGGTCGGAGAGCGAGCTGCCGAGCGAAGGCGTGGATGCGGTGCGCAGGGACAGGTGGGTGGTGGCGTAATAGAAGCCGAACAGCAGCAGAAGAACCAGAAGGACGGGGCGCAGTTTCATTTGTCGGCAAGCACCTGGAGGCCATCGGTCGGCAGCGGGGAGGAACCTGCCGTTCGCACCTATTGTAGCGAGAGGGGTCCGCGTCACCGGGGCCGGTGCGCCTGGCGGGAGAGCTCGGCCCAGAGCTGGTCGACCTGCCCTTGCAGTTGCTCACAGGTGCCGGCGTTGGGGAGGACGAAGTCGGCGCGCGCGGCCATGGCTGCTTCGGGCATTTGCTGCGCGATGCGCCGGCGGGCTTCGGCGCGGAGTTCGTCGAGGTCCGCGGTGGGTGTCGAGGGATTGCGGGTGGCGAAGCGCTCCACGCGCAAGGGCTCCGGCGCGGTGACGACCACGATGCGATCGAAGCGTCCCCCCCATCCGCCCTCGCCGGCGTGGCGGGTGGTGAAAAGCAGCGCCGACTCAACGACGAGGACGGCATCGGGCTGCGTTTGCGCGAGGGCTTCTGCGGTTTGTGCCTGTTCCGCAATGACCGGGGGGTGCACGATGGCGTTGAGCTCTTCCGCTCTCCCCTGCCCGAAGGCGATGCGGGCCAGGGCTGCGCGATCGAGGGCGCCGTCGGGCTGCAGCACCTCCGACCCGAAGCGGCTGACGATGGCCAGGTAGACGGGTTGACCGGGTTGCATCAGGGCGCGGGCAAGATCGTCCGAGGAGACGACCACCGCCCCGTGACCGGCGAGCATGGCGGCGACGGTGGATTTGCCGCTGCCCAGGCCGCCGGTGAGGCCGACGTGCAGCATGGTCGGGCTACTGCTCGGCGGTGAGCGGCGGTAGACCGCGCCGCAGCCGCGCCGCTGTGACGGTGTTCTGCATGAGCATGGCGATGGTGAGCGCGCCGACGCCGCCGGGCACGGGGGTGTAGGCGCTTGCGAGCGCGAAGGCTGCGGGATCGACGTCGCCGACCACGGTGGAGCCACGCTTGCGGAAGCCGGCGAGCCGTGCCGTGTCGCCGGGGAAGAACCGCTCGACTTCAGCCTCTTCGGTAAGTCGGTTGATGCCGACATCGATCAGCACCGCGCCGGGCTTGACCATCTCCGGCGCGATGAGCCCGGGGATGCCGACGGCGACGACCAGAATGTCCGCCTGGCGCGTGTAGCGGGCGAGATCGACCGTATAGCGGTGGCAGATGGTGACGGTGGCGGAAGCGTTGAGCAGCATCAGCAGCATGGGCCGGCCGACGATGTTGGAGCGGCCGACGACGACGGCGTGCTTGCCGAAGGGATCGATGCCGGACCGGCGCAGCACCTCCATAACGCCGGCGGGCGTGCAGGGAGAGAGTGCCGGCTGGCGGGACATGAGGCGGCCGGCGTTGACCGGGTGGAAGCCGTCGACGTCTTTTTCGGGCAGAACGGCGCTGAGCAGGCGGCTGGTGTCCACGTGCGCGGGCAGGGGAAGCTGGATGAGGATGCCGTCGATTTCGTCGCGCCGGTTGAGGTCGGCGATGAGCGCGAGCATCTGCTCGGTGGTGACGGTCTCGGGCGGCGTGAGGAGCTCGCTGTGGATGCCGAGTTCGCCGCAGGTTTTGACCTTGCTGCGGACGTAAATCTCGGAGGCGGCGACGTGCCCGACCAGGACGACGGCAAGTCCAGGCTGGATGCCGTGCTGTTTCAGCTGCGCAACTTCGGCGGCGACTTCGGCCTTGATCTCGGCGGCGATGGCGACGCCGTCCAGAAGCGCGGGCGCCGCTGTTTCCGTGGCAGCGGTTCCCGAGCCGATGTCGGATGCACTCATACCAGCATGGTACCGCGAGGCTGTGCCCGGTTGGCGCAAAACAGAAGCGCCCCAGCCGAAGCTGGAGCGCGTGTTCCCTTCCTGCGGGGGATGTGTCTAGGCGCGGCGGGCCCGGGCGTGACGATGCGTGCCGTCGGCCGCGTGCCGGGCGCGATGCAGGTGGCCGCGACGGCTCGATCCGCCGAACTGCCACTCGCGCACCGGACCCACGTCCACGTGCACGAACTGGCTGACCGGGTAATAGCCGACGCCGCCGGCGCCGAGCGACAGGGCCGCGTTGCGGAGAGCGAGGGTCTGAACGCCGGGGACGCGGATGTCGATGGCCTTGGACTCCATGTGCTGCGAGTGCTCCGCCACGCCGGTATCGGCGGAACGGGTGCGCAGGTAATTGTTGCTTTCGGGCGTGCGGTAGCCGCAGACGATGTCGATGACGCTGTCTGCCCGGCCGAGCTTCGCGAGCACGGAGTGGAGCACGTCAAACTCGCGGGGGTCGTAGTTCGCCTCGTCCTGCGTGCGGTGGTCGCGCAGGAAGTGATTGAGCCTGGCCATCGCATCGGGCAAGTATGTGTTGCCGATGCGGTAGGTGATGTCGAGGCTTTCGCCGGTGTGGAGGTGATACAGGTGCAGCTGGTAGCGCTGACCGCCGACCAGGTTCATGGCCGAGTCTGCCGTGCCCATTTCGCCGCGCCCGAGCATTTCGCTGCCCCGCGCCTTTGCACCCAATGCCAGAACACCCACCATGGCTGCCGCCACCGCCACCCGCTTGTTGAAGCCAATCCGCATGCGAACTCCCGCTGATCTTCGATCCGATGAGATCCGAATGGGAGGGCGCCAATGCGCTTCGCCTCATCTCATTCGCTGAACTTCATTCTACCGTTTATCGGAACATCCGGAGCACCGGGCGGGCAACCAGCTCTGTAACTTTTGTGTCATAGGGCATCTGTTCCGGCAACCTGGGGCCGGGCCGCTGTCGGGCGGCTCCGGACGGGGTGGGGTCCGCCTGTGGCAACCTAGCTGTATGCAGCTGACCATCCCCGAGCTCCGCGCGCTGGGAGCGCTGATTGAAAAAGAGATCACCACACCTGAGACCTACCCGCTTTCGTTGAACGCGCTCGAGGCGGCGGCGAACCAGCGATCGTCGCGCGACCCGGTTTTGGAGTTGACGGAAGAAGAACTGCGGCAGGCGCTCCATGGGCTGGAAGAGCTGGACCTGGTGGCGCCGGTGCGCGACAGCCGGGTGGCCAAATGGGAGCACCGAGCGCGCACCGTTCTGCATCTGCGGCGCGATGAGACGGCGATCCTGTGCCTGCTGCTGCTGCGCGGGCCGCAGACGCCGGGGGAGTTGCGCAGCCGGGCGGATCGGCTGTATGCGTTTGACGACCTCGGGGCGGTGACGGCGACGCTGGACCGGCTGGCGGCGCGGCCGCCGCTGGCGGAGGGGGCGACGGAGGCGGGCAATACGGGTCCGCTGGTGACCGCCCTGCCGCGACAACCGGGCGCGCGCGAGATCCGCTACACGCACCTGCTGGGGGCTGTGCCCGTCGCCGTGCCGGGCGCGAGCGTGACCGCGGCGCCCCCCGGAAGGCACGATGCGCTCGCCGAAATGCAGGCCGAGCTCCAGCAGATGCGGCAGGAGATGGAAGGCGTGCAGCGCCGGCTTGATCTGCTGGAAGCGAAATCGTTGCCCGGCCGCTAACCCCCTCGTTGCATAATTACCCTTGTATTTTCGCTGTGCGCGCATGGCCGACATCGCCCTTCCATCTCCCGGGCAGGACCCGTCTTCCCGATCTGCAGCGGAGACGCGCCAGGAGGTGCAGGAGAGCCTGCAACGAACCCTGGACCTGATGCCGGACGCGGTTGTGTTTCTGGACCGTGACTGGAACTTTACCTTTGCCAACCGGCAGGCAATGACGCTGCTCGGGTCCGTGCCGCTGATCGGGGTTAACGTGTGGGAGCTGTTTCCGCACAACCGGCTTGAGCCGTTCCAAAGCTCCTACCGGACCACGATGGAGCAGCGGATCCCGACGGAGTTTGAGGCGTTCTACCCGGAACCGCTGCATAGCTGGTACCGCGTGTTCGCCCGCCCCCATGACGACGGCATCTGCATCATCTTCAGCGATGTGACGATGCAGAAGGCGGCCGAGGAGCGCAGCGATGAGGCGCGGCAGCGGTTGGCCGAGGTGTTTGCGGCAACGGCGGACGCGATCCTCTGCGTTGGACCGGACTGGAAGTGTACCTATGCGAACGCCCGGGCGCAGGAGTTGCTGGGCGACCGCGCAATCGCAGGAACCGATCTGTGGACACGCTTTCCTGGCAACCAGGAGGAACCCTTCGCTTCGCACTTCCGGCGAGCCATGCAGGAGCGGGCCGTGGCGGAGTTTGAGGCGCGCTCGGCCGATCCGCTGGACCGGTGGCTTCATGTGGTTGTGCGTCCGTTCCACGACGGCATCGTGATTGCCTCGTCCGACATTACGGCGCGTAAGCTGGCGGAACTGGAGCGCGACCGGGCGGCTGGCGCGCTGCGGCAGGTGCTGGACGTGACCAACGATGTCATTCTCGCGCTGGATCGCGACTGGCGGGTCACGCTGGTGAACCGCCGCGGCGGCGAGCTACTCTCTCCGGCGGGAGAGATCCTCGGCCGGAATCTGTGGGAGCTGTTTCCGGGCGCCACGGCTGCCGGATCGCCGTACCGGACGCACTGCCATCGCGCGATGGACGAGCGCATCCCGTCCTCGTTCGAAGCACTCTACCCCGCGCCACTGAATCTTTGGTTCAAGATTGAAGCTCTTCCTTCGATCGACGGCATTGTTCTGTTCTTCCGGAACATCACGGAAGACCGCAACCGGATCCGGGAGCTGCAACAGCAGACCGAGCTGCTGACGACGGTGCAGCAGGCGGCTCTGGTTGCAACCTGGGAGCTGGATCTCGAGACCGGCGCCATGCTCTATGGAGCCGGCTCGTACCCGGTGTTCGGGCGCCCGTTTCATGAGCTGCCGACGATGGCGTCGATCGAGCGTTGGATTGCCGAGCCCTCCCTCGCCAGCGTCCGGCAGAACATGGAGCGGGCGATCACGACGGGTCAGGCGATGTCGAACGAGTTTGCCCTCCATGCGGCGGACGGCGAGGTCTTGTGGATCGAGAGCCGCGGCCAGGTGCTGTACCGCGACGGTCGCGCGACGCACCTGGGCGGGATCTCGATGGATGTGACGGCGCGGAAACGCAACGAAGACCAGCTGCGGCTGTCGGAAACGCGGTATCGCGTGCTGACCGAGCTGAATCCGCAGCTGATTTTCACCAGCGATGCCGAGGGCCGGATCAACTTCGCCAATCAGCGGCTGTTGCAATATCTGGGGCTGACCGCGCTCGAAACCGATGGCGGATCGAGCTGGGAAGGAGCGCTGCATCCGGACGATCGGGGGCCGCTGATCGCGGCATGGAGGCAATCGGTCGAGAGCGGGGGGGAGTTCTGCGCGCAGGCGCGGGTTTGCCGCGCGGAAGATGGCGCCTACCGGTGGCTGGACATTTCCGGGCTGCCGATCCACAGCAGCACGGGCGCGGTGGGGGGATGGCTGGGCATTGGCACCGATGTGCATGAGCGCAAGCTGGCCATCGAGGCCCTGGCCGCGAGCGAGATGCAGTTTCGCGTGCTGACGGACCTGAATCCGCAGTTCATCTGGATGGGCTCGGCGGACGGGCGGGTGCGCTACGCGAACCAGCGGTTTCTCGGCTACATCGGCAAGCAGCATACACCGGACGATACGGGCCGGTGGATTGAGGCATTTGACCCCGAGGACAGGGAGCGCGTGGTGAACTGCTGGACCCGATCGGTCGCGACAGGGGAGGACTACGGCATCGAAGCTCGGCTGATCCGCGATGAGGACCAGGCGTCCCGTTGGTTCCACGTGCGGGCGCAGCCGCTGCGCAACGAGGCGGGCGCGATCCAGAGCTGGCTGGGCGTGGCCATCGATATTCACGAGAGCCGCACGTTTGCCGAGACGCTGCGCGCGCAGCAGATCGAGTCTGAGCGGCAACGCGCGGAGCTGGAATCGGTGTACCAGAACACACCGATTGGTCTGGCGCTGTTTGACCCGGTGGAGTTTCGCTACCTGCGGATCAACGACGAGCTCGCACGCACGATCGGCCTGCCAAAGGAGCAGATTCTCGGGAGGTCGGTGCTGGAGGTCGTTCCCGGCGTGGCGACCATCGGCGAGCTGTTCCGGCAGGTTGCCACCGGAAAGCCGGTGCGCAACCGGATCGTCGAAGGGGAGCAGGTCGGTCAGCCGGGCGTGCTGCGCTCCTGGAATGTGAACTATTTCCCGATTCGCGATTCGAGCGGGACCATCACGGGCATCACGACGGCGTCGCTCGAGATCACCCAGCAGCGCCAGGCCGAGGCGGCACTGATCCAGAGCGAGAAGCTGGCCGCGGTGGGGCGGCTGGCTTCGTCCATCTCACACGAGATCAACAACCCGCTCGAAGCCATCACAAACCTGCTTTACCTGGTGGCGCAGGCGGGGGATCTGCCGCAGGAGCTGCGGGTGTACGTCCACATGGCGCAGTCGGAGCTGCAGCGGGTGTCGCAGATTGCCACGCAGACCCTGCGTTTTCACCGGCAGGCCGTCGGGGCGACGCTGGTGAATGCAAAGCAGCTGGTGAATGCGGTGCTGAACCTGTACCAGGGACGGCTGGCGAACTCCGGCATCGAGGTGAGCGCGATTTACGGGAGCTCGACGGAGATCCTGTGCTTTGAGAACGACATCCGGCAGGTGCTGAACAACCTGATTGCGAACGCGATTGACGCGATGCGGACCGGTGGCCGGCTGGTGGTGCGGGCGCACGAGGCGACTGACGCGGAGAGCGGTCGAGCGGGCGTTCGGATCGCGATTGCGGACACCGGGCACGGCATGTCGCGGACAACGCAGCGGCGGCTGTTTGAGCCGTTCTACACGACCAAGGGGCTGAATGGAACGGGGCTCGGCTTGTGGATCTCGTCGGAGATCGTGAAGCGGCACGAGGGGCGGCTGCGGGTGCGCTCGTCGCAGCACCCGGTGCACCACGGGACAGTGTTTACGCTGTTTCTGCCCCTGCGCGAGAGCGCCGAGCCGGGCAGCCCGGCGGAGGCGCAGTCGGGGCTGCTGGCTTAGCCGGCCCGCATTCGCCGGACACACGTCGCCTTTGGTGGGACGGCAGTTTCGTCTGGTGACAATCCGGTTTGATCCGGTTGATGGAGAGCGACGCCGCGCGTTTCACGGTGGGGCAGATTCCGGCATCAGAAGAAGGGTTGTTGGACGAGAGACCATGGTCTTTGGGACCGGGATGGAGTTGGCGATGGCGAATCAACTGGCATTGGTAACGGGCGCTTCGAGCGGCATTGGATACAACCTGGCGAAGGTGTTCGCGGAGAACGGGTTTGACCTGATCGTGGCGTCGAATGGCGACCGGCTGGACAAGGCGACAGGCGACTTCCAGTCGATGGGTGTGCAGGTGAAAGAGGTTTCGGTGGACCTGGCGACGTATGACGGGGTCGAGGAACTGTGGAAGGCGGTAGAGGCTGCGGGACGGCCGCTGGATGCGGCGGCGTTGAACGCCGGAGTGGGCGTGGGCGGCATGTTCTTCGAGACCGAGCTCGAGAAAGAGATCAACATGATTCGCCTGAACGTGGAAAGCACGGTGCACTTGGCGAAGCATGTGGTGAAGCAGATGGTCGGTCGCGGCGAAGGCAAGATCCTGATTACGGCTTCGATTGCGAGCGAGATGGTGGCTCCGCGCGAGGCGGTGTATGCGGCGACGAAGGCCTTTGACCTGTCGTTTGCCAAGAGCCTGCGCGCGGAGCTTGAGAACACGGGTGTGACGGTGACGGCGCTGCAGCCGGGACCGGTGGATACAGACTTCTTCCACCGTGCAGACATGGACGACACGGATGCGGGGACGAAGGGCAAGAAGGAGAGCGAGCCGTACGATGTGGCCAAGCAGGGGTTCGAGGCGCTGATGAAGGGCGACAAGCACGTGTACTCGGCGAGCCTGAAGACCAAGATCGAGGGCGCGATGGCGAACCTGGTGCCGGACGCATTGAAGGCGAAGATGCATGACGATATGGCGAAGCCGTTGAGCGAAAAGTAGTTTTTCAAGTGCAGGAAGAAAGCCCTTCGACCGTTGGTCGGAGGGCTTTTGTGTGAATGGGTGCCGCCACGGCAAGGCAGAAGCAGCCGCAAGAGCAAGGGCAACTTCAGGGGTCCTTCGCTGCGCTCAGGATGACGACCAAAACAACGGCGACGGCAAGAGCAGCGGCAAGAGTCACGGTGGCGCCGCTTCGTTGCTGTTTGTGCTTAGGGCCAGATGGAGCGGAGGCGCCAGAGTTGGCCGGTGGCATCGGTGCCGGGAAGTGGCTCAATGTGGGTGGTTTGGGAGGGCGGGAAGATGAGGTCGGTCATGGCGATGGTGCCGGATTGGGCGAAGGCCTCGACCGAGGTGCGGTCGACGACCAGATGGAGGTCGAAGGGGCGGGTGAGAACGAGGGGGGCGACGGTGATGACGTTGAAGTCGGGGGAGATGGTGAGGCC
>CAXUCK010000031.1:0-3515 GCA_964249375.1 uncultured Acidobacteriaceae bacterium
CGCGGTGGGGGTGGCGGCAATCGACCCGCAGAAACACACGTGGACGGGAAGAAAGTGCTGGAGCGCATGACGGGCGAGACAGGTGGGCGGGTCTTTGAGATCAGCCGGAAGGAGACTGTCGCCGTGATCTACGACCAGATCGCACAGGAACTGCGGGCGCAGTACCGGCTCGGCTTTACGCCGGAGAAAGAGACGGCGGCGGAGGGATATCACCAGATTGACCTCAATGCTCCCAAGTCGAAGGACCTCTACGTGCAGACGCGGGACGGGTACTACACGGGGAAGTAAGCGGGCGAAGGCACGCCCGTGAGCCGGCGGCGGCGGGGCGCGATAGCATCAGGGCACGCTCGTGTCTCCTCGTTTCCAGATCGGTTTTACAGCGGCGCGACTTCGGCTGGTGCTTCGCCTGCCGGGGATGCTTCGTCAAGCCTTTACGCGCGCGGTGGCGCATGACGCTCCGAACATCGCGCAATCCGCGGCGTATTCGGGGATGGTTGCGCTCTTTCCAGCGCTGATTGTAGCGGCCGCGGTGGTTGCGCGCCTGCCGGATACGACGGCTGTTCGGTATGAACTGGCCTCGTTTTTCCAGCGTATTTTGCCGGCTGATGTGCTTCCGTTGCTGGCGGCGTATTTTGAAGCAAAGCCCCCGGCGAACTCTGGCATTGGACCCTCGCCGAATACGTTCCGTGCAGTGCTGCTGGCGGTGGTGGTCAGCATCAGCGGCGCCTCGGGGGTGATTGCCACCTTTATGGAGGGTCTGCGCCGGGCCGGAGATTTGCCGCCGGACTGCTGGAGTTTTCTGCGACGGCGGGCGCGGTCCGTGCTGTTGGTTCCCATGTCGCTCCTGCCGCTAGCGGCGGCGAGCGCACTGGTGGTGTTCGGCCACCTGATCAGTCTTTGGCTGGCGGCGCATGTTGCGGGGATGATCCGGACGCCGGTGTTTCTGGTCGCGCTTGGGCTGCGATGGATGTTTGCGCTGATGGGCAGCGTTGGGGTGACGGCGTTGCTGTACCGGATGGGGACGCCAAGTTCGCCACGCTGGCACCGGGTGCTTCCTGGCGCGGTGGTGGCGACGGTTTTGTGGTTTCTGGCGACGCTTGTGTTTGGCTGGTACGTGACTCGGTTCGCGAACTATTCCCGTGTGTACGGGTCGCTTGGGGCGGGCATCGCGCTGCTGTTTTGGCTTTACCTCATCTCTTTTAGCGTGCTCTGCGGCGCCGAGTTCAATGCGGTGTTCGAACGGGAGCGGAACGGACGATGAAGCCGATAGCGAGACGCAGGGAGGTTTAGGCTGCAGAGCGTCCGCTGCTCCGCGTAGAATGAACCTCCAAAGACGCGGTGTCCTGGTTCGCATCCAGCGCGCCGCCTTCTAACCAGAACAGGAAAGAGCCTCACCCGTGCCGACCTTGACGAACTCTGCCCCGCTGAACACTTCGACTTCGGACCAAACTGCCGCCGCGGCGTTCGCCGGATCGCGCCAAGGCGCGCGCCGAGCCAGGATCGTGGCGACGCTAGGACCGACCTCAAGCACGCCGGAGGTATTTCGCCAGCTGGTGCGAGCGGGTCTGGACGTGGCCCGGCTGAATTTCTCACACGGTTCACACAGCCAGAAAGCCGAGCTGATCGAGATGGTGCGCACCGTCGGGCGCGAGGAGGGTAAGCCGATCTGCATTCTGGCCGACCTCCAGGGCCCGAAGATTCGAACGGGCAAGCTGCTGAATGGAAAGCCGGTGCAGCTGGTCGCGGGAGAGCGGCTGACGATCGCTCCGAGCGAGACACAGGGGACGGCGGCGCGTGTGGGCACGACCTTTACAACCCTGGCCGAGAACCTGGAGGCGGGCTCACGGATTCTGCTTTCTGATGGGCTGATTGAACTGCGGGTGATCGCCACCGAGGGACAGGACGTGGTGTGCACCGTCATCAACGGCGGCACGCTGGGCGAAAACAAAGGTATCAATCTGCCGGGCATCCCGGTGATGGTGCCGTCGTTGACGGAAAAGGACGAAGAGGACCTGGAGTTTGCGCTGGCGCAGCAGGTGGATACGGTCGCGGTGTCCTTTGTCCGCACCGCCGAGGATGTGCGGCATGTAAAGGCGCGGGTCGCGGCGCTGGGCTCGGATGCGTGGGTGATCGCGAAGCTCGAAAAGCCGCAAGCGATTGAGCACCTGGACGAGATCCTGGAGGTGGCCGACGGCATCATGGTCGCGCGCGGCGATCTTGGCGTCGAGGTACCGCCGGAGCAGGTGCCGGCGATCCAGAAGCTCATCATCCGGCGTGCGACGGACTTCCGGAAGCCGGTGATCACCGCCACGCAGATGCTTGAAAGCATGATCGACAATCCGCGGCCGACGCGGGCTGAGGTCTCCGATGTGGCGAACGCGGTGTATGACGGGACGGACGCGGTGATGCTGTCGGCAGAATCGGCCGCAGGCAAGTACCCCGTCGAAGCGGTGGCCATGATGGCGAAGATTGTGACGGAAACGGAGACGCAAATGCGTCTTGCAGATTCGGTCGTGGCACATCGAAGGAAGCGCGGGTCTCGCCTTTCGGTAGCGGAGACGGTATGTGAGTGCATGGCTCACGCGGCCGAAGAGCTGGACGTGGCAGCGATCGCGATTTTCACCGAATCTGGCGGCACGGCGCGTCTGCTTTCGAAGTACCGGCCGGACGCGCCGATTTTTGCGCTGTCGCCGTTTCAAAAAGTGATTCACCGTTCCATGATGCTGTGGGGCACAACGCCCATCCTGTGCGAACGGTTTTCCGATACTGACGAACTGGTGAACATGGCCGAAGATGTTCTGGAGCGGCTGGGCCACGTGAAGCGGCGGGAGATCGTGGGCATTGTGGCGGGCACACGCACGCGATCCGGAGCGACGAATTTTCTTCGCCTCCACATGGTGGGGGACCGGGATCTTGAGCCGGCCAGTTAGACTTCGGCAGCCACCTCGCGGCCGTGCCTAGAAGCTTTCCATGCGGACGCGCACGATTGTGTTTTTTGCACGGCAGAAGTAGTGAAAGCTCTGGCCGGAGGCGTCCGTCGCGTCCCAGCTTTCTCCCGCGACGCAGGGATCGGTCGAACTCTTCGGCGTCCCGCGGGTGGTGGTGTAGGTGGAGGCGACCGCATGGAGATTCTGAAATTCGATCGCGTGCGTGTCTGGGACATAGCGCAAGCCGGCATCATCTCCATTTCCAGGCTCAATCGCGACCAGCCAAAAGGGCGTGGCGTTGCTTTGCTGGTGGTGCAAGGGATGCAGGCGGAGGATCGTGCCATTGGTGATCCACTCGGCGTCGAGCACGTTGCGGAAGGCGCCGTCGGCGCGCAGGCACATCCAGGGGGCGACGTGGGTGCCGCCGTACCCGAGCAGCTTGCTGTCGGCCTCCGCGTTGCTGCAACGGAAGGCGATCTTGCCCGGGCCGGCGACGGCGCCTCCGCCGTTCGCGAAGACGACTCCGGTGGTGTTGGTGGGCACATCGATCTCCGGGGTGTACTGAGTCTGGATCTGCTCCCCCGCGCT
>CAXUCK010000031.1:3525-16413 GCA_964249375.1 uncultured Acidobacteriaceae bacterium
GAAAGTGGAACTGCTCGATCTGGTCTCCGGGGGCGAAGGGCACCAGATTGGGAGCGAGCGCTACGTTGCTGCCGTCGAGGCGGCCGGTGTCGGGGTTCAGGACGCGGGTGGTCTCGGCGATCGGTACCAGGCGATAGGCGCCGTTGTTGTAGGCGAGGGTTCCGCCAGCCCCGGCGTGGAAATCGGGGCCGGGGGCGTCGTAGCGGAAGAGAGCGCCGCGAGCGGTAAGCTGCTGCAGGTGCAGCGCGGGCGTGGTTGTCGCGAGCTGCGTGGCCGTGCCGGAGAGAGTGGCGGGCAGGCCGTTGAGGAGGTAGCAGTCGTTGCCGACGGACTCAAGCGTGACCACGCCGGCTTGGCGGTCGAGCGCTGCCAGTGGGCAGGAAAGGGAGAGGAAGGCGTTGGATCGCAGGTTCTCTCCCAGGTGGGTTTGGTGGTCGAGCAGCACACTGCCCGGGGTGCGGCTGCCGTACACGGGGATGACCTGCCGCACCGGGGTGGGATGATTTGGCAGAAGAACGGCGTCATCTGCGAGCAGCGAGATGCCCAGACCGCAGGTGCCGCCGAAGGCCGCCATCATCGCGTCGTCGTGCTGTTTGCGCAGGTGGAGCGAGATGTGCGTGGCATCGAGTACAAGATAGGGCGCCATCTCTGGGTTGTTGAGGCCGCCCATGTCGGCCAGACAGACAACACCGTGTGGGGCGAGGCCGGCAGCCGAGGTTGCAAATCCGCGGGGCAGCGACGTCGTTGCAATTTCCACCACGACGGCTCCAGGGTCGGTCTCGCCGGGGCGGGACTGGGGCGATGACGGGATTTTGAGCAGGGTGCTGACCGGCAGGTTCGCGCCGTCGATGGCGACTTCCGTAAAGCCGGTCTGGCGATCGATTGTGGCGCCAGTGATGCGGCCCGCGCCAACCCGGGCGCGGCTCATGTCGCCGACGTAACGGCCCTCGCCGGAGTTGGACCAGGCTTCGGCGTCTGCGAGGGAGATCAGCTCGGAGGAGTGGGCGCATCCGCGGGCACATCGTCCGGTCGGGACATAGGGCGTTTCGGCGATCTGTGTATCGAAGAGGTGAACCCCTTCGTCGGAGGAATCGCGCACGCCGTTTGCGTGGTTGAGGAAACGCGAGCCCACCAGGCAGTCGCCGGGAGCGAAACAGTTCTGCGTGGCCTCGACCAGGACGTGTTGGCCCATCGTGTTGTAGGTGCCGGTTGTCTTTGAGCCGAGATAGGTGGTCTTGCCGAAGGAGCGGACGGGCTGGTTGGAGCCACCGGTGTACGCCGTGCTTTCGAGTCGCAGCGTGGTGAGTTCCTGATTGGGGTTGCCGTTCGCGCGAAACAGCTGCGCCTGGGTGGCGCTCCAGAAGGTTCGCGCGACGAGGCAGGCACTGCTCACGCCGTTATCGGGAGCGATGGGGTCAGTACAGCTCCACAGCTGCGGGCTTGGCGACCTTTGCGGCGGGATGGCCTGCGGGCCAGGGCTCTGCGCTTGTGCGTAGGCACAGAGGGTGAGGAAAGAAAGGGTGGCCGCCAGAACCGATCGCATCATCATGCAAGGAACTCCGTTTGCAACAGCCTACGCGCGCTGGGACGGCTGCCGCCGAATCTGTTTCGGGGCAGCCGGTAGAATCGAGAGATGGGCCGCATCCACGTTTTGTCGGACCAGGTCGCGAACCAGATTGCCGCGGGCGAGGTGGTAGAGCGTCCTGCGTCGGTGGTGAAGGAACTGCTCGAGAACTCCCTCGACGCGGGAGCGACGCGCATCCGGATCGAGGTGGAGGCGGGTGGCCGGAAGCTGATCCGCATCACCGACAATGGCCACGGTATGGTGCGGGACGATGCGCTGCTGGCATTCGAGCGCCATGCGACCTCGAAGCTGCGCACCTCGGAAGACCTGCTGTCGATTGCTACGCTGGGCTTCCGCGGCGAGGCGCTACCGTCGATCGCGAGTGTCGCGCGGCTGGTGTTGGAGACGCGGGCCGCGGCGCAGGACGGGGTGGCCGCGGAGGAGGCCGGCACCCTGGTTGAGATTGCCGGCGGCAACATGCTGCGCGCCGACCCGGCCGGTGTGCCTGTCGGCACGACGATCACGATCCGCGACCTGTTTTTCAATACGCCGGCGCGGCGGAAATTTCTGAAATCCGAGCAGACGGAGCTTTCGCACATAGCGGCGCTGGTGACGCACTACGCCCTGGCGCATCCGACACGGCACTTCGAGCTGCATACGGCGACACAGGCGTTGCTGGTCGCTCCGGCGGTAGCGAACAGCGGGGAGCGTCTGTTTCAGATCTTTGGTCGCGATACCTCGCAGCTTATGCTGCCGATTGCGGCGGAGATGGACTTTCGCCGGGCCGGCCTGCCCGAACCGCCGCCATGGAAGCGCGAGGACGATTACGAGCCGCCCGATCCGGGCTACCTCCGGATCTCCGGATTTGTCTCCAAACCTGAGCTGCAGAAGCTGAACCGCAACTCGATCTATGTCTTTGTGAATCAGCGGCTCATCCGTGACCGGCTCATCTTGCACGCGCTGACGGAGGCGTACCGTAACATTCTTCCGCCGACTTCGTTTCCCGTAGTGCTGCTGTTTCTCGAGATGCCGCCGGAGGAGGTAGATGTGAACGTGCATCCGGCAAAGACAGAAGTTCGCTTCCGCCAGCCCGCGTTTGTGCATGACTTTCTGCGCGACACGGTGCGTACGGCACTGATGCAAGCGCGGCCGGCGGCGAGCTTCATGACGGCGCTCGCCGGCGGGGCGCACGATCCGGCGTCGTCGCTTAACATCGATGTGAGCCCCCTGCCGGGCGAGCCCAGTCCGGACCGCGTTCTTCGTTCGGCGCCGGCGAAACAGGGCGGTCTGTACGCGCCTGGAGCCACGGCACTAAGCGGTGTAGACCGGCCCGTGTTTCAGCCGGGCGCGCGCACAGGTTTTCCGGCGGCCGTGCAAGCGTTGGGGGCGCAGTCCGAAGCCGACCCGCAGGCTGCCGATGCAGTTCCGTTCGTGCTCGCCGCTCTGGAGTTGCCGCCCACGCCCGCGCCTTTGAGCTTTGGCGAGCGAACCATTCCCGTTGGCTATCCCGAAACGGCAGAGGCGGAAGGGCACCCCGATCTACCGACTTCCGGTTCGCCTCACATTGCCGATACGCTTCACGCGCTTTCCGCGCTGAAGCCGCTCGGGCAGCTGCGAGATTCGTTCATCCTGGCCACGAATGAGGAGGGACTCTGGATCATCGATCAGCACGTTGCACACGAACGCGTACTGTTTGAGAAAGTGTTGCGTGAGCGTGAGACAGAAGCGGCGCAGCGGCAACGTTTGCTGATGCCGCTGTTGATCGATCTGCTGCCGGCGCAGATGGTTCGCTTCGCCGAGCTTGCGGAAGAACTGGAGCGCAACGGGTTTGAGGCGGAGCCGTTCGGTCCGCGTACGCTCGCGATCAAAGCGGCTCCGGTGGGACTTGATGGGCGGGAGCTCGAAACCACGATCGAGGATCTCCTTTCCGCGCCAACGCCCGATGAGCAGACGGAAAACGCTGCGACGCGACGTCGCCGCATTGCGGCCAGCATCGCGTGCCACGCCGCCATCAAGATCAACACACCGCTCGAAACGGCGAAGATCACCTGGCTGCTCGAGGCGCTGGCAAAGACGGAGCACCCGACCAGCTGCCCACATGGCCGCCCGATCGCCTTGCGCTACTCGCACCGCGATATCGCTCGGGCATTCCAGCGCACCTAAGCACCGGGCCACCATCGCAACCACCCGATCGCGAGACGGCGGACGAGCGCCTGCTATTCTAAGAAGTAGCGGTCATCGCTCGGCTGCCAACAGCAGGATGCTTTCGAGAGTCATTCGGAAGCAGCCCTCTGAGCGAACGCTGGCTTCGGCAAAGACATTTCCGTTCTATCCCACGTGCCCGCCGTGATCCGAAACCGGCCTGCACGTCCTTGCTGCATGCGGCAGGAAAGGCAACGACGACCTTGAGCGATCCCATTATCCCGACCGCCGAACAACTGGCCGAGTCACGCCGCACACACTGGCACCAGGACGGTCGTGCCCTGCTGACGGCCGAGGCGCTTCTGCCCTGGATTGAGCGTTCCGGGCTCCTGCTGTTTGCACCACGCGGACAGCAGTTTCCGGCTCCCGCCCCAACCTTGGTGGAAGCCACGCTGGGCGCGGCCAATACATCGCCGACCGTAGGCGAACGCGAGACTGCCCGCTCGCTGGTGCAGCGGCTGGTTGCCGAGGGATCAGTGCTGCCGTTAAATCTGCTCGGCGCGCCAGGCACCACGGCCGACGAGCCCGATTTCATCGTTTCCGCGACGGTGTTCCCTTATCTGTTTACGCTTCGCGGGGACAAGGCATGGAAGCAACTGCCCTCGGCCAGTGGTCCCTTCAAGGTGTCTCCCCTGGGAGTGAACACCTACACCCTGCTCTCGGAAGGTGGGCCCCGAACGGCGTCTGACCTAGTAAATGAGCTAGGCAAGGGTCTGACCGAGGCTGCCGTGCTGCGTGCGTTGTCGGAGTTGTGGCAGCATCTGCGGGTGTTTCCGGTTGGGCAGGCGGACGGGTCTGTGCTGTGGGAATTAGCCAGTGCACGGTTTACAAAGGCGATCAAGTCCGGCGCGAACGCCGGACAGCCCAGCGCGCTTTCAGCCTTGATCACCCTGTATTTGGGGCAGGCGGTGCTGGCAACGGAGGATGACGTCGAGATCTTTCTGTCTCCCCTGGCTCCCCGCTCCCGTGTGCGCGACGTGGCTCATGCCTTGTCTGCGGCTCGCGAGGTAGACACGGTCGTGGTGGAAGGCAAGCATTGCCTTCACGTTCGTGGTGATCTGCCGGCGTTCGCACCAGCTCCTGAGGAAGCAGCCGCTTTGACCCAGCCGGAGGTCCCTGAAGTCGAAGGTGAGGGCCGTATCAAGAAGTTTGCGACTTTCAAGCGGAAGCCATCCCCCCCCGCTGGGGGACGTTCGTTCTCGAGCGACCGCGAGCGCCGGCCGTTCGCCGCCAAGCGTGATGGAGCTCGGCCCGGCGCTACACCGCCGATGAAGAAACCGGCTTTCGATCGTCCTTGGGACGAGAAGCGAACGCCACGTGCAGCTCGTCCTGAGGCGTCCGTGAGTGGCGACACAGCTGTTCCGGAGTTTCAGGATCTGGATCTCGACGCGGGAGCGGAAGCTCCGCAGCGACCAGCTCAACCAGCGTTTCGCGGTAATCGCCCGAAGAAGCCGTTTGCTGCGGGTAAGCCTGCCTTTGGTGGGCGAGGCGCGGGCAAACTCTTTTTCGGAGACCGTGCGGGCCGGAAGCCTTCGTTTGGTGACCCCCCCCGGCCGGAGGGGACCGGTCGGCCGCCGTTTCGCCGGGACCGCGAGGGTGACGCAAGCCGCGGCGGAGAGCGTCCGGCATACAGCCGACCTCGCGAAAGCTCTGCCGGCAAGTTCGCACCTCGGGAACGGCCGCCGTATCGTGGGGATCGCGACAGTGCGGGGCCGAAGCGACCCTTCGTGAATCGCGGTTTTGTGGGTAGTTCGGGGCCGGCAGGCACAGAGCGGCCAGGCGATCGTCGCAGCCCGGGAAAGAAGTTTGGACCACCGGCGGGAGATCGACCGTTCCGGCCCCGGCGGGAAGAGAGTGGCGGAGAACGTCCGGCACGGCGTGAGCAAACAGGTCGTCCGCCACGACGTGAGTTTGGCGGCGCGAAGCGGCTTGGCGGCAGCGGTGGAGGGCCGACGCGTTCCTTTGGTCCAGCCTCAGGGGATAGCCGGCAAGCACGCGGCCCGCGCCCGGATGGCGGAGGAGCCGGCGCCTCGCCGAAGCGCTTCGGGACCGGTGCTGGTGGACCGAAGCGGACTTACGCAAGTCGCCCGCCCACGGGGGGCGCGGACCGGCCGGCAGGCAAGCGGCCCTTCGCCGGGGGCGCTGACCGTGGTCAGAAAGCAGATGGACCGTTCGATAAGTTCAAAGCGGGAAACAAGCCGTGGGGCAAGCGGCCGCCCGCTCGTAAGATTAAGCCGGAAGAGGACATTGCCTGATGGCTGTGGACGATTTGTCGACGGGCGAAGCGGCTGAGGAACAGGTGAGGGCGAACCCTCGTCGACGGCCTATCATCGCGATCGACGGACCGGCTGGCGCGGGAAAGAGTACGCTGGCGGCGCATTTGGCACGGAGATTCGGGTTCCTGAACCTGGAGACCGGTGCCATGTACCGCGCGCTCGCACTCAAAGCGATCGAGCGCGATCTCGACTTTGACGAGGAAGCTCCGCTTCTGTCACTCGCCCAGCTTACGAGCATCACGCTTGAGCCGCAGCGCGACGGGAACCGCGTCTTTCTGGATCGCGTGGACGTGAGTCAGCGGATCCGCGACGCGGATGTAAGCAACGCCGCCTCGCGGGTTTCTGTGCATCCGGCACTGCGAGCCTGGATGGTGGAGCAGCAACGGGCTTTGGGGGCACAGGGTGGTGTGGTGATGGAAGGACGTGACATTGGCACGTGCGTCTTCCCGGATGCCGCGGTGAAGATCTTCCTGGACGCAGCGCCGGAGGTGCGGGGCAATCGCAGATTCCTGCAGGTTCGACCGGGTACTTCGGCCACGAACGCTTCCCCGAGTTCCACGTCGGTGATGGAGGATTTGAAAGAGCGCGACCGCCGCGACCGCGAACGGAAAGATTCGCCGCTTCGTCCGGCGGACGATGCCGTCATCATCGATTCGACCTCGATGAGCCTGGAACAGGTGCTTGTGCGAGCTGAGCAGATTGTCCGCGAATACCTTGAGGCCCAGTCGACGGATTAGACCCGTCCAGTTGGAATCCCGATCTGAAACGGATCTTGCACTAAGAACGGTGCAATGTGATTTTTGTGTCACTCTTTTGGGTACGAAAAATTTATTTCCTGTGCTAACCTCCTCACATCGTTTGAAACAGATGGGTTGAACCCGATTTGGATCAGCGTCAAATTCACTGCAGCAAGGGAATGGAATCGAAATGGAACAGGGAACTGTGAAGTGGTTTAACGACGCCAAGGGGTTTGGCTTCATCAGCCGTCAGAACGGTGAGGATGTGTTCGTGCACTACTCCGCGATTAACTCGAACGGGTTCAAGAGCCTTCAAGAAGGCCAGGCGGTTCAGTTCAATGTGGTCAAGGGACCCAAGGGCTGGCAGGCGTCTGACGTTCAGCCGCTCTAGTCGCAAGCACGAACCAGGATCTTGTGAAGGGAGTGGCTCAGGCCGCTCCCTTTGCGTTTAGGGTTTCGTTTCGGTGTTGATCTCTCCGGAAGATCCGGGTGCTTCCTCGACTTTGCCCACACCGGGCAAGATCGTTGATGTCGCACGGAAGCGGCGATAGTTGGAATTGGCGATGCGCCCGCTTCCGTCGAAGTGGAACAAGAGCAGCATGCGCATGCCGCCGACAGCCTCGATGGTGGAAGGCAGCCACACCTCGTCGTTGATCTTCCGCTGGTCAAACTGGAAGCTCGTGCCCTCGCGTATGTCCGCGAGCAGACCTCCCCCAACCTTGAATGGCCGAACGAACCGCCCTTCGACGCGCCGGAGCACTTTGTCCTGCTCGTCCACCCAGACAGTTCCTTCCATGTCGCGGATCACTTCCTCGAATCGGTTTCGGGTGTGCGCGGCCGGGTCACCGCTGAAATCCACTTGAATTGTCGGCCGCCCATCTAAAGCGACGCGTCGCGCGTTGGTAAATCGGCCAAGCTCGAGCAGGCGTGAGACGGTCACTTCTTCCTCTCCGCGCGCATCTGTCGCCCTTCCCTCGGCTGCCGCATGTTCCCGCCGCGCCCGTGCTTTCGCGGCCTCCTTTTCCACGCTTTCCTCCTCTTTCTTCTGTTCTTCCGGCGTCAGATCTCGTCCGTTCTTTCGGACGAGCTGACGTACGGCCACGTCCCCGATCCAGTACACATCGTATTCGGAGACTTGGGTCAGCTTGACTCCGTCATGTTTGTCGGTTTCGCGCATGGTCTGGGTGGAGTGATACACGTAGTGTTTGGCCTGAGCCTCGGCGGCATGCTGGTTGGTTTCCACGGCCCGCATCAGAGACGGGATGTCCGGAAGTGTCGTTTCTGCGGCGTTTGGGGCTCTGGATGGCTCTTGCCCCCAGGCACCACCCAGGCACACGAGCAACAAAGCCCACGCAAGCCTGGGCCCATAGCCCCGCATGTCATTGTTGGCCACGATTACAGCCTATCTCCAGCGTTCGCCGGCGCTTCTCAGAGTAGCCCTGCCACTTTCGGGTTATGTCGCAGGAATCCTTCTCCAACACGGGATGCCAGTCGCGTCCGAAAGGTCTAGCATATATCTGTGCCCTCGCGTGAGTTGGCCGCGAACACGGCAGCAAGGACAGACTGAGGAGAGTTATGGCCACCAGGGCTGGAGTCGCCGCTCCGGAAATGATCGAGACAGACGCGCAACGTGAAGAGGTCTTCAACATTTTTCGCCGGTGGGGCTATTTGCAGGCGTCGCTCGACCCGCTGGGCCAGTATCTTCCACCGGAGCCGTTCTCCGTTGCTGTGCCGGAGGGAGAGGCGGCCAAGGAGGCGCGTAAGTTCTACTGCGGAACCATTGCGGCAGAGTTCATGCATCTGTTCAGCACCCGGCAGCGCGAATGGCTCCAACAGCAGATGGAGCAAACGCCAGAGCCGGCCCATCAACGGCAGGTGCTCACCCGGCTCATCCAGGCGGACCTCTTCGAACAGGTGATCCAGGCGCGATACCTTGGCACGAAGCGCTTTTCACTGGAAGGTCTCACTGTTCTGATTCCTGCCCTCGATCAGATTCTCGAGACGAGCGCGCAGCACGGCATCACGACAGCGATGATGGCGATGAGCCACCGCGGTCGGCTGAATGTCATGGTCAATACGATCGGCCGCTCGGCTGCTGAGATTTTTACGAAGTTCGAGGATGTTGATCCCCGCTCGACGATGGGCGGCGGCGATGTGAAGTACCACATCGGCGCGACGGGTGAGTTCCGAGCCGCGAACGGTAAGACAATCGCACTCCACCTTGCCTCGAACCCGTCTCACCTTGAAGCGGTTGACCCCGTGGTGCTGGGTCGCGCCCGTGCCAAGCAGGATCGTATCGGCGCTGAAGGCTGGAACTCCGTGCTTCCGGTCATTCTCCACGGAGACGCCGCTTTCGCCGGGCAGGGCATTGTTGCCGAAACCCTGAATATGGCGACGCTGCTGGGGTATGACGTTGGCGGCACCATTCACATCATCGTCAATAATCTGCTCGGCTTCACGGCCGTTCCCGAAGAGTCCAACTCGTCCCGGTTTTCGACCGACATCGCCAAACGCCTGCCTATCCCCATTCTCCACGTCAACGCGGAAGACCCTGATGCGGTGGTGCGCGTTTCCGTGATCGCCGCCGAGTTCCGCGCCCGGTTTCATACGGACATTGTGATTGATCTGGTGGGGTACCGGAAACACGGCCACTCCGAGGTCGATGACCCAACCGTCACGCAGCCACGACGTTACGCCATCATCAGGGAGCGCCCACCGCTCTATCAGACTTACGCGCTGCAGATAGGCGTCGATCCCACCGGTGAAGTGCAGCGGGAACAGCAGCGCCTGCTCGACGACCAGAAAGCGGCGAAAGAAGCTGAGCAGATCCCGCGGCTATCGAAACTCCCTGACTACTGGACCCCTTATAAAGGCGGCCCCTTTCACCCCGCGGACGAGGTGCGCACCGGGCTCAGCGCCAATCAGGTTTCTGACCTGGTGCGACGCATGAATCGATATCCTACGGACTTCCATATCCACCCGAAAATCCAGAAGCTCTACGACCAACGCATTGAAATGGGAGATGGCAATCGACCATTCGACTATGGAACCGCTGAACTCCTCGCCTTTGCTTCGCTCCTGGACGCCGGAACACCGATCCGCCTTTCCGGCCAGGATTCACAGCGAGGCACCTTCAACCAGCGCCACTCCGTCCTCGTCGACACCGAGACCGAAGCTCGCTACGTTCCGCTTTGCCATCTCGGACCGCAGCAGGGTCGCTTTGAGGTCTATAATTCGTTCCTCTCGGAGGCCGCTGTTCTGGGCTTTGAGTACGGATATGCGCGTGATTACCCGGAAGCACTTGTCCTTTGGGAAGCGCAGTTTGGCGATTTCGCGAACGGCGCGCAGATCATTATTGACCAGTTCATCGCGGCAGGCGAGGCCAAGTGGGGTCTGCTGAGCGGAGTCACTCTGCTGCTTCCTCACGGGTATGAAGGACAGGGACCGGAGCATTCGAGCGCCCGCATGGAGCGCTACCTCCAGCTAGCGGCGAACGACAACATGCAGATCTGCCAACCGTCAACCGCGGCTCAGTATTTCCATCTGTTACGCAGGCAGGTGATGCGGTCGCTTCGCAAGCCCCTGATCGTCTTTACACCGAAGAGCATGCTGCGGCATCCCGATGCGACTTCGGAGCGAAGCGCCTTTGCTGACGATCGTTATCGTAATGTGCTCCAAGACGCTTCGGTGCACGATCCCCGGCGCATCCTGGTCTGCTCTGGGAAGATCGGTCACAATCTTCGCGTCGAGCGCGAGAAACGCAAGGACACCGGGGTTGCCATCGTGTTTCTGGAGCAATTCTATCCATGGCCAGCGGAGGAACTGCAAGTCGCGCTGGACCAGCATCCCGGCGCGAAGGAGATTGTCTGGGTTCAGGAAGAGCCAGCCAACATGGGCGGCCTGTTCTACGTGATGCCGTTGCTTCGGAGAATGGGACGCGGTCGGCCTGTGACGAGTATCAAGCGCTCTGCCACAGCAAGTCCGGCAACCGGTTCGGCCAAGGCGCATGAACTGGAAGAGCACGCGCTGATCGACCTTGCACTTGGCCATTAGCTCACACCTACGACGGGAAGACCGCTTCGTTGCGCGGCGCCGTCGGACAAAGAGCTGCGCCACCGTTGGTGGATGTGGATAATTGGTTGCTCGCTCGGCAAAAAATTGTGTCAATCAGACAGATAAGGAGTACCCTCTGTGTGAGCACCACGGTATTTCATTGCCGTGACTAGGGAAACCCTGAGAAGAGTTTTTCCTTGGTGTGCATCGTTATTCCTTGCTTCACTTTCGTTTGCTCTGTTCTTGTCTCCTTTTCCCAGTAAAGTTGCGACTCTGCTATTTTTTGCACTTTGGCTATGAAAGTGCAGTATCAGGGACAGCAGAAGTTTCAGACCTGCTCGATAAGGTAGAGACATGCGCCGCTTACTGTTAGTTTTATTTGCCTTGGTGACGATTGGAATTTGCTCCACCGGAGTTCACGCCGCACAAACCGACTGCCAACGCTGGTGGAAGGAGTACCGCGAAGCCCTGACTCACACACCCGCGGTTCACCGCATTCGGCATGTGCGTCACCGGGTACACCACGCAGCGAAGAAGAAGCTTGCCATGTTGGTACGTCCGCGAACTCACGTCGCGCCGAAGGTTTTGCCAGCACGTCAGCGATTGCACCCAACTCATAAGGAGATCCGCCACGCTTTTGACTTCGCGTGTGGAGAGCTTCCTGACACTGAGGATGCCGAGCTGCTCGATCTCGGACGCCCGGGCGATTTCGTTTCGGCGCTAAACCTGCCGGAACAGCCGATCGAAGCCCTCGGGGCGGCAACGGGGCCAATCGCCCTCACCGAACTTCCTCAGTACACGGGCAACACGACGAACGCACCTCCCGTAGGAGGAATACCGCCGGTTTTTGGGCCAGTTGTGAATCCGGTAGGAGCTTTACCGATCGTCCCGACGCTGCCAAGCACGCCAGGAACGCCTTCCACACCGCAAAGCCCGGTCCCCGAGCCTGGCAGCATCGCCCTTGTACTGACCGGCCTTCTCGGAGCTGCGGGAACAGTGCGCCGCCGCTTCCGGTAGGTGACGAGCAGCTCTTCGAAGAGGCGCTTCGAGATGAAGCGCCTCTTGCGCGTTGTGCCGATCTGTCTGGATCTATTGCTAGCTGCAGCTTAAAAAGGAAACCCACGCAGCGCGGTGGGGGCTGATGCGTGGGTGTTCCCTGTAAAGCAACGAAGTGGGTGGACTTCGTTAAGGCCGGCTCAACTCAAGCGCAAGCGCCGAGGAGCCCTGCCCTAAAGAGATAATACCCAGAGGCCCCCCTCCCGTCAAGGGGAAGTTGGCACGATCTACAGGCGACAGATCAGTAGCTCTCGCTCGTAAACCATTTCGGGAGGCAGGTGATCGTGGAGCGCCAGAAGCAGCTCTTCGTGATCCATGACCTCCTGCTTCCATTGCTCACGATTCACCCGCTGAAGGGCATCAAACTGTGCCTGTGAATAGCTCAGCCCTTCCCACGTAATGTCGTCGTAGCAGGGCGTCCAGCCGATGGGCGTTTCGGTAGCCGGCACACGGCCATGAACGCGATCCACAACCCACTTCAACACCCGCAGATTTTCCGAGTACCCCGGCCACAAAAAGCGCCCCTCGGCATCCTTCCGGAACCAGTTGACGTGAAAAATGCGCGGTGTCGTTCGAAGCGAACGCTGCATGCGTAACCAATGCCGGAAGTAGTCACCCATGTGATATCCACAGAAGGGAAGCATCGCCATGGGATCGCGACGCACTCGGCCGAGCGTTCCAGCAGCGGCGGAGGTCGTCTCCGACCCCATTGTCGCCCCGACATACACACCTGCCGACCAGTTGAAAGCCTCAAATACCAGCGGCATGGTGGTCGGCCGACGACCGCCGAACAGGAAAGCCGAGATCGGCACCCCATCCGGATTTTCCCATTCCGGGTCGATTGTCGGGCACTGCCGTGCTGGCGCCGTGAAGCGGCCATTGGGATGAGCCGCGGGTCGCCCCGTTTCCTGCCCGATCTCCGGCGTCCACAGATCTCCCTGCCAGTCCAAACACTCGGCTGGAGGATCGCTGGTCATGCCCTCCCACCA
The DNA here is from genome assembly GCA_964249375.1 of uncultured Acidobacteriaceae bacterium. Lineage (GTDB taxonomy): Bacteria > Acidobacteriota > Terriglobia > Terriglobales > Acidobacteriaceae > Edaphobacter. The sequence goes on from CAXUCK010000031.1 coordinate 16,403, forward strand.
GACCCCCGGCC
>CAXUCK010000032.1:0-16405 GCA_964249375.1 uncultured Acidobacteriaceae bacterium
CATGCTCATCCGCTATGCCCCCGAGGGCGATACCGCCGAGCTCGCCACCCTCGACCTCAAACAAAACAAACCCGACGATGCGCTAGCCCTCGTTAATCACCTGCACACCGCCGATCCTGGCAATGCCGCCGTGACGCGTCTTCAGGCCCGCCTTCTCCTGCAGACCGGCCAGCCCGAGCGGGCCGAACCGCTCCTTGCACAGCTCGCCAAGCAGGATCCGAACGATGGTGATCTCCTCGACCAGTACGCCGACGTCCTCATTCGCCTGCACCAGTCGGGCGAAGCCGCCGCGGTACTCCGTCCGTTGCTCACCCGCACCGACCTCTTTCCCACCCCCGCCGGCCGCGCCGAAGCCGCCGGGCGCCTCGCGTTTGCAGCCTCACAAAGCAATGATCCAAAGACCGTATTGCAAGCGCTCGAGGTGCGTGCTAACGTACTGCCACAGTCGCCCTCCAGTCTGTTTCTGGCGGCGACCGCGAACGACAAGCTCCACCAAGTTATACAGGCCACGGAGCTCTACCGGCAGTTTCTCTCCGCAGCCGATGGAAAGTATCCGGACGAGGAATATGAGGCGCGCCACCGTCTCATTACCCTCGCCCACATGAGGTAAGCGCACTCCCCGCGAGGTGCTTCATGCTCTGTTTCTTGTCTCGTCATCACTCTGTCCGCCTCCTGCTCGTCGCGCTCCTATTCGCAGGTGCGCCTGCCCTCCACGCGAGCTCGCACGAGATAGTCCTTGCCGACGCGCACGCCATCGCAGACCTTGAAAGCCGAGCTCAGCAGGCTAGTCCTCGCGACCAGTGCTTTCTCTACACGGAGCTCGTCTCGGGGATGACCGAACTCGCGGGCAAACAAATGTTGGAAGGCGACATCGAGACAGCCAGCGCCACCCTGAAGCGCGTTGAGCATTACTCTCAACTCATCCATCTCGGGTTAGCCCGCGACACCAAGCGCCTGAAGAGTGCCGAAATGCTGATGCACCATACCACCTTCCGGCTCAACGAGATTCTTCACAAAGCTTCGGCGGATGACCGCGCCACCCTGCAGTCGACGCTCAAGCAACTGAACAATATCCAGGATGAACTGCTCACGCAGGTCATGCTCCACTAAGTCTGCTATGTCCTGCCGCCTTGCCGTTCTGCTCTGTCTTTTGACTGTCGTTCCCTTGGCGAGTGGCCAGGCACGCGATTCCAGCACCCTTTCTGAAGCTGAGGTCGAGCAGCTCCGCGATTCTGCTTATGTCCCTGCTGACCGTGTGTTCGTCTTTGTGAAACTGCTCGATGCTCGGATTCACAGCATCCAGGACCTCCTCGCGAAACCTCGTAGACCGGGCCGCGAAGAAGACCTGCACGATCTCCTGGAGCAGTTCACTGCTATTTCCGACGAGCTTAACGACAACCTGGACGACTACGACAACCGCCACCGCGACATCCGCAAACCCCTTCCCAAGCTGCTCGATGCCTCCGAGCGCTGGGCTTCCAGTCTGCGCGCCATGCCGGATAACGGGGTCTATGATCTCTCCCGCAAACTCGCTCTTCAGTCCATCCGCGATACCCGCGAATCCACCACCAAGCTTATTGAAACTCAACGCGCCTACTTCGCCGCACACCCAGAAGCCGCCAAAGCCGAAAGGCAGCGCGAAGATCCTGGCTCGCAAGCCAGCCCTAGAATTTACCCGCACTGAGCGGGTACGGTGGCCCTCTCCACATGAGCGCATGTTAATCTCGCTTCAGAGTGTCTCCCCAGTTGACGGCCATTTTTGAGGTGCAGTATCGCGAGCTTCGTCCTCGCGCCCCAATCCCGCCACTTGACATCCGCTTCCGCCGATTCACCTCCCTCAATACGACCATTCGCCTCCGCGAAGGCAAGCTCCACGTCCGCCTCTCCGACCTTCTTGAGCACGCTCCCGAGTCCGTCCTCTGCGCTATTGCCCACATCCTGTTCGCCAAGCTTTATAAGAAGCCCATCGCATCCACCCATGCTGACCGATACCGGCGCTACGTCTCCTCGGAAGCTGTGTCCCGGCAAGCCGAACACATTCGTCAGATCCGTGGCCGCAAGCGCATCTTCACCGCCCGCGGCCACCACTATGATCTCGAGGAGGTCTTCGAAGCCCTCAACACCCGCTTCTTTCATGGCTTACTCGGCCGCCCCGTCCTCACCTGGAGCGCTCACCACGCCCGCCGCGTGCTCGGCCACTACGACGCCGCCCATAACACTATTGTCGTGTCCCGTGTCTTTGACCGTCCCGACACTCCTCGGTGCGCAGTCGAGTACCTCCTGTACCACGAGATGTTGCACCTCAAACATCCAGTCCGCACCCGCGCTGGCCGACGCTGCATCCACTCCCGCGAGTTTCAGGCAGAAGAACGCCTTTTTCCCGAACTCGATCAGGCCAAGGCTTACATCCGACGCCTGTAGTGCTCGCCCGAGCGGAACAATGTCGTTTCACTACCTGCCGTGAAATTACGATCCTTCAATCATCGTGCCAAAACCAGCAGTGTCACACTGAACGAGTAAAGACACTCCATCCTGCCGCAACCGCGTCGTCTACTTGAGGACATCCACTGCCTGCTCCGGGGCCCACTGTACCTGCTGCGCCTTCGCCCACATCATCAGCCCCAGCCCCACCAACATACTGGCCAAAGCCGCGACCTGCGCATTGCTCATTCCCCAGTAGAGCCGCGGATTGATCCGCACAAACTCCACCAGGAACCGCCCCGCCCCACTCAGTACCAGGTAGAGCCCGGTCATCCATCCCACCGGCCGTGACCGCTTTCCCAACCGCCACAGCACCCAGAACACGGCCAACCCAAATAGCAATTCATACACCGGAGTCGGCTGCACCAGAGCATTCGGCGGAGTTGGAGGCACCAGTGCATCGGGGCGCATGTGCACCCCCCAGGGAAGCGACGTATTCAGCCCATAGTCTCCATCGCCCGACAGCAAACACCCAATCCGGCCCACTCCATACCCGATGGCCGCCGCCGGAGCAGCGAGGTCTAGCATGCGCACCGCCGCCCGCCAGCCCCTCAGCCCATTAGGCTGGGCCTGTACCCCACTCCACATGAGCGCGACAATCCCGGCCAGCAAACCTCCGAACCACGCAAATCCTGCTTTGAACCAGGTGAGGAATCGCAGCATCACCTCTCCCGGATGCCTCCACCCGGGAACTGCAATTGCGCGAACCGCAGCGAACAGCTCCGCAGGTTCCTGGAACTCATGCCATAGTTTCGCGCCCACGATCCCCGCCACCACCACCACCGCCACTACGCTGAGCGCATCCGCCCCGACACCGTTCCGCGCGAAATTTCGCTGAAGAACCATCGCGGCCGCTACCGCCCCTAGCCATAGCAGCAGACCAAAGGTCCCCAGGTGCAGCGGACCCAAGTTGATATAGGGGTACATAACCCTCACTTCCTCGAAAAGTATAGCGGGCCCTTCTCGCGCCGACCTTTCCCGCGTTACTCTCGCCCTATGCCGCTCGACACTTCCAAACCTTCGAAGCCCGCGCCTCCGCAGCTGAACTTTCCTCCCTCTTCTTCCATGCAGGTCCTCCTCTCCTCACAGCAAATTGCCGAACGCGTTCAAGCTATCGGCGCCCAGATCACCGAAGATTATGCCGGCAAATCCGTGGTCCTCATCGGGGTTCTTAAGGGTGCGGCCATCTTCCTTTCCGATCTTGCCCGCGCTATACACGTCGACGCCACCTTTGACTTCGTTAGCGTCTCCTCCTATGGACGGGCCCGCGTCTCCTCCGGCGCCGTGAAGCTCATCAAAGACATTGACAACCCCATCGAAGGCAAGCACGTGATCCTCGTGGAAGACATTCTCGATACCGGCCTAACCCTCTCTTATCTCCGCGGTCTCATGCTGCAGCACAAGCCCGCCTCGCTAAAGATCGCTACCTGCCTCGACAAGCCGGACCGCCGCCTTGTCCCCATCGATGCCGATTACATCGCGTTTCGGATTCCCAACCACTTCGTCGTTGGCTACGGTATGGACTTTGCCGAAAATTACCGAAATGTTCGGGACATTCGGCTCTTCCCCGAAGATGCCGCTGGACACTAGCCCGCAGCACAGAATCATGGCGAGGGCTCGGAGGTCCCAGGGCTCGTCGGAATCCGCCAATTGCGACGAGGGCGCGCATGTCTCGAAGCGGCTTCTGCTGTCCCCATGCCCTGATCCCTCACATTGACCAGCAAGAGAAATTGCCGGAGTGCTGGTTCTAACATTCCGAAGTTCGGCCGGGCTTGCCAAGCGGGAGCCAGCTTGAGACGATTTAGCGATGTTGCACATTGTGCTTAGAGTGGCCGAGTTTCTCCTGTTGAGTTGGGTCATCCTGATGATGCTGGGTCTCTTCGGGCAGCTAACGCGCGTGGGGGAAAAGTATGCGATCGTAGCGGTGGTGCTGGCGTGCACCGCCGCAGGCGTGCTCTTGATGCTGCAACATTGAGGTGGGCGGTCGGTCTCAGCGCCGTCACTCGACGCCTGCTAGCATGAGGTCATTCCAGTTTCTCCAGTAGGGAGTTCCGCCATGCGCGCTAGGCTGCGGCAGGTAAGTGTGTGTCTTTTGCTGAGTGTAGCGAGTCGGATCAGCGTTGCGGCAGAAGGTTTATCGAAAACCCCGGAGACCCGGACGCAGGTGCTGCACGTCGGTCGCTTGATTGATGTCCGGACGGGGCACGTCAGTGAAGGGGTCCACATTCTTATCCGCGCCGATCGTATTGTGTCCATTTCGGCCACGACGCCGTCATCGGACGGAGCCGTGGCCGTCGATCTGACCCGCTACACCGTTGTTCCGGGGTTGATCGATGCGCACGCGCATATCCTCTCCGACCCAACGACACAGAGCTCGACGGCCTACCTGGTGACCTCAGCGCCGCAGGCTACGGTTCGCGGCGCGTCCAATCTGCAGATATGGCTCGACCATGGCTTCACCGTGGTTCGCGACGCATGCGAGCCGTACGCGTCTTACCCGCAGTTTGCGTTGCGAGAGGGCGTATCGAAGGGGTTGATCTCGGGCCCGCGAATCGTGGCGGCGGGCAGTTGCGTGTCGCTTACGGGCGGTCACGGGGACTCTGACCGGCTGTCCCCCGACAAGCCGAGCCTGCAGCAACCAAACCAGGTGGACACGGTAGATGACGTAAGCCGCATTGTGCGGCGCGATCTCAAATTCGGCGCAGACTGGATCAAGCTGATGGCAACTGGCGGAGTCATGGACACGATCAGCGACTACCGCGTGCAAGAGCTCAGTGACGAGCAGATGGTGCGCGCGGTCGAGGTGGCGCACAGGGCAGGACACAAGGTCATGGCGCATGCGGAGGGAAGCGACGGCATCAAGGCTGCGGTTCGTGCTGGGGTGGACTCCATCGAGCACGGCACCATGCTGGATGAGGAAGGTGCGCGCATGATGGAAGAACGCGGGACGTGGCTCGTGCCGACGCTCTACTGCTTTCAGCACGATCTCGAGACGGGGCTCTCGAGGGGTCGCGAGCCGGCGAGCATGGCGAAGGGGATTGCCATAGTGAAGGAGCAGGGGCCGGCGTTTCGACGAGCGCTTGCACACCATCTCAACATCGCCTATGGGGTAGACGACAACGATGTAAAGGAGTCCGTGTCGAAGGAGTTTAGCGCCCTGGTCCAGGGCGGCATGACACCCCTTCAGGCTCTGCAGGCGGCGACGATCAACGGGGCCCGGCTGCTGTCACTTGACAGTGAGTTGGGAACGATCGAGGCGGGCAAGTACGCCGACCTGGTCGCGATTGACGGCGATCCGCTGAGAGACATTACCGCAATGGAACGTGTTCGCTGGGTGATGCACGGTGGGTTGGTGGCGAAGATGCAACCGCCGCCACCATCTCTCCCGTAAGAACGCCCTTCGTGCAGATACGATGATCAGCTACGCCTTGGCATTCGCTTTGGCCCGCTCGGCCCACCGGCGCTTCATCGCCTCGGCTATACGCTTGCGCCCTTCGGGCGAGAGTTTGCGCTTGCGTTCAACGGCCGGAGCTGCGGAGGCGGAAGCGGCCTTGCTGGTGCCTTTGGGGCGGCCGGGTCCGCGCCGCGGAGCTTCTTCGCCGACGCCAGCAAGAAGATCACGGGCCTGCTGCAACTTCTGAATCTGAGTGTCAATTTCCGCAATGATGTTACTTACTTCCACGTGAAGTCCTCCTAGAAATATGCTATATCGTCCGATGCGACTTACAGAGCCAATATTGAACTTTTTATTACAAAGCCAGAGCGACTTAGTCACCGATTGGGAAAGAAGCGTCTCGATTTAAAGAGAAACCGGAATCACGCCTGGTATTCGGCTTCTACGGTGAGGGTGTCCGGTTCCGTCGAGGCGGATTCCGGAGAAGCACCTATCGGATGAAAATGAACACCGCCCAGGCCACGATGTTGTTCGACTGACTCCATGCAGCGGCGCAGGCGAAGCAAAGTGCCTGGCTTATCGTCGATCAGCTCTCGTGCCATACGCGAGATGGCGTAGGTAAGAATGTCGCTGTGGTGCAGCTCCTGCATCTCGGGGGAGCGGCGGAGGTCGAGCCATAGCCGGTGTACGATTTGAATTTCATCCGGCGGCAGTGCTGGGGCGTGCGGACCGATGTGGAAGGAGAGTGCGTCACCTTCCGGGCGAACGATATAGAAAGTGAACTGACGTTTCGGCTCCGGCAATGCCTCCCACGCCTGACCGACGTGGTAGGCCTGCTCCTCGGCGCTCAGTTTCGTCGAAAGTGAGCTGACCACAGCGGCCGCTTCGAGTGAGTTTGCGGTCTGGACCAGAGCCGCGAAAATGTCGCCGGCCGGAACGACCAGCAGCGAGATGTGCTTGCCGAAGCTTTCGGCCACCGAAACGGCCTTCGTAAACAGCATCTGCTCGTCCTCGCTAAATAGCTGTTCGGACGCTTCCACGTAGTCCGAGCCGCCGGCACCCATCATGCGAGCAGCCAAGACAACAAGATCCTGCTGATCCGTGTGGGTGTGGGTCAGCGCCCATTTCAGCGCCAACGGCGCGGCATAATCCTGCATGGTCACGAGTACAGCTCCGGGCCGGATGTCGAGCGCTTCGCGGCCGACGGTTTCCTGATGCTCCAGCTGAAAGTGCTCTTTCATTTGCCGCTTGGACATATCCTGGCGGCGCTTGTTGTCGCGCTCGGACAGGGAAAAGATGACAAAGAACGCAGCAGCAAAGAGAACGCCGCTGACGGTTGCAACAGACTTGGTGAAGAGGTTCACAATGGCAGTCGTAAGCAACACGAGAAAGACAGAGAAGAGACCAAAAGGAATTTCGGTATTCCCGACATGGAAATTGAGCGGCACCTTCCAGCCGCGTTCGCCATGGTACTTCCAACGAAGCACTAACATGGCCAGTGAGTTGAAGGTGAAGCTCCAGATGACGCCGAAGGCATATGCTTCGCCGAGCATGATGACGTTGCCGCGTGTGACCAGGATCGTGAACAACTGCAGCGCCACCACGAGATTGACGATGCGATATGACGTGCCGAACCTCCGCTGCGGCTTGCGAAACCAGTCGGCGAGCACACCATCCTCGGCCACGCGCATCAGCACGCCTGTTGAGCCGACAATGGCCGTGTTAACCGCCCCACCCAGGATGAGAAAGCCGACCAGGACGACAAAGATGCGGAAAGCTATCCGAAGCGCTAGAGGGCCGACCATGTACATGGCCATACCGGCAATGAGGTTGTCACGGTAGACGGGCACGCGCACCGAGTCTGGAATGAGCATCACCGCGAGCAGCGATCCGATGCCAGTAAAGATGAAGCTATAGATGGCGATAACGATAGCGGCGCGCTTAAGGTTCTTGAGCTTCGGATGCTCGATTTCGCGGTTTACCTGTGCGAGCGACTCTTCACCACTCATCGCTAGGACGGAGTGACCAAAGGCCATCAGGATGCCAAACAGCCCGATCGTGCTCGCAAAAGAGGTATGCCGCAGGAAACCGAGCGAATCTGACGAGAAATGGAGGTTGCTGGGAGTGGGCATTGGCGGCAATGCGGCACCCTTATGCAGCACAGAGTAGATACCCCAGCCCAGCAGCAGCACCACCATTACAGTGGTGATCTTCATCACCTTCAGGGCCTTGTCGCTCGATTCCTCGATACCCTTGATGTTTTGCCACCAGAAGTACACGGTGACGAGCAGAGCAAAGACCGCGGAGGTACCGTCCACGGGCAACTGCCGAAGCGAGTTGTTGCTGTGGTACGCCAGCGCATGCAACGCCGGATGCACTGTGGCCAGCCGTAGACCTTCATTGAGCAGGCCAACGATGTATTGCCCAGCGGAGACACCGGAAATGGGTCCGGTGAGGATATAATCAAACATCAGAGCGGAAACGCTGAGCTTGGCGAAGGTACCGCCAAGCGCTTCTTTGACGATGCGGTAGACGCCGCCGCGGGTGAACATCGAGCAGCTCTCGACATAGACAGCCCGCACGGCGAACGAGAATAGCATCACGCCGAGAATGAACCAGGGGGCGGACTTGCCCACTGCCTCTTCCGCGATGCCGCCGGCGTAGAAGGCGGAGGAGCCGAGGTCGTTCAGCACGATCCCGGCGGCGCGCCAGAACGAGATGAAGGTCAGCATGACCGAAGAGGCCACTACAAGGCGGACCCGGTTCGATCCGGATCGGTTGATTTCAGATTTACTTTTGTTTTGAAGACTCATGGAAGCTGACGCACAGATCAAGATTGGGAGGCGTCGACCGACAGCGAAGCACAGCTGAATTGTCGATGCGACATCGCTAAATCGTCGCTCACGGCGTTGGCGGCTCCTCATCTCCGAACAGCTCGCGAAGATCCTCAACGAAGCTGATTGCGATGACCCCCACAGAGCCGACCATTCCCAAGAAAAAGAGGGGGACCACAACCTTGGCAACTACGTGTATGAGCACATCAGTCACGAACACTGATTCTACCTCCTCCCTTATGAGTCGGAACAGAAATTAGCAGCGAGTCTTCTACGGGCCAGGGAACCGCGGTGTAGACTTCCGTTGCGATGCAACGTATTTCCTGGCGATCGGGTGGGCTTGCTGTGCTCTCCGGTGCGCTCCAAATCCTGCCCTTTCCGATCGCCGGTCCGGTCCCCTTATGGCGCACAGCTTTCTGCTGGGTGGCGCTTGTTCCGCTGCTTTCTGCGCTGCTCGGGTCCAAAACGTTTTCGGGTCTAAGGCGCCGACACATGTTACGCGGGGCGGTGCTTGGTTACCTGGCAGGGGTCACTTGGTACCTCGGCAGCTGCTACTGGATCTTTCAAACAATGCATCTGTATGGCGGCTTGGCCAAATCCGTGTCGGCTGGCATCCTGGTCCTGTTTTGTTTGTATCTGGGCCTCTATCATGCGGTGTTCGGGGCGCTGGTGGCGCTGGCGGAGCGATCGCGGCTGCGACGGCAGGGAACGCTCTTGTTTGTGCCGTTTCTCTGGGTGACGATGGAGCTGGCGCGCGCCCGCATCACTGGCTTTCCTTGGGATTTGCTCGGCATCGCGCAGGTGGACAACCCCGTGCTGACGCGTCTAGCACCCTACGCGGGGGCGTATGGTCTGTCGTTCGTCATCGTCCTGGTTAATAGCTTGTGGCTGGTTCGGCTGCGGATGCGCGATCGTCGAAATCTTCGTCCGGCGCTGACCGCCGCAGGCGTGCTCTGCCTCCTGCTTTACGGCTTCGGAGTCTGGTTCATCGCTCGTATGCCGCACTCCATGCCGAGTGCCACGGCGACGCTCCTGCAGGAGAACCTAGAGGTCGGCATGATGGCCGGAGCTGGGCAGCAAGAGTCAATGTCGCAGCAAATTGCGTCATTTTCTGCTCTCAGCCTGGCACCTTCAGCATCTCTCTTGGCGGGCACGCCGGAGCTCGGAGCAACGCCGCGCGTCACGGTGCTTCGACGAGCACCCAAGCCACCTGACGTGATTCTTTGGCCGGAGTCGCCCGCTCCGTTTCAGGAAGGGGACGCTGCCTTCCGCTCCGACCTGTCACAGCTGGCGAAGGCTGCCCGTGCACCGCTGATCATCGGCGACCTGGCCTTCGAACGGAGTACCGACCCCGGGAGCCGCCGCGGATATGCTCCCCGCAACCGGGCGACCTTCGTCTCGGCCGACGGTGCGGTGCAGGGACACTACGACAAAATGCACCTGGTGCCCTTCGGTGAGTACACCCCCTACAAGCGCTTGTTCTTCTTTGCCGGCAGTCTCTTGCAAGAGGTGGGCTTGTTTGAACCAGGCGAGAGCCGCGGCGTGTTCGCTACGGGAGGCCATACGTTTGGAACGTTCATCTGTTATGAATCCATCTTTGGCGATGAAATCCGCCAATTTGTGCTCGAGGGCGCCGATGTTCTCGTCAATCTATCGAATGACGGGTGGTACGGGGACACGAGTGCTCCGTGGCAGCACCTCAACATGGTTCGGATGCGAGCGATCGAGAACCACCGGTGGATTCTGCGCGCGACCAACACGGGAGTTACTGCATCCATCGATCCGTCTGGCCGCGTAGTCGCTTCTGCTCCGCGGCATGTACGCACAGCCATTTTGGCTCCCTTCAGCTACGAGCACGATCTGACCTTTTACACGCGCTTTGGTGATTTGTTTGCCTATGCTTGTGCTCTCGTGACCGCGGGCGTTCTGCTATGGAATCTTGCGCCTGGGCGTAGCGCGGTTGAACTAGAATGACAACATGTTGACCGATCTTGAATACAACTACTCCCCGGTTCGCGAGAAGGTTCGCGATCTGCGGGAGTATCTTTGACGCGCCCCGCCTCCGTAGAGAACTAGCATCGCTCGAAGAGAAGATTGCTGACCCGACCGTGTGGGCCGACGCCGCACGATCGCAACCGTTGATGCGCGAGCGCAAACGGCTCGAGACGTTGTTGGCTGACGAATCGGAGCTGGCTCGACGCGCCGAGGACATCGAAGCGTATTTCGAGCTTGCTCGCGAGGGGGAATCAACCGAGTCCGATCTTGAACGCGAGATTCCGGCACTGGTGGAATACGCCGATCAACTTGAGTCGAAGACCATGCTTTCTGGCGAGACCGACTCGCTCAATGCGATCGTGGTGGTGCATCCTGGTGCAGGTGGCACGGAATCGCAGGACTGGGCCGAGATGCTGATGCGTATGTACCTGCGCTGGGCTGAACGACAGCACTTCAAGCTCGAACTGAATGAAATTCAGGATGGCGACGAAGCCGGCATCAAGTCAGCCACCTTTACCATCTCGGGCGACTTTGCCTTTGGCCTGCTGTCAGGCGAAACCGGCGTGCATCGCCTTGTGCGGATTTCGCCGTTTGACTCCGCAAAGCGCCGGCACACCTCCTTCGCCAGTGTGTTCGTTTCGCCGGAGATTGATGACACGATTCACATCGACATCAAGCCTGACGAGCTACGCATTGATACCTATCGTTCCGGAGGAAAAGGGGGCCAACACGTCAACACCACTGATTCCGCTGTTCGCATTACGCATCTCCCGACCGGACTCGTTGCCGGGTGTCAGAACGAACGCTCGCAACACAAAAACAAGGAACGCGCGATGAAGCTTCTCCGTTCGCGGCTCTACGAGTACGAGCTTGAGAAGAAAAAGGCCGCGACCAAGAAGCTTGAAGATTCCAAGCTGGATATCGGCTTCGGCTCGCAAATTCGCTCCTACGTGCTGCAGCCGTACCGCATGGCGAAAGACCTGCGCACGCGCGTGGAAGTGGGCGACGTCGACCGCGTGCTCGATGGCGATCTCGACCCGTTCATCCGCGGTTACCTGCGTATGCGGCGTGAAGGGAACCTGCCCGCTGCGGCTGACGCCGGGGATGATCTCGCATAGCCGCGTCACCGCCTGAGTTGTAACCCGGACCTTCCGCCTGCATCCAAGAGACATGTCGTATCCAAGCAAGTCCGATCCTGGTTTCGCAAACCTTGACCAGGAACTACGCAAGCAATTGCTGGGCCTCCTTCGAGGCGGTCAAGCTCATGCCACCTTCGACCAGATTGTCGAGGACATGCCGGCTCCCCTGCGTGATGTTGTGCCGGACAAGCTCCCGTACTCCGCGTGGCAAATCCTTGAGCATATGCGGATTACCCAGCGTGACATCCTCAACTTCAGTGCTCCCCCAACAGGCGGTTACCACGCATTGAAGTGGCCCGAGGAGTACTGGCCCAAGTCGCCGGAGTCGCCTTCGCCCGAGGCGTGGGACCGAACTGTCGCTGCGATACGCGCCGACCGCGAGCAGTTCGAGCGCTTGATCGAGCGCCCCGATACCGAGCTCGCCAAGCCGTTTCGCTGGGGCGACGGGCAGAACCTGCTACGCGAAGCGTTGCTGATCGCCGACCACGGAGCGTATCACCTGGGCGAACTGCTGGTCATCCGGCGTTTGCTCGGTGCCTGGCAGGCACCCGCGCGATGAACGAGGCAGACACAGTTCGCGGCATGCTCGGGGTTGACATGCTGCTGGGCGCCGCGGTCTCTCCACGCACCCTTGCGGTTATCGGCTTATCCGATCGGTCGGACCGTCCCAGTCACTACGTTTCGTCTTATATGCAGCAGCAGGGTTACCGGCTCCTTCCCGTCAACCCGGGGATACCCGCGGTGCTCGGCGAAGTCGCTTATCCGTCTCTCTCAGCGCTGCCGCAGCGGCCAGACGTCGTTAATGTCTTTCGCATGCCCAGCTTCCTTCCCGCCATCATCGACGAAATGCTCGCCCTTGGGCTCAACGACCTTTGGGTACAGCAGGGTATTGTCCATCATGAGGCTGCACTCCGCGCCGAAGCAGGCGGCATCCGCGTTGTAATGAATCGCTGCATCATGGTCGAGCACCGGCGAGCGCTGCTAAACCAAAAGTGAGTACCAGCCACATGAGAAAAGCACTAGGGTCGCCAGCCTACAATCGCACGTACATGCCACGCCGGAATCAGCTCGCCACGCTCGCGCTCGCCCTGTTAGGTCTATTCGCCCCAGGACTTGCGGCGCGATCGCAGATGCAGACCGTTGGCGACGGCGGGCCTGGTCCCGTCAAAGCCGCCCACCTCACCGCTGAGTTGACCTCACTTTCGCCTGCGATTGCGCCGGGGGGCGCCGTTACCGCCGGCCTGGTGCTCACTTTAGAACAGGATTGGCATGTCTACTGGATGAATGCCGGCGACTCTGGCGAACCTCCGCACATCAACTGGAATTTGCCACGCGGTTTAACTGCGGGGCCGATGCAATTTCCTACTCCGTCGCGATTGCCGCTCGGCCCGCTCATGGACTTCGGCTACGAGGACACCGTTGCTTTTCCGGTGACTCTGTCGGCAGCTCCGACATTGAAACCCGGCCCCGTGCGCGTCGATGCAACGGTCAGTTGGCTCGTGTGCCGCGAGGTTTGCATCCCAGGCAAGGCGCACCTTGGGCTGGACCTGACCGTCGACCCCCACGCCGCGCCACCCGGACCACCCGTAGGAGCGCTAGGGCATGCGCTCACGCTTTTACCGAAGCCACTCGCTGCTCCCATGAAGATTACGGTCAATGGGGGGGCGCAGCAATTCGTTTTCACTCTGATCACCGGAGACGCAGAAACTGACGCCGAGTTCTACCCCTTTGATCAGGATCAGATTAACAACGCTGGGGATCAGACTTCGGAGGTGGTGCCCGGCGGTATTCAACTACGGGTCCCGCGTGCGGCTGAGCTCACCAAATTGCCTGCCGAGATGCATGGATTGATCAAGCTCAGCGACGAGCAGGCGTATACCTTCACTGCCGCCGTAGTGCCCGGTGAGGTAGCTTCGGCTGCCGAAGCGCATCCCGCGGCAACCAGCAATCACGTCACCGTCGCCGGCGCGATTGGGCTCGCGTTTCTCGGAGGCATCATCCTCAACCTGATGCCATGCGTTTTTCCTGTGCTTTTTCTGAAAGGCCTCGCTCTAGTCAATTCCTCGTCTGAGGAGCGCTCGCGCCTGCGCGCCAACGGTCTCGTCTACACACTCGGAATCCTGGTTTCCTTCTGGGTTATCGTCGGCGTCCTTCTGGCGCTGCGCTCAACCACGAACCAGATCGGGTGGGGTTTCCAGTTGCAGTCACCCGCCTTTCTGGTCGTGCTGGCTGTTGGCCTGTTCTTTTTCTCGTTATCTCTCGCCGGTCAGTTCGAACTGGGCCTCTCGCTTACCTCTGCCGGGGACTCGCTTACGCGCCAACAGGGCTACGCCGGCAGCTTTTTTACTGGAGTACTTGCCACAGTGGTGGCTACGCCGTGCACCGCTCCGTTGATGGGTGCGGCCATCGGGTTCGCGCTCGCCCAATCTGCCGTCGTCACCTTTGCCGTCTTCACCGCGCTCGCGCTCGGCCTTGCTCTGCCCTACCTCCTTCTCAGCTTCCAGCCTGCGTGGACACGACTCCTGCCGCGTCCAGGAGCTTGGATGGAAACGCTCAAGCAACTCACCGCTGTCCCGCTTTTTGCTACCGTCATCTGGCTCACCTGGGTGTTCGGCCGTCTGTTTTCGTCGAGGTCAGGGGAACAGGCAGGAGAGGGCACCGACGCCGTCGCGAAGCTGCTCCTCGGTTTCCTGCTCGTCGCGATCGCGGGATGGGCGCTGCATAAATGGCCAGCCCGCCTCGGCTCCACTCTCGCTGCCGCTTTGCTCCTGCTTATCGCCGTAGCTGTCCCGCTCTACCACCCAAAGGACACCACGCTCGCCTGGCAGCCGTTTACGCCGCAGGCACTCGAAGCAGCCCGCGCACAGGGCCGCCCGGTCTTCATTGACTTCACTGCTGCGTGGTGCCTTTCCTGTCAAGTCAATGAGCGCCTGGTGCTCCGCTCGGCGGAGGTGCAGCACCAGTTCACGGCCGGCAACGTGACCCTGCTCAAGGCCGACTGGACACAGTACGACCCGACGATCACTCAGCAACTCGCCAGCCTCGGCCGCAGCGGCGTACCTACCTATGTGCTGTATCCCACAGCTTCGGGCGGCAAAGCTGATGTGTTGCCTGAGTTGCTCACCAAGCCCGTCGTGCTGAGTGCCCTCAAACGCGATCTACCGTAGAGCCAAACGTTGGCCGATCAGGTCCGCATTTCGTCCTTGATCTGGCGCGATTGGGATCTCTTGGATCAGCATGGATGATCACATCCGAAGCACTTCAGACAGCGATTCCGCAAAGCGATAAGACTGATGCCGACACCTAGCCGCAGGGTTTCGCGTCGGCAATGCGTTGCCAAGACTCTGTGCGCCCAAAAGCAGAGATGCCGATGTACCCGCGCAGGTAAAGGGAGTCGCCGTCGACCTTGATTGACGCTTTGTATGTCTTGCCGGACATCGGATCGTAGATATGGCCGCCGGTGGCGTGGTCCCCCTCGGCAACGAAACCGTTGCCGATTTCGAGATTGCAAAGAGATCGGTTGCGGAGGCTTGCGTCGGGATTGTTCCGATCTACTGTTCCAGGAGCTGTGGGCGAGAGCGTCACGACGCGGAGACAGAGGGAGTTGGCACACGGGGCAAGGCGGACAACAGAACCACCCGGTGTCTTCCAGTCACCCGTCATGCCGTGAAGATCGGCGGCAAGGGTGGAAACGGGGGTAAAAAGGGGGAGGGACATCAGGGCCAAACAGAAGGAGCGTGTGCGCGAGCGATGAAACAATCGACGGGTCATGGGGACCCAGCATACGTGTGTCGCATGCGGTTGCGCCAGCGTCTTCAGGCTCTTGTTTGAGGCGAGCGGAGCTCCAGTCGAAAAGCTTGGGTTGATCTCAGCTTGGCAGCACGCAATCCACATCGGCGAATTTGCGCACACGTAGATAGCAAAGGCTATCACTCTTCTACTCCTAGACGGCTGACCCGCTGTCATCAGCTGTGGAGCTTGGACTGCCGGTCCTGCGGGACAAGCCCGGCTGGACCAGGAATAAGCTGGTCGGCCGGATGGTGGTGCGGGGCGACCAGGGTGGGGCCGTAGAAGTTGGCTTCGCTGGCGTATTCCCAGAACCAGGATTCGCCGGGCTCGAAGCTTTGAAGTACTGGATGCTTGGTGAGGTGGAAATGCTTGGTGGCGTGCTGCGAGGGCGAACTGTCGCAGCAACCGATGTGGCCGCACTCAGCGCAGCGGCGAAGGTGGAACCACCAGCTTCCCTCTCTTAAGCAGTCAGCACAGCCACTGCCAGAAGGTTTGACTTCGAGGTTGATGCCGGGGCGGATGGGGTCGGACACGGGATGTCCTCCTTCGGATGATCGATGCGTCCCCACCCTTCGGTGTGCGAGAGCTTGTGAGGAACACAACGCATCGTACACGCGACGCGAGCAAGACGATGCGGAGTCCGAAGACCTCGCACCAAGCGAAGCGCAAGGGTGCTTCGGAGATGAGCAAGGTAGGGCGGTGGTATTCCCAATGAACGAGATAGCCGTCCTGCGGGCCTCGCGGTGCCAGCTCGATCGGTGAACGATGTAGCC
>CAXUCK010000033.1:0-15764 GCA_964249375.1 uncultured Acidobacteriaceae bacterium
AGTCTGGGCAGCCGCCCTGGCGGCGAGCGTGCTGCAGGCGATGAAGGGGGACGACGCGCAGGGTGCGGCGCTGTTTGACCGGTTGCAGATGCGCGAGCTGCTGGCGGAGAGTTTCCAGGCACTGGGGCTTGCGGGCGAGGCGAGCTGGCGGGTGGCAGCGCGGGTGCGTGTGGCCCAACTGCCGACTGCCTCGGCGAAAGGCGCAGCGTCGACGCTGCTGGGCGAGGTGACGGCATGGAAGGACGCGGATGTGCGTTGGCTTCTGGATGTTCACCTGGCCGGCGATGCGGAGTACTTCAACAAAGAGGCTCACGACGAACTGGTCTGGTGGGCGGAGCTGCCGGCGCTGCTGGACGTGGTGCAGGGGCCGAGCGGACTTGCGGCAGCGCGTGAGATCGAGCAGCGGGTCACGACGGCGATGGCCAGGGCAGAAGGGGCTGGATACCGGGTCGATCGTTACCGGGAGATGTCTCCTGCGCCGGCGATTGCGGATGTGAATGACCGCGCGGCCGCGCCGGTGTTGGTCGAGGCGAAGCCCGCTGAAGCGGATGCTGTGCCACAGCTGACGGATGAGCAGGGAACCGAGGCGACCGAGTCAGCGGTCGAGGATGCTGCAAAGGCCGCGGTGGACGTGAAGCACAGCCTTCCCGGGGCGGTTGAACGGGCGCGGAACCGAGGAAAAAAGACTCACTGAAGCTGCGATCCGGATGTTCCCAGGACCCTGTCAGGGCAGGTTTCTCCTCTGTGCTGCAAGGGGCGGCAGCTCCCTTTGACGGGCGTGGAGAATCGTTGCGAGAAAGATGCGGGATGAAGCACCGCGCGGACCGCGTTCGCCATCGTAGATGCAGACGCACCAAATCTGAGGCAGGAGAGGCACACCGAGATGGCTCTATCGAAGACAACACAGGACCACGACGAGATCAGACAATGGGCAGAAGCGCGCGGAGGCAAACCGGCCGAGGTGGCAAGCACGGAGCGCAATGGACAGACTGGGATCCTGCGGATTGAGTTTCCCGGCGCGGTGAACGCGAATGACAGCGCCTTGAAGGAGATTGCGTGGGAGGAGTTTTTCGCAAAGTTTGACGCGAGTGGACTCTCGCTGGTGTACCAGGAGCAAACGGCCGAGGGGGCGACGAGCAACTTCAATAAGCTGATTCATCCTGAAAACGCCTCTGGGGCGGCAAAGAAATCGGCTAAAACGGCCACGGCGAGCAAGTCCGCTTCGCCAAAGAAGGCAGCCCCTGCAAAGAAGGCTGTCGCGGCGAAGAAGTCTCCCGCGAAAAAGGCACCTCCGGCGAAGAAGGCAGCTCCGGCGAAGAAGTCCGCTTCTGTTAAGGTCTCAGCGAAGAAGTCGGCGGCGAAGAGCACGGCTGCGAAAAAATCACCAGCGAAGAAGACGCCCGCGACCAAAATAGCCGCAAAGAAGAATTCGGCGAAGAGAACGATCGCGACGAAAGCCGCTTCAAAAACGCTATCGAAGAAGATTCCGGCGAAGAAGAGCGCGGGGAGCAAGAGCTCGAAGCGTTGATCACGAGACACGTGCGAGCAACATAGATGCTGTGTATGCTCGTGCCGATGGCGGGGAATGCGGGGATCTCCGGCCGGGCGAGGAGCTAAACAGACGCATGCGAATCGTGATCTTCGGGCTGACCGTCAGTTCCTCCTGGGGCAACGGTCATGCCACCCTTTGGCGCGGGCTCTGCCGTGCGCTTTCCAACAGAGGTCACTCGGTTACGTTCTTCGAGCGAGACGTCCCATACTATGCGGGTGCGCGGGACTTGACGGAGTTACCTGGAGGTGGGGAGCTTGTCCTCTACGAGGAATTCGAGGACGTGCGTGCGAAAGCGGCGCGGCTTTTCGATACTGCCGACCTCGCCTTGACGACGAGTTTTTGTCCGGACGGCGTAGAAGCTGCGCAGCTCCTTCTCGGCTCAAGGGCGGCGATCAAAGCTTTCTACGATCTGGATACGCCGGTCACGTTCGAGCGCTTAAACCTGGGCGAGCGGGTGGCGTACTTACCGGACGAAGGACTCGGTGCGTTCGACCTGGTGTTGAGCTACACCGGAGGTCGGGCGCTTGCGGAATTGCAACGCCGTTTAGGCGCTCGGGTGGTTGCACCGCTCTACGGCTGGGCCGATTCCCGCACGCACTACCCTGTGCCGAGTGTCGAGCAGTACCGGGCGGACCTCTCGTACCTGGGGACCTACGCGGCGGACAGGCAGGCTCCGCTTGAGGAGCTGTTTGTCGAGCCGGCGAGGCGCTTGCCAGGGATGCGGTTCCTGATCGGTGGAGCGCAGTACCCAGACAGTTTTCCATGGACGAAGAACATGTCATTTGTCCAGCACATGCCTCCGCCAGAGCACCCGGCCTTTTTCTGTTCTTCGCGACTGACGTTGAATGTGACTCGCGGATCGATGGCGCGCTATGGCTACTGCCCATCGGGCCGGTTGTTTGAAGCGGCTGCGTGCGGTGTGCCGGTGGTGAGCGATGATTGGGAGGGCCTGGACAGTTTTTTTCTACCGGGCGAGGAGATTCTGCTGGCGAACCGGGCGGAACATGTTCTTGCTGCGTTGCAGTTGAGCGACGCCGAGCTTGGTCGCGTATCCGAAGCGGCGCGTGAGCGCACGTTGAAGGAGCACTCTGCGGATGCGCGAGCAGCTTACCTTGAGCGGATCTGCGCGTCTCTGCCGGCGCGTTCCGAAGCGCACGGGTTTGAAGGCGACGTCGTGCTTGAATCGGCAGGAGTGCGCTAGGCGATGTGGGGAATCATTCCGGCCGCCGGGCTGGGCAGCCGCATTCAACCTCTGGCTTTCTCGAAAGAGCTTTTGCCGGTGGGAAGCCGATTTGACGATGGCGTGGAGCGACCTCGTGCGGTAAGCGAGTACCTTGTGGAGCGTTTGATTGCAGGTGGTGCGAATAAGCTCTGCTTTGTGATTTCACCGGGTAAGTCGGACATTCTGGCGTACTACGGGTCGCGGGTTTGGGGCGCGGATATCGTGTATGTGGTGCAGCCGGCGGCGGGTGGTCTGTGCGATGCCATCTTTCGGGCGATCCCGGTGATCAGCCCGAACGAGCCGGTCGCCATAGGTCTTCCGGACACGATCTGGTTCCCACAGGATGGCATCGCGAACCTGCCAGAGGATGTGCTTTCGCTCCTGCTCTTTCCGGTCGAACGTCCGGAGTTATTCGACGCGGTGGTGACGGATGATTCGGGGAATGTGTCGGAGATTGAGGTCAAGCGGACCGGTGCGCGCTCGAACTGGATTTGGGGCGCTTTGAAGATGCCCGGCGACGTCTTTCACGCGCTTTACCGGTTGTGGTGTGAGCCCGGCCGGCACGACGAATATCTGGGTACCTTGGTGAACGCGTACCTGGCACTGGGTGGCCGGGCGACCGGCGTACGGGGAGGTACGGCGTACGTCGACGTGGGTACGCTGCACGGCTATCGGGAGGCGATTGCGCTGCTGAGCCAAGCCGATCACATGACGTCCGCAGACCCAATTCCGCCGGGGAAAACGGAGCTTTGAGCTAGCTTCGGCAGCTTGCGTTCCTCCGGTGTATTTTGTATATTCGAGGTGCGGGGTGGAGCAGCCCGGTAGCTCGTTGGGCTCATAACCCAAAGGTCGCAGGTTCAAATCCTGCCCCCGCAACCACTTAGCGAAAACGTCAACCCCAGATAACCCCAAAGATGAGCGGTCACAAAACCTCTTTGGGAATTATCGATCGCGGTTGGCGTTTTTTGCATGGGCTTAAGCGCTCCTCAATGCCATTTCCACAACCCCCGCGTAGTGAATGCGGTCGTCCTGCATCGGCAGCAGCATCTCGATCAGGCCACCTTCGCCCGAATACTGGATGCCCTGTACCTTGTCCGGCAGAGGTTCAGCTTGGGCGCGGAGGCTGGCGTAATCACGACGATCAAGCCGGGGAAAGCCTCCGCCGCCGTGGTGTGAACCGCCGCAACACGGCGCGCGCGCGATCGCACTCCCAATCACACCGCCACGCCATGGACGAGCCCGTCCGGGTGGTGCTCTGCGGTAAAACTCGCAGTGCCGGTGACCTTGTGCCTTCCGTCCACACGAGGGATGGGTGACCGACGACGCGCGGGACGAAGGCGCCGTGTTTGCCGTGCAAAGCGTCAAGCATTTTCCGTGCCCCCGCGCCGCGGCCAGCGATTCGCATCGCGCCGTCGACCCTCTGCGGATGAAGCAAGTAAATCGTCAACAAGACGTGTGAGCCGCACGGCGTGTTCGAAGTCGGGTGCGACGGCGGTGCCGTTCTGGATGTCATCGCGCAGGGCCGCGTATGCGCCGCCTACGTTGATCGCCGGTACGGGCAGTCCCGCCAGTTCGCCTTCATTGACCTGGTAAGGTTTTCCGTTGAGCAGCAGCTTCATCTGTCTTGACTGGAAGCCACGCGGAGCACCACCGATCAGCGCCATCACACCTCGGTCACCACGAATCTCCAGATCGAAAGGCGTTGCCTCTGCGGGTAGGCCGCCTGTAGTTTCCGCATTGAGCGTACCGCCGTCCTTGAACTGAGACTGAAGGAGAAACTTGTCGAATGTTTCGCGCTGGACACTGCGGCCCTCGCCTTTCACCGTTGGTTCTGGAAACTGACGTGCGGCAAGAGCGGAAATATTGGCAAGTTCGCCCGCCAGAGCAATGGCGAGGTCGATCGTGTGGGCGGCCTGGATGAAAACCAGGTTGACTCCGGCGTCGGGCTTTTCGGCGAACACCATGCCGGGCTCGACCTCCGCGCCCCAGGCGTGGCAAGTCGAGTAGCAGCGCACGCCTAAGACCCGTACAACAGCACCCTCACTCATCAGCTTTGCGGCGACCCGTGCCGCGGGATTGAAGCGCGCCTGCAGGCCTAGCGCCACACGCACACCTGCCTTACGTGCCGCCTCCGCCAGCTCTTCCGCTTGCGGCAAGGTCGAGGAGAGCGGCCACTCGCAGTACACATGTTTACCCGCCCCAAGCGCGCCCAGCACAAGGTCGTGGTGATCGGGCACCTTTACTGCGACGGTGACGATGTCGATGGCGGGGTCCGCAAACAACACTTCCGGGCTGGCGTACCGCGCCCGCGTGTGGAAAGCCTTCGCTGCCTTGTTTGCACTCGACTGACTTGTCGTGACAACAGGCCCAATTCCAGGCCGCTGAGCGCCTGAATGGCAGGAACGTGAGACTCACGCCCCCAGCCCGTTTCTGCACTGGCACCGATAATGCCAACCTGCAGCGAGCGTTTTGTGCCGCCTACATCGGCGTTCGGGTTCGCCTCTGAAATTGAAGAACCGGATGCGTTGCCTTGAGCTGTACCGTTCCCAACCCGCTGTTGACTCATGTGCCCCTCTTTTCCACTTCCTTAGGTAAGTCGCGACATTAGCGGTGTTGCTCCGCTATCGAAGGCTTTGTTAGGGAATGTTTTGCGTAAAGAAGCGGAGCAGTTCGTCCGCTACACGCGTGGGCTGCTCCTCGGCAAGATAGCGCCCGCACTCCTCGATCATCACGGCGTGGAGCCTTGACCAGCGGTTCGAACTGTTCTTTGAGATTCGCGCCAAAGCTCGCGTTGCCGCCCATCGTCATCACCGGCATGGATAGATTCTTCCTGGCGTTCTCACGGTTGTGTTCCGCGTCAACCAGATGTGCTCGGAAGTATCCAATGCCGCCCCTGAGCGCACCCCGCGCGGCCAGGCAGCGCGCGTACTCGTCGATTACGTCTTGATCGAGCCGGTCCGGGTGGTAGCTCTGCTGCCGCATAAAGTGCTCGACAAACATCCGCTCACGCCCTGTGATCAGCGCTTCTGCAAGTCCGTTCGGTGCTTCAAAGAGCGGCAGGTGGTACATGCGCGGATGCTTCGCCGCGTCGTGTAGCTCTTCCAGTCCCAAACCGGGCAAGGCAGCTTCCATCAGCACCAGCCGCCAAACCTCGTCGGATAGGTGCAGGCGTAGGCGTCGCCGACCATCTTCCCAACGTCGTGCGAAACGAGGTTTACCGGTCCCAGGCGGAGATGGTGCACAAGCCCGTGAACGTCGGACGCCACCGTCCGTCTGTCATATCCGTTGTCCGGGCGGTCGGACGCGCCGCAGACGCGCAGGTCGGGGGCAATGACCGTGAAGTGTGCTCCGCAAGCGTTGGCATGACCTTACGCCAGACGTAGGAGGTCTCCGGAAACCCGTGGAGAAGCACGAGAGCTGGGCCCTCGCCGGCGCGCCGGTTGTAGATCCGAATGCCGTTGACCTCTGCGCGCTTGTACTCTCCCGCCGTAATCGCCATCGAACACCTCTTTCAAATCAATCACGTGGCTGCTGTGCCCGTGATCTCTCCCGGGCACATGGCGTATCAGTTTCAGGCAGGAATCTTGTCCAGCAAACGACCTTAAGTCTCGCCGGAACTCACCACAAGCGTCCAATGTATGCGCGAAATTCATTCGGAGCGTATCTGTTATAGGCCCTCAGCGAGAGCGGAAACCTCATCATGGAAACCGTCGTTGCGCACCGGATCGACTGCGCCTCCTCGCACGTACTACAGATCGTGCAGGTTGCCCGACAAGTGTTCAGCAGTACGCTTGCGACAGCTAACTGCAAGGGGCTCGTCAGCTAAGGCTCGAATAGCAACTGACTCTCAATCCGACGGGGTTACGTCATTCCTACACTGGACTTAAGCTTGCGCGAGAGCCACACGCTGTTGGCGAACAGCAGCGCGAGATGACCGGCCAAGACTTGCGCCAGAATATCAAGCGCGCGTTTCTGGGCTGCATAAGGCACGCGCTTACGATAGCTAAGTACGTTAATTTATGTAAGCTACAGCGACCATAACAGCACACGACAGGGTAAACGCAAGCAGAAGGGTGACCCTTATGCGGCCGACTGCCCGTCAAGAGTGGTTCTCGATCACATTGCAACCCGGTGGAGTTCTCTGATCCTGGTGATGCTGCTGGAAAAGACGCATCGCTTCAGTGAGCTCGCACGACAGATCGGCGGCGTGAGCGAACGCATGCTCGCGCACTCGCTCCATGCGCTGGATGCAGACGGATTCGTACTGCGTGTCGTCTTCCCGACCAAACCGCCCAAGGTGGAGTACAGCCTTACACCCCTTGGCCGCGAACTTGCCCTTCACGTTCAGCCGCTAACGAAGTGGATAGAAGCCAACCTCGCGCGGGTGCTCGAACACCGCAGAAAGATCTCCTAGGCGGAACAAAAAATCTCACAAATGAGGTTTGTGACAGCATAGCGCGGCCAAGTTTCCGCATTGCGTTCCCGGCACTTGGGCGCGACGCTATGCCGTCTTTGCAGGACGCCGCATATCGAAACGCAGCTACAACCCGGAGAACTGATCCTGGCACAACTTATCCAACATGGGGCAAACGAGACCTTCGCGAAGGCATCGTAGACATGCTGATCGCAAAGGACAATAGCATGGGCAACGTCGCAGCGCGCACCGCCGACATCACGACTTTGACCACCTTTTGTCAATGGTGTGTAGTTCAGATATCAGTTCTCAGATCGCGCCAACCCTCACAATGAAGCGTCGCAGCGGTCGGTTGAGGCAGGATCGCTCAGGCCTGCTCTGGCGACGGGTCAGTCACGAGATTTTTGCTGAACCACGGATACATGAGCGGCAGGACGTACAGGGTCAAGATCGTCGCAGTGATCAGGCCACCAATGACGACCGTCGCCAGCGGACGTTCCACCTCAGCTCCTCGCGACGTGGACAATGCCATCGGGATGAAGCCGAGGCTGGCGACGAGCGCGGTGATGAGCACAGGACGCAGGCGGTCGGCAGCCCCCTGGTGGGTCGCTTCGTTAATGGCCTTGCCTTGGCTTCGCAACAGATTGATGTGGCTCACCATGACAACGCCGTTCAGGACCGCGATGCCGAACAGGGCAATGAATCCGACGCAAGCCGAAAGGTTGAGATTGATGCCGCGCAGCCACAGCGCAGCGACACCGCCGACCAGAGCGAGCGGGACGATGGAGAGGATGAGCAGCATCTGTTTCGTGTTTTGGAAAGTGGCGTAGAGGAGCGCGGAGATGATCAGCAGCGACACCGGGAACACGATCAGCAAACGTTGTTGCGCACGCTGCTGGTTCTCGTACTGGCCGCCCCACTCCAGACGATAACCGGGTGGAAGCGAAAGCTTGCTTTCAACCGCCGCCTTACAATCTTTGACGAAGCTGCCTAGGTCGCGTCCGCTTACATTGCTCATCACGACCGCGCGACGATGGGCCTGTTCTCGATTGATCAGGATGGGCCCGCCAACCGTCTTGATCTCGGCAACCTGATCGAGGCGCACGAGTCCCCCCTTGGGTGTCTTGATCTGCAACGAACGCAGGCGCTCCGGATCGTTGCGGAGCGTGGCTGGCAAACGGATCGCGACAGGGAAGCGCTCCTCGCCGAGCAGCATCTCGGAAAGCTGTTTGGAGCCGTAGAGTGTCTCAATCACTTCCTGGATGTCGGAAACGTTGACCCCATACCGCGCAGCTTCGCGGCGATCGATGCGGATCTGCAGTTCCTGTGCTCCGGAGATGATCTCCATCTGCGTCTCGGAAGCGCCTGGCACGTTTGAGATGATTTTCTGAGCAGAGTGGGCCATCTGTTCCAACGTGTCCAGGTCTTCTCCAAAAATCTTGAGAGCCACGTCGCCGCGCGTTCCCGTGATCGTCTCATCCATGCGCATCTGCATCGGTTGCGTGATCTCGTACGTCACTCCGGGAATCTTGTCGAGCGACTTCTGCAGATCATCGGTGAAGTGCTGTTTGTCTTTGGCATTCGCGTTCTGGAGCTTGGGCGTGAAGCTCAGGTACGAGTCCGATTCATATTCGCCCATTGCCTCGGTCGCCAGGTCAGGCCGGCCCAGCTTGGTGACGACGCTGGTCACGTCGGACCTGGCTTTGATGGTCTTTTCGATCTGGTTGCCGATCGCGACTGACTCGGTCAGCGCGATGCCGGGAAGCCGCTTCGAAGTAACAACCATCGATCCTTCATCTAGGGTCGGCATAAATTCCGTCCCGATGAACTTGAGCGACCCAAGCGCGATCACGATGAGAACGAGCGAGACGATCAGGATAGGCTTGCGATACCGCTCGCTCTTTCCCAGGGAGCGGCCATACGCATCCCGCAGACGATCGAACCAGCTGGGCTTTGCGGACTTTTGACTCTCGCCAGTCGCCGCGAGAATCTTTGCCCTGTGCCGCAGCGCGACCGTGCACAACGTCGGAACGACGAACAGCGCAAGCAGCAGCGACCCCGCCAGTGCGGACACCACGGTGACCGCCATCGGGCGAAACATGCGGCCCTCCAGGCTCTGCAGCGTGAGCACCGGCAGGTAGACCGCGATGATGATGAGGACGCCAAAGATTACGGGCCGCGAAACATCGTGGGCTGCCTCGCGCACCACATCGATCAGGGGCTTGCCTGCGCCGCCCGTCTCCAGCCGATGCATGCAGTTTTCGGTCATCACCACCGAGCCATCCACAATGGTGCCGAAGTCGATCGCACCCAGGCTCATCAGATTGACGGAGATGCCGAACAGATCCATGCCGATGAAGCCGAAAAGCAGCGACAGCGGAATCGTCATTGCGACCACCAGCGCAGCTCGCCAGTCGCCAAGGAAGATCAGAAGGATGACCACCACCAGCACCGCGGCCTCGATCAGGTTGCGGCGCACGGTTGCGGTGGTTGCGTTGATCACGTCGGATTGATCGTAGAAGGGGATAATCTTTGCGCCATCGGGCAGCTTCAGACCGGCGATCTTCTGCTTGATTTCCTTGATGATCTTTTGGCCGTTCTCCCCGCGCAAAATAATGACCATGCCGGACACGGTCTCGCCCTGACCGTTGCGCATCACCGCCCCATGACGCGGCAGAGCAGCCGTCTGGACCGTGGCGACCTGCTTGAGCAGCACAGGCACACCGTTCGTGGTCGAGACTACGATATTGCCAAGGTCGTCGATGCTCTCGGCCCGGCCAAGCCCGCGCACCGTGTACTGCTGCTCCGCATGCTCGATGTAGCTGCCGCCAAAGTTCGCGTTGTTGTCCGTGACGGCCATCACCACGTCATGCAAGGTGAGATTGAAGCGGCGCAGGTTTTCCGGATCCACCTCCACGGTGTACTGTTTGGTCTCGCCTCCCCAGGAGTTGATCTCGCTCACGCCAGGCACGGTCAGCAGAGCGTAGCGGACCACCCAGTCGTGCAGCGTCTTCACCTGCATCAGCGACATCTTCGGGGCGGCGACCGTGTATTGATACACCTCGCCGAACGCCGTGGACATCGGGTTCATCTGCGGCTGCAGACCTGCGGGAATACGGCTTTGCACCTGGTTCAGGCGCTCGGCCACCAACTGCCGCACCAGGTACTTGTCCATCGAATCGTCGAAGATGACAGTGACCATGGAAAGATCGAGCTTCGAGGTCGACCGCACCATCTGCAGCTTGGGCATACCCATCATCGACGTCTCGATCGGATAGGTGACCAGCTGCTCCACTTCGACCGGCGACATGCCCGGACACTGCACGGTGACCACCACCTGATTGTTCGTCAGGTCCGGGAACGCCTCAAGCGGCAGCCGCACCATCACCGTGATCCCGCCGATGACGAGCACAAGCAGCAGAGCAACAACAAGCCAACGGTTGGAAAGAAAAAAGTCGACCAGCTTGCGCACGATTACCCATCCCCCATGGTGCCCTTCAGCATTTCGGACTTCACCATGAATGCCCCGTTGACCACAATGCGGTCGCCAGGGCGAAGCCCGTCGACGATCTCGGCCTTGCCCATCGAACGTGTGCCAACATTGACCGTGCGCGCCTGAAATGTGAGGCCGTCCGAGGTCGCAAAGACAACCGGCATCCCGTTCACGTTCTGGAGCGCGTCCTCCGGCACGAAGACGGCGTCACGCGTGGCAGGCTCCGCGATGTGAGCCGAGGCAAACATGCCGGGGCGCAGCCGGGTGCCGGGGTTCGGTACCACCACGCGAACCGGAATGGTGCGAGTTTCCGGGTCAACCGTATCGCCGATCATGGCAACCCGGCCGTGGAACACCTGGTCCGGGAAACCCGCCGTCACCACGTCCGCCGTCGCTCCCTGGTGAATCAGAGGAAGGTCCTGCTGATTCACGGCAGCCGTCACCCAGATGGTCGACAGGTTCGAAATCTCGAAAGCAACAAAGCCCGTGTCGACCACCTGCCCGACGCTGATGTTCCGCGCGATCACCACGCCATCCATCGGCGAACGAATGGGAATGAGCTCGCGGTCGTACAGGTTGCCGGGGTTGAGCGATTCGGCGGGAACCTGCAAAAGCTCCGATAAATGCTCCCGTTCCATGTGGACAGCGGCCTCGGCATCCACCAGCATCTTCTGTGCCTGCAGCAACTCCTGGTCGGAACGTTGCGACTCCTCAAGCGATGCCGCCTGAATGGAATAGAGATGGTGGTACCGCTCCTGAGCCTGTCTCGCAAAGGTCACCGCTCCTTGCTGGCGGTCGGCTGCGGCGTACGCCTGCACCAGCGATCCCACGGTTTCATGAACCATGTGACTATGCAGACTGCCGAGCACCTGCCCACGCCGGACCGAAGCGCCCGGCAGCACGTTGACGGCGACGATCCGTCCGTCGGCGATCGCTCCGAGGTGCGACGTGTGCTGCTCGTCCATGGCGACCTGGCCGGCAACGGAAAGCGCACGTGGGGTGCGTTGCACCAGGACATAGGCCGTCTGGATGCCAGCCCGCTGCTGATCCTCCGCGGGAATCTTGACGATGTCATTCGCCTGCGCTCCACCTTTGGCAGACTTGTCCGGCTGATCCTGCGTCTGGGACGCGGAGGACCCCGACTGGTCGGAGGAGGTGGACTTGCCCGGGGAGGACTTGTCCGGGGAAGCATCTCCATCCTGCTTTCTCGAGCAGCCACCACCAAGGGTTCCGGCAAAAACAAGCAGCAGCAAACAGAACGTCAGACGTCTCATGGCGATACCCCGTAGGCCAGCTGCAAACGCAGCGCCGCCTGTTGAAAATCTGCAAGTGTGTGCAAAGCACTGACCTCTACCTCGAAGGCGGTTCTCTCTGCATCGAGGTACCGCAGCAGGTCGACTCCTCCCGTGCGATACGCGTCGTCCATAATGGCGAGGTTCTGCTTCGCCCGCGCCCGCATGTCGGGCAGGATGTCGCGAACCACCATCTGCTGATGCGTATACGCTTCCTGAGCCCCAGCGACATCGGCGGCCACGGAAAGTTCCAGTCGCTGCAATCGATCTCTGGCGAGCCGCACGTTGGCCTCGGCCCGTGCGACCTCTCCCTGATTACGATTCCGAAACGCAAGCGGAAGCTGGAGACTCGAGTACATCGTATTTGTACCCGCGTTGCGTTTATACCCGCCCAGCAGGTCCAGGTCGGGCACCCCAATCGCCCGCTGCAGCTTCACCTCTGCTTCGGCTACGGCCACCGCTTCACGCGCGGCAGCCACGTCAGCCCGGGCGGCCATCACCGCGACCACGCTCTGGGGCGGAATCGGGGCGCTCGAATCAAGCGAGTCCGAGAGCTCAATCTTCGCATCCGGAACGCGACCCATCTGGCGAAACAGTTCGATACGGGTAAGAACCACATCGCGGCGAGCGGCTTCGAGCGCCAGCAGCAAACGATCCCGCTCGATCTGGATGCGGATCAGGTCCACGCCCCGCAGGGCGCCGGCATCGACCCGCGCACGGTTGTACCGGACAATTTCATCAACCGCCTTCATGTCGTCTTCGAGCAACTTCGCGGCCTCGGCGCTGGCCACCGCCGTCCAATAAGCCGCTGCCACCCGTCCGGCAATCTGCTGCCGCAGCAGCATACGGTCAGCTTCCGCCTGCCGGACACTTGCCCTGGCCGCGTCAAGGCGCCTCGCCCGCTTCCCACCCAATTCAAAGATCTGCCCGAGGTACCCATAGTCTTCGGTGGAATTGGGAAAGTCGAAGTTGTCCGCCCAGGGCCTCAGGTCCTCTGATTGGAGATAAATCCGTGGGTTCGGACGCAGGCCGGCCTGCACGACGGAAGCCTGGGCTGCCTCAACCTGGTCCTGCCCCTCGCGTGCCTGTGGACTGTTTTCCGCCTGCTCCGTTGCCTCACGCAGGCTTAGGGTGGCGCGCGCCGGGGAGCTTTGCCCATGGGCTCGTGGCCCAGGGAAGCCGGCCATCAGGCAAGCCAACACCAGGCACCCCCAGACCAGGCACACTCCGCGCGAACAGCCTGATAAGCCCGTCGTGGTTGCGTTTCCCCCGGCTTGGATAGACCATCTCCAGGCCTCCCCGTCGCAGCGCAGGAGCCCGGTCCACCGCAGGACGGCTGTCAAACCAGGTTGGGGCAAACGGGGTGGCCTTGTGGATTTATGCAACAGGGCTAATTCTCTCATTCCAAATTTCGTCATACCGCACGGTGCTTGGACGCACCGCAAGCCGGATGCGTGAAGTCACCGGCAAGCTCGCGAGGCGGGATCTCGACCGCAGAGGGTTGGACAACACAGGAACCCGAGCCAGATCGAAAGAGAGGCGCTGACTCCCCCTTACCTTTGATACTGCTCGTTGGTGACCGCTTCGAGCCAGTCGACAGCCTTGCCATCCACCGTTTCTGTAATCGCGATGTGCACCATTCCGACCTGCGGGGAAGCGCCATGCCAGTGTTTTTCACCTGCCTCAAAGAAGACCACGTCTCCCGGCGTCACGTGTTCCACGGTGCCCCCGTCACGCTGGACCCATCCAACCCCCTGGGTAATGACAATGGTCTGCCCTGCAGGATGCGTGTGCCAACGGGTACGGGCCCCTGGCTCAAACGTCACGACGCCTCCATTAGCGTGGCGACCACCGTCAGCGGGAAACAGGGCATCGACCCGAACGTTCCCGGTAAACCAGTCCTGCGGCCCGACCATCGAGGGAGTACTCCCGACCCGCGTGATTTTCATTGCCGTCCTCCCGAAAGAAACTGTTGCGCAGCATGGCCGGATCGTCTACGGATGGCGGCATACCAGACGAAAAAAGGGAACTGCTCAGTGCCGCACCACGGCACGCAGGACCTCCTCGTGCCAGCGACCGTTCGCGCATTTCGGAGAGCTCCGCCCCGTCGCTGAACCACACCACGCTCCTTGGAGCACTCCTGATGCCTCCGATGATGGTCACCCGACTTCTCTAAGGTTCGCTGATATACCGCAGGCTGTCGAGCCAGAGTTCGTGCGCCTCATGCATGAAATGACTCCCAGCAGAAGGGTCCTTGCGGTCTCCGGGCCCGATGCCTGTCTCTTCCGTGATGACGAGGCAGTTTGCAGCTTGCGGGACGAAGTGCCAGGCATGGTAGTGGCTGTGATTGGTTTCTGTCTCATCTGCCCCGAAGGGGATCCAGCTCATGCGCTGGTCTGCTTCGAACTCGACGATGCGGGACTGGATCGGACTCCCGAAAATCTTGAGCCGATAAAGTGCGCCCTGGCCCGTTTCGCCAGGCGTCTCGTTCACCACATCCTTCACGAGAACAAACCAGTTTGGCCACGCGACAGCGTCGGCGAATCGGGCGAAGGTGTGGTGGCAGTCTGCCCGTATCAGCAGTTCGTTGTGGCTGAACACAGGAGCCACGGACGGATCGTAAGCCGTAGGCCATCGGATCGCAAGATCGCGATGCGCCTGGTCCGACTGCATTTCACTTGTCTGCGCTTTCGACATGGTCACGTATCCATGGCTCATGAGCAGCATGACTACGGAGGCTCTGATTCGCTTGTGCATGGCAACTCCTTGGCATGATCAAGAGTATCCCCACGGCACACCATCCCTGCCGGTTGCTTTACACGGGGGGAGCGCGCGGGCAACATTCGCGGCAGACAATCTGAGCGGACTGGAGTTTTAGCGGACGGGAGGTCTAACTAGGCTCCTCACGCAAGGTCACTCCGACGGAGGCGACGCTTTCCGGGGACTCAGGCGCTCTTGCGGCCATGCCGCCATGGAAGCCCGGGCAACCTCCTGTAACGTGCTTCGACCCGCGCCATCTCGTGCGAGGGTAGACATGCCCTGCATGACGGCCACGGTCATAGCTGCCATTGCCCGGGCATTCGTTCCCGAGGGCAGGCATTTCTCGCGGATGTCGCGTTCCGTCCGCTTCTGAAGAGCCTTGCGGCTTGTTTCCCGGACTTCCTTCAAAGCCGCTCGCACCCGCCCTGACGACTCCGATCCACTTGAGGCAGCACTGGCAACCAGACAACCGGCTGGAGCATTTGGCCGAGTGAACCATTGGGCAGCGAATTCGAGCAGATCCTGTGCCGCCTGGCGAGCAGAAGGCGCCTCCGCAATCGACTCCCCGGCTGTTTTTGAACCGGGTTTGGTGTAGCGTTCCACACATTCCAGGAAAAGCGACTCCTTATCACCGAAAGCGGTGTACAGGCTGGGCGCCGTGATGCCCATGGCAGCTGTAAGGTCGGCAACGCTGGTCGTTTCATACCCCGTCTTCCAGAATTGGTGCATCGCCCGATCGAGCGCGTGTTCGCGGTCAAACGAGAGTGGCCGTCCCCGTCGTTTCTTCGCTACGGCTTCAGCACTTTCCATAACAAACAGTATGAAACTGCTTGACCGGAAAGCGCAAGAGTGCCACTCTAAGCGTAGTGGTCGTTACGGAATGGAGAGCTCATGGATCTGCGGCTGAACGGCAAATGTGCACTGGTGACGGGAAGCACAAGCGGCATCGGGGAACAGATCGCGAAAACGCTCGCAAGCGAGGGCGTTCGCGTGATCGTTCATGGAAGGCGTGAAGACGAAGCGAAGCGCGT
>CAXUCK010000034.1:0-15640 GCA_964249375.1 uncultured Acidobacteriaceae bacterium
GCATCCGATGGCGGGAGGTGCAGCGTCGCAGGCGCTGCGGCAGGACGGACCCGCCGGGGTCAGCGCCGGGGCCAGCGCGCAGGGGAGTCCGGATGGAGAGAACGGACGCGGCGCACACGGGGGAAAAAGCGAAACACGGACGGCTGGCAAGACGACCGGAGAGGCCGTTGACCCCGTTGGGCATGGAAGCGCGGCGGCCGGGGAAGCGAGCGGTGGGGCAGCGCAGCCAGTCATCGCGACGACACCTTCAATGCAGGGCCTAGCCGCTGCGGCGCCGGGCGAGGTTCCCCGCGTCCTGACGGCGACAAACGCCACCAGAGCGGGCGAAGTCAGCGAGGCAGTCGGTCCGGGTTCGGCATCCGGTCTGGGCTCAGCGGCTGCTGCGGGTTCGCCTGGGGCGAACGCGGATTCGGCCGCCGAAACGGCTCCTCTGACGTCGGTCGGTGCGGCGCGGCTGCTGAAGACGGTGGCGGGATCGGAGCTGCGGGTCGGTACGCAGTCGGCGGATCTGGGTGCGGTGACGATCCGGACGGTGCTGGGGCGCGAGCAGATGCAAGCGCATGTTTCGTTTGAAAACGAGCGCATGGGATCGGCGTTGTCGGCCCACCTGCTCGGAGGTTCGCTTGAAGATCGGCTGGGACAGAGCCTGGGGGTGCGGACCTCGGTGACGTTGAGTGCGAGCACGGACGCAGGGTCCGGGCAGAGCGGGCGAGATGCGGCGCGCGATGCCATGAGCGGGGGATTCAGCAACCAGGCCGGCAGCGAAACCGGGAGCAACCGCGGCGGCTCCGGACGGTACGGGGCGCAGGCGGCGCCGGGCACTTTCGGCGCCGGTGGCAGCATCGCAGGGCAGACGAGTGTAAACGGGTCATCGCCGTACAACGCGGCGGCGGAGGGCCGGTTGGACATCAGGATCTAGCACCAACCTTCACCAGCGAGCGAGAAGCAAGACACACCGGAGCAGAGCACACACGCAGCACAGGACACACACGAGGAGCGAAAGACGATGTCGCACAGCATGACCGTTTCGGCAAATCCACTCAGCACCGGCAACTCTCTGACGCAGACTCTGGGCACGAGCACAAAGAAGCTCCAGGCGGCGGCGGGCTCGGGCAGCGCCACCAGCAGCACAAGCGGCAGCAGCTCGAGCACGGGCAGCAGCACAGACTCGCTCGGAACCACCTTTCTCAGCCTTCTTGTGCAGGAGCTGCAGAACCAGGATCCGACGGCGCCGATGGACAGCACGCAGATGGTGGGGCAGATGATTTCCCTCAATCAGCTCGATCAGCTGACCAGCATCAACCAGACGCTTTCAAACGCACACGGCAGCCAATCGACGACCAGCGGCTCAAGCACTCCGGGCAGCACGTCGCCCGGCGCTTCCGGCAGCACCCCGGGCACCGCCTCGGGTTCAGCCATCACCAGCGCAGCGACCGACGCGGCGATGCGGTTGCTGGCAAGCAGCGGGGCCCAGGCCCAGCCGAAGATCAGCACCTCGGTCTCGCTGCCCGCTTTTTAGCCAAACACTTCACGACACAAACAGACAGACCGCGGTACCCACTTTTCGGAGGCTTCCATGTCGTTCTTTTCCACTCCCCTTTCCGGTCTCAGCGCGAGCTCGGCGGCGCTGCAAGCCGTCTCCAACAACCTGGCCAACATGAACACCGACGGGTATAAAGCGCAGACCGCGGATTTTGCCGACGTCTTCTACCAGAACCTTGGCAACAGCGGAAGCGGCGATCCGATCCAGTCGGGGCTGGGCGTTCAGGTCAACGGAATGAGTTCAGACCTGACCAACGGAACGCTGTCGTCCACCGGCGTGAGCTCGAACATGGCGCTCGATGGCAGCGGGTATTTTGTGCTGCACGATAACGTCACCGGGGCCCAGACGTACACGCGCGCGGGCGACTTCACCACCAACACGTCAGGCCAGCTGGTGACGCTGGACGGACAGCAGGTGATGGGCTACCCGGCGGTAAACGGCGTCGTCAGCGGCAGCGGAACTCTGCAGGCGCTGAACGTGGGCGCGGGCACGACCACCCCCGCCAACCCGACCTCGACCTTTTCGCTGACGACCAACCTGGATTCGGACACGGCCGTCGGTGGAACCCAGTCGTCACAGATCAGCGTGTATGACTCGCTTGGCTCGACCCACCTGGTCTCCATCACGTACACCAAAACGGCGAGCAACACCTGGAGCTACAACGCAACCGTCCCATCGGCCGAGATTTCGGGCGGCGCAGGCACCTCGACCACGGTCGGCTCAGGCACGCTGACGTTTGATTCGACCGGTGCGCTCACGTCGTCCCCTTCAACAACGCTCACGATCGGTCCCCTGACTGACGGCGCGGCAACGCTGAGTCCGACGTGGAACATGACGAACAGCAGCGGAACCGGTCTGATGACGCAGACGGCAAGCGCCGGCAGCAACAGCGCGACGACGCAGGACGGCTACCCGGCGGGCACGCTGAAGAGCTTTTCGGTGCTTGCCGATGGAACCGTGGAGGGGACCTTCACCAACAACCAGAACCGGGCCGTCGGGCAGGTCGCGGTGGCCAGCTTCGCCAATCCGGAGGGCTTGTCGCTGAATGGAGGCAACCAGTACGTGGTGACGTCGTCCTCCGGCGCGGCGGTCATCGGCGTGGCGGGAACGGGCGGACGGGGCGCCATCAAGGGGGCCGAAGTGGAAGGTTCCAACGTGGATGTGGCGACGGAGTTCGCGCAGATGATCGTGGCGCAGCGATCGTACGAGGCGAATGCCAAGGCGATCACCGCGTTTGACCAGGTCGAGCAGGCGACGATTGCGATGAAGAGCTAAGCATCGAGGCGGCCGCTTAGGGGTTGATGAGGAACCCCGGGGCGGTCGCCCGTACGGGCATCTCGACGGGGCACGGGCGGCGCTCCGGCTCGGGTCCTCTCATGGACGTCTCATGCGCGGCCGAGCCGGGTGGGTTTGCCTCTGCCCGTGTGCGAGGCACCATCCGCGGCGTTTTCCCGCGGCGACTGCGGACTTCGCGCGGCTTTGACCGAGCCGGTACAACTTCCTGGGCAGGCGGTGCGGCGCCCCGTGCGTCCTGGCCAAAGGCTTGCGACAGCGATGGCAGAGTCCGGTCCGTGTCGCCATGATCGATCGCTGATCGTTGCCCCGGAGCCGGCCGTGAGGTCGCACCATGATGACAGCAGCGCCGACGCCGGGTGGCTTGCCGGCACCGGAGATCCTTCCCGCAACCGCGGGAACGCCTGACCCCAAGCTTGAGATCGCTTGGCGTGAGCCGCTGGCCCGCGCCATGGCGCTGCCGTGCACGCTGACGCTGGAAGCCCCCGTGATCGGCTTCACGGTCGGCACAATGCTGGCGCTTGAGGTGGGTTCCATTGTAGAAACGGCGTCGCAGCAGAATGAAGACCTGCCGCTCTCGGTCAACGGGCAGCTGGTGGGCATGGTGGAGATCGAAGTCGTCGGGGAGAACCTGGCGGTCCGGCTGGCAGGTGTCGCATGAGCGCAGCGCCCGGCGGAATCGCTCGATCCGCGTCCCTTGCGGGTCCGGGCTTTGAGGTGTCCCGGCTGCGATCGTTTG
This sequence comes from uncultured Acidobacteriaceae bacterium, assembly GCA_964249375.1. Lineage (GTDB taxonomy): Bacteria > Acidobacteriota > Terriglobia > Terriglobales > Acidobacteriaceae > Edaphobacter. Next base: position 3,576 of record CAXUCK010000034.1, read on the forward strand.
CCTGGGTTGCGCAGCTTCGCCAGGTCGGTGCATGGCTTCGGCAACAGCCGGTGCTGCAACCAAGGTTGCGCCGGCTGCAGGTGCAAGAGACGGTGCAACTCGGGGATAAGCGGTTCGTGTCCATCCTGCGGGTGGATGGGCAGCAGTTTCTGATCGGCGGCGGCGCGGCAGGGGTGACGCTGCTCGCGCAGATGCAGCCAGAGACAGCACCTGCGTTTGCGGCGGTGCTGGAAACGGAGAAGCGGCAGGCATGCGCATAAGGCTTCGCGTGCTGGGGGGCCTGCTGGCGCTCGCGTGCTCTGCCGGTGCCGCCACCGCTCTGCCCGCCCAGGTGGCAACGCCGGGTGCGGCTGCGGCCCAGTTGTCGCCACCGGCCGCTGCGCCGGCAACACCGTCGCCCCAGCCGGCCCCGGTCGCTGCGGCGCCCGCGCCGGTGGTCGTGGCCCGTCCCGCTCCGCTCACCACGCGGCCTTTGACGACCGCCGCGCCAAATGAGATTCGCATCACCGGGCTGGGGTCGAGCTCGGCTCCGTGGTCCATCGTCCTTCTGCTCACCGGCCTCACCCTGATTCCGTCGCTGCTGATCTGCGTCACGCCCTTCGCGCGGTTGCTTGTGGTCTTTCATTTTCTGCGGCAGGCGCTTGGACTGCAGACCACACCCTCCAACCAGACGCTGATCGGCCTGACGCTGGTGATGACGTTCTTCATCATGGAGCCGGTCGGCAATCGCATCTACGAGCAGTCCTTCGTGCCCCTTCAGACCGGGCAAATCACGGCGTTCGAGGCCATCTCGCGCGGTCGTGAGCCGATGCGCGAGTTTATGTCGCACTACGTGCGAGAAAAGGATGCCGCGCTCTTTCTCGAGATTGCGAAGGAGCCGCGGCCGCGCACGGTCGGCGACTTGTCCATGCGTGTGCTTCTGCCGGCGTACATCGTGTCGGAGCTGAAGGCAGGCTTCCAGATCGGCGCCGTGCTGTTTCTGCCGTTTCTAGTGGTGGATATGGTGGTCGCGTCCATCACGACCTCCGTCGGCATGATGCAGCTGCCGCCGGTAGTGATCTCGACCCCGCTGAAGCTGCTGTTGTTTCTGATGGTGGACGGCTGGCACCTGCTGATCAGTTCGCTGATGAGGAGCTTCAGCTGATGGGGACCGACCAGGTGGTGGAGTTGGGGCGCGCGATGCTGCAGGAGGTTGCGCTGCTGATCGCGCCGGTGCTGGCGATCGCCGTCTTTGTCAGCCTGCTGGTCAACATCGTGCAGGTGCTGACGTCGTTGCAGGATCAGACGTTGGCGGCGGTGCCCCGCCTGCTGGCAACCGGAACTGCGCTGTTCTTTCTGATGCCGTGGATGTGGCGGCACCTGACCCACTACACCTTTGCTCTGCTCAGCGACTTCGGGAAGGTGCTCCAGTGATCTCCCTCTCGGTGACGGCCCTGATTACCGGTTTCCTGACGATCTCCGTCCGCCTCTCGGGACTGATGCTGTTTGCGCCCTTTTTTGGCAGCGCGTCGGTGCCGCCGCGGATCAAGGCCGCGCTCGTGCTTGCGATCAGCGCTCTGCTCTACCCGACGCTCTCGCCGACGCTCACGCACCGCGACCTAAGCGACTGGCCCGTACTCGTTTTTGGCGAGTTGCTGATCGGTGCCGCGCTCGGCATCGCCACCAACCTGGTCTTCGATGCAGTGCAGATGGCCGGGCAGGTGCTGAGCGTGCAGATGGGCTACTCGCTCGTGAACATCCTCGATCCGCAGACGCAGGTCGATTCGACCGTGATGGCGCTCTTTCACCAGACGGTCGCGCTGCTCATCTTTCTTCGGCTGGATGTTCACCTGTGGTTGCTGCGGGCCATCGCGCGCTCCTTCGCCGTGCTACCGCCGGGCCGACTTCACCTGTCCGCGGCGTTCACGGTGGCTCTGCTGCGCGGTGCCGGCAGTGTGTTCACGCTGGGGGTCCACATGGCCGCGCCGGTGCTGTCCGCCACCTTTCTCACCGACATCATCCTCGGCCTGCTTGGACGGGCCGCGCCGCAGGCGCCGCTCATGCTGATGGGGCCTGCGGTCAAAAGCCTTCTGGGGTTGGCGCTCTTGTTCGCCACGCTGCGCTACTGGCCGGCAATGCTGGACCGTTTCTTCGGAAGCTCGATGGAGCTTTCCGATCACCTTCTGCACCTGCTCGCCCACTAGAGACCCCCGATGCCCGAATCCAACAAAACGGAGAAAGCCACACCGCAGCGACGCAAGCAGGCGCGCGAGCAGGGCCAGGTCGCGCGCTCGCGCGATCTGCCGGCTGTTCTGGCGTTGATGGGGGTCGCTGGAACGGCGATGCTGCTCGCTGACAACATGGCGGCGCACTGGCGCAGCTTGTATGGAAGCGCTCTGGCCGCCGCGGCGAGCGACGAGCTCTCGGCCAACGGTCCCCTGCTCTTCTGGTGCTCGGTCGAGGTGCTGCGGTGGATTGTGCCTTGCCTGCTGGTTGCGCTCGTGCTGTCGGTCGGGGCCGGCCTGGTACAGGGCGGCATTAACGTCGCCCCCGGTGCGCTCTCTCCGAAGTTCGACCGATTCAACCCGGGAAACCGTCTGAAGCAGATCGTCTCCTTGACCAGTTTGAGCGCGATGGGCAAGTCGTTGCTGCCGTTCACGGTCATCCTCGTACTGGGCGTACAAAGCCTCGAAGCACATTGGAGCGACCTGATGCGCGCCTCCGAGATCGATCCTCTGGCGCTCACCTCCGTGGTGGCTGGCATGGCGTTCAGCATCGGCTGGAAGTCGGCGCTGGTGCTGCTCGCCTGGTCGGCGGTGGATTACGGCCTGACGTGGCGCAAGAACGAGAGCGAGCTGCGCATGACCAAGGAAGAGGTCAAGCAGGATATGAAGTCGAGCGACGGCAATCCTGCGATCAAGGGACGCATCCGGAAGCTGCAACGGGCGATGCGCAAACGGCACTCGCTGAAGGCAGTTCCCACGGCAACGTTTGTGGTTACAAATCCGACGCACTTCGCCGTGGCGCTCAAGTACGAACCGGCGATGAGTGCGCCGCAGGTCGTCGCGAAGGGCACGGATCTGCTGGCGCAAAAAATCAAGCAGCTGGCGCGCGAACACGACGTGATGGTGATGGAAAACAAGCCGTTGGCGCAGGCGCTCTACAAAAGCGTGGAGGTCGGCGACGCCATCCCGGCCGAGCTCTATCAGGCCGTTGCGGAGATCCTGGTCATCGTCTTCCGTGCGCAGGCCGAGCTGCGTGAGCAGGACCAGAAGCGAAGCGCGCGCAACGCCGCGGGCGTGGTGGAGGGGCAGCGATGAACAAAAGCACTTTGCTGAAGCTGGTGCGCAACGCCGGCGAATGGATCGTTCCGGTCACGGCCGTGGTGATGCTGTTCGTCATGCTGGTGCCGATGCCCAGCTTTATTCTGGACCTTCTTCTCACCCTGAGCATCGCCGCCTCCGTGCTGGTGCTGCTCACGGCCATCCAGGTACTGCGGCCGGTGCAGTTCTCCGTGTTTCCGAGCCTCATTCTTCTGCTGACGCTCATGCGGTTGAGCCTGGATCTCGCCAGCACCCGGCGCATCTTGCTGCACGGCAACGAGGGACCCGGCGCGGCGGGCGCTGTGATCGAGGCGTTCGGGCAGTTCGTTGTCGGCGGCAACTACATCGTCGGGTTCGTGCTGTTCCTGGCGCTCGTGGCAATCCAGTTTCTGGTCATCAGCCATGGCGCGGTCCGCACGGCCGAGGTGACGGCTCGCTTCACGCTCGACGCCATGCCCGGGAAGCAGATGGCGATTGACGCCGATCTCAACGCCGGCCTGATCAACGAGGAGCAGGCGCGGGCGAGGCGCGAGGCCATCGCGCAGGAAGCGGAGTTCTGCGGTGCGATGGACGGTGCGGCGCGGTTCAGTCAACGCGACTCGCTGGCGACCATTCTGATCCTCACGATCAACATCGTTGCAGGATTCCTGATCGGCGTCTTTCAGCAGGGCGTGCCCTTCGCGGAGGCATTGAAGACCTATACGGTATTGACCGTCGGTGACGGCCTGGTGTCAATTCTGCCGTCGCTGCTGGTGTCCATGGCGGGCGGCATCGTCGTCACGCGGGCGTCCTCGACCAAGACGCTGGGTCTCGATGTGCAGGATCAACTGGTGCGACGTCCCATGCTGCTGTGGATCGCGGGCGGCGTCCTGCTGGCGCTCGGGCTCATTCCCGGGCTGCCGAAGTTTGCGTTCTTTACCCTCGGCGGCGGCCTTATGTTCGCCGCCTACAAGATGAAGCCGGCCCTGGAAGAAAAGGAAAAGGTGGCCGCTGCTACAGCCGCAGCCGGCAAGAGCGGAGCGGCTTCGCCCGCCGCCGCCGATCCGATGGACGCGGTCATGCGGCTGGACGAGCTGACGCTCGAGGTCGGCGTCGGTCTGGTGCCGCTGGTGGACGACAAGCAGGGTGGCCAGCTCCTGAATCGCGTGAAGGGCCTGCGCAAAAAGCTGGCCCAGCAGATGGGCTTCCTCGTTCCGTCGATCCACATCACCGACAACGTCGCGCTCAAAGAACAGGAGTACGTGATCCAGCTGCGAGGCGTCGAGATCGCTCGCTGGGAGCTGCGCCGCGGCTGCCTTCTGGCAGTCAACTCCGTGCCGGGCGCCATCAACTTGCCCGGAGTCGAAACGTTCGAGCCGGCATTCAACGTCACCGCCAAGTGGATCCAACCAGAGCTGCAGGCGCAGGCCATTGCGATCGGCTGTGCCGTGGTGGAGCCCACCTCCGTGCTGGCGGCGCACCTGGCCGAGATCATCAAGCAAAACGCCCACGAGCTGCTGTCGCGCAGCGAAACGAAACGTCTGGTCGACCGGCTCAACGATTCGCACCCGAAGCTGGTGGAGGAGCTGATCCCAAAGCTGCTCACGCTGGGCGAACTGCAGCGCGTGCTGCAGCAGCTGCTGCGGGAGCAGGTGTCGATCCGCGATCTCGGCTCGATTCTCGAAAGCCTGGTCGAAGCCGCTGCCACAAACAAGCACCAGGTTGCGCTGGTCGAGGCGGCGCGGCAGTCGCTCGGCCGCGCGCTGGTGAGGCCCCTGCTGGCCAACTCCGGCGAGCTCAAGGTCGTCACCCTCGACAGCTCGATCGAAGAAGAATGCCAGCGCGCCAGCAATTTGCAACCAAATCAGATCAGTTCCAGCGCGCTGCAGGTTTCGGTCGCGAGACGCGTGTTGTCGAGCTTGCAGGCCAGCTTCGGCGATGAGGTGGGTGGGGCGCCTCCGGTGCTCCTGTGCGCCTCGCCTGGGCGGTTCTACCTGCGTCGTCTGCTCGAACCATTTCTGCCAAAAATCGTCGTGATCTCACCCGCGGAGATCCCGCCGCTGACGCAGGTGCGAACGCTGGGCGTGGTCCGCTGATGGCCGCCGGTTGGCGATGGATGAGAAGCAAGCAGAGGAGGAATGCCGATGAGTTCGTCAAGTGCAACGGCTGGTGACACGCAGCCGGTTGGGCCAACCAAAACGCGGGACATCGTCCCCTGTAACTTTCGTTCAGCCGGTCGGCTTTCCAACGACAGCACGCGCCACCTGCGGGGCGTGCACGAGAGCTTTGCGCGCAACCTGGCCCATTCGCTCGACCTCTTCCTCGGATCGGCGCTCGACATCAAGCTGCTCGGAGTCGACCAGGCGAGCTCCCGCGAATTTGCCGGATCCGTCGTCCATTCAAGTTACCTGGTGCCGTTTGTCGCTGCACCGATGCAGGACCGGGTTTTGGCCCGGTTTGACAGCTCGCTCTCCTTTCCCCTGCTGGACCTCTTGCTGGGCGGCCCGGGCGAGCCGGACGACCAGGCGCGCGAGCTGACCGACCTCGACGAAGATCTGCTGCGCAGCGTCACGGAGATCATGGCGGCGCAGCTGGAGAAAGCGTGGAAGTCTTGCCAGGTCGCCGTGACGGTCGCGCCCTCGATCAAGCCGGCGGTGGTCGGACAGATCTTCGCAGCCGAAGAACGGGTTGCGCTGGTGCATTTTGAGATGAGCGTGGCGACCACAACGGGAGCGCTCGATCTGGTGCTGCCAATGGCGTTCGCAAATGCACTGATCCGCGGCAGCCAGACAGAAGCGACACGGCGCGTAGCGCGGCAGGCCACACCCGGTCTGCGCCTGCGCGATCGCGTGATGCACTGCACCATGCACACGACAACTGAGCTCGGTGGTCTGCGGCTGTCGGTCGGCGATCTCGTTGGTCTGCGCCGTGGCGACGTGCTCGATTTGCGGGCGCCGGTGTCGACACCGGTAAAGCTGAGCGTCGACGGTCACCCGCTGTTTGAAGTGACGCCGGTGCGGCATGGCCGGCGAAAAGCGGCGCAACTGGGCCGGGCGTGCGAGCAGGAAGAAGGAGCGAAGCGATGAACATGGATCCGAACAAGGAAGCGGAGTTCCCTACCGGAGAGTCCTCCCCAGCACAGATCCCACCCGTGCGGGATGCGTTTGTACGGCCAACCACGATGGAGCGGGTCGTCGACGTGCCGCTCGCCGTCACCATCCGCTTCGGCCAGCGACAGCTTACGTTGCGCGAACTGCTGGAGCTCGGCACGGGGTCGTTGCTGGAGCTGGATCGCCAGGTCGAGGAGCCAGTGGACCTGATGCTGGGCGAGCGCGTGATCGCCCGCGGCGAAGTGGTGATTGTGGACGGCAATTACGGCATGCGCGTTACCGAGGTGTTGGAAACGCAAACGCGGGCCAAAGCAGGACAGGACCGGTCCGAACCGTTGAGCTACGCGAGCGCATGAGGCCCGCGCTCGCCCAGGAGCAGCAACCAGCTTTGCGGAGCTCCGAAGCAACCGGCGGAACCGCGGTGGAGGTGCCCGCCGTTCCAGTGTCGCCGACCACCCTGCTCGGGCTCGAGTTGTTGCTGCAGCGTCCGGCGCTGGACCTCCGCGCAGCCACACGTCTGGTGCGCGACGATCCCGGTGCGGTGTTGCAGCTCTTCCGGGCGCTGGCTGAGGAAGCCCCTGACGAAACCGATCTGCCGACGCGTCTGGAGCTATGTCTCGCCAGATTGCCGCGGGAGCGTCTTCTCCGCTTGCTCGGAGGAGCGCGCGTCAGTCGAGGGTCAGCGCGGTTCGCGCGCTTCACCGAACACGCCGCCAGAGTCGCCAGGTGTGCTGAGAATGTCGCCGGGGCGCTGGGAGTTGCAGCGGAACCGGCGCGGCTGTTGGGTCTGCTGCACGAGCTTGGCGACGCTCCGGCAGTTCTGGGCTGGAGCACATGGCCGGCCGACCGAGCGGTCTGCTGTGACCGCCTTGCCCGGGCGCACGGCTTGCCTGCCGCGCTCCGGCGAGCGCTCGAGGAGGTACACCGCTCGTCGCGACACTCAGTCTGGACCGCTGTGATCGCCGCAGCCCATGAGCTTCTGGAACCGCGCGCGTGAGCCAGAGCGCCATGTTCCCTCCAAGGAAAATGAGACCCCGTGGCAGCCTCCGCGCCCGGTCTCGCCGGTTCACATCGAGTTCTCATGTACGCGGCATCAAGGGCCGGATTCTCTGCAACCTTCGGTGTAGGTTTCCGTGGTCTCACCGAGGCGGGCTGGCAGCCCGCATGCACCACGGAAGCAGAAGAGGCGGGAACCATGGATAGCGGACTGTATGCAGCATGCGCGGGACTGGTGGCGCGAAGCCAGGCGCTGGACACAATCGCCAGCAATGTCGCGAACTCGAGCAGCGCCGGTTTCCGCGGCGAACAGAACGTCTTTGGGACCGTACTGGCCTCGGCCCGCAACCATCGCCTGTCATCCATGAACCAGGTCACCAACAGCTACGGCGTGCTCTCCGGCACGCGGCTGGATGAGACAGAAGGCGCCCTGACGCGTACCGGCAACGATCTGGACGCGGCCGTTAAAGGCCCGGCGTACTTCAAGGTCCAGACCGCAACCGGTGTGGCATACACCCGCAACGGAGCCTTTCAGGTTTCAAGCAAGGGCCAGCTGACGACGGCCACGGGCGATCCCGTGCTGGGCGATACCGGGCCGATCAACGTGCCGAGCGGCAAGGTGATGATCAGCGGCGACGGCACGCTTTCCGTCAACGGCACGATCGCTGGAAAGCTGAAGCTGGCGAGCTTTGCTCCTGGAACGCAGATGCTGAGTCATGGTGGGAGCTACTACACCGCGCCAGCCAGCGCGGAGCGCCCCGCCACTGGCGCGGCAGTCGAGCAGGGCGCGCTCGAAGGCTCCAACGTGAGCCCCGTCGAAGGCATGGTGGCGCTCATCAGTGCGCAGCGCTCGGCGGAATCCATGCGCCACGTGCTGTCGATGATCGACGGCGACATGGACAAGACCGCCGCGCAGGATCTGCCGCGCGTAGGCTGATCGGATACGTAACAACAGTTGATACATTTGACGATTTGAACAAAGGAGCACCTTTTCTCCCATGATGCGAGCTCTCTACACCGCGGCCAGCGGCATGAATGCGCAGCAGATCAACCTCGACAACATCGCCAACAACCTGGCGAACTCAAGCACCAACGGGTTCCAGCAGCGGCGCGTGCAGTTCACCGATCTCCTTTACCAGAGCGACGTTGTGCCCGGCGCGGCGGCCACGCAGCAGACAACCGTTGCGACCGGCATGCAGATCGGCCTCGGCGTCCGTCCGGGCTCAACCGAAATCCTGCAGACACAGGGCGACCTCGCAACCACCGGCAACCCGCTCGACGTGGCCATCAAAGGCGCCGGCTTCTTCCAGATCCTGCTGCCGAGCGGGCAGACCGGCTACACGCGCGCGGGCAATTTTCAGCTGGACTCGCAGGGCAACGTGGTCACTGCGGACGGCAACGCCCTGCAGCCGGCGATCGCGATCCCGGCGGACGCGACCAACATCGCGATCGGCTCGGACGGCACCGTAAGCGTGACCCTGCCCAACCAGACGCAGGCCTCGAAAGTGGGCGTCATTCAGACCGCGATGTTTGCCAACGCCGGCGGCCTGAACAGCGTGGGAAACAACATCTATCTGCCCACCGCAGCCTCAGGCGAAGCGATCGTCGGGTCTCCCGGCGGCACCGAAGGTCTCGGCGCTTTGCAGCAATCCACACTGGAGCAATCGAACGTGAGCGTGGTCGATCAGTTCGTACAGATGATCGTCGCCCAGCGATCGTACGAGTCGAACTCGCGCGTAGTGAAAGCAGCGGACGAGATGCTGCAGCAGCTGAACCAGCTTGGGCAGTAGAGCTTTCCTGGAAAGGAGCGGATGCGATGCACGTAAAGATTGGCTGTGCCGCCGGAGCTCTTCTGCTCGCGCAGGTGGCGACGGCGCAGGTGCTGGCGACAGGAGATCGGTATGCGATCCAGACCGCGAACCTGGCCGCGACGCTGGCCGAGGCGGGGCTGCCGGTGGGAGAGACCCGGCTGCACCTGCCTGGACCGCTCAGCGCCCGCACAGAATTGCCCGCACTTAAGGTGACCGCCGCTCAGCAGCGTGCAAACGGTTCTCTCGAGGTTCGGTTCGCCTGCCGGAAGCCGGCTGACTGCATGCCCTTTTTCGTCCTGGTCGACGCAGCCGACGACCGTGCCGTGCTCGCCGCCTTTGCCGAGCGGACATCGCGCGACACGTCCGCGGCATCCCGGGTGGGCGCGTCACCGTCGGCGCCCGCGTGACGGTGCAACTCACCGACGCTCAGATGCGCATTCAGATCCCCGGTATCGCCATCGACACCGGTGCACCCGGGGCCGAAGTGCGCGTCGCCAGCCTCGACCGGAAGCATACCTGGCGCGGCGTTGTGGTGGACGCGACGACGGTGCAAGGAGGCCTGCAATGACGCATTCCCGAAAGCTCGGGCTCGCCCTGGCAAGCGCTCTCCTGTGCGCCAACGCCGCCGGAGCCGCCTCGCTCAAGTCGCTCAAGCAGCCCAAAAAAAGTCCCGAAGAGCTGCGCGACGAATACCTGAGCCGTCTGACGCAGTACGCGGGACCGTACACCACCACACACACCGCGGGCAGTCTTTGGTCCCCCGATGCCCTTCTGGGCAATCCTTCGGCGGACTACAAGGCGCGTGCGCTCCACGACACGGTCATCGTTCAGGCATCGGTCCAGACCACCGCCGCACAGAGCGGCAACGTGGGCAGCCAGCGCGACTTTTCGACAGCCTCCGCCATCACCGGCCTGATTGGCGCGCTTTCCACCGCGGGCACCAACCCGCTATTCAACGCCAACTCCTCCACCTCGCTCAAGGGTGCGGGCAGCACCAGCTCCAACACCACCTTCACCACGGCCATGACCGGCGAGGTTATCGCCGTTTTGCCGAACGGCAACCTCGTCGTCGAGGCGCACCGGCAAATCTACATGAACAACCAGCACGAAGAGGTGATCGTTCGCGGCGTGGCCCGGCCCGGCGACATCTCTCCGGCCAACGTGGTGCCGTCGGCGGCTCTCTCCAGTCTCGAGATCGAGATGAAGGGCAAGGGCATCATCTCCGACAGCGTCCGCCCTCCCAACCCAGTCACCCGCGCCATTCTCTGGCTTTTCGGATTCTGAGGCACTGCATGCGGCTCCGATCGTTTCTGCTCCCGTTGCTCTCGGTCATGTGCTGTGTCGCGGTCGCGGCGTCGGCCACAACCCCCCGCCCCATGCACATCCGCGACATCGCGGAGATCGGTGGCGTGCGCGAAAACCAGCTGCTCGGATACGGCCTCGTCGTCGGTCTGCAGGGCACGGGCGACCGCCAGCAAACCTACTTCACCGTGCAAACCCTGGCCAACACCCTGCAGCGGCTCCTCCGTCGGCGATGCCAAGAGCCTCGAGGGCGGCGTGCTCCTGCTCACCGCATTACGCGGCACGGACGGGCAGGTGTACGCCGAGGCGCAGGGCCCACTCACCACCGGCGGCTACTCCGAAAGCGTCAACGGTAACCTCCGCGCGGTGAACTACCCCACCGTGGGGCGCGTGCCGGATGGCGGCATCATTGAGCGCGGCGTTGCCCTCGACCTCCGCGGCCTGCACACGATCTCGTTCCTTCTCCGCAACTCCGACTTCACCGCTGCGCGCGACGTCGCCGAGGCCATCAACAAGGAGTTCGGTGCGCCCGTCGCCGATGCGCTCGACAGCCGGCGTGTTGAGGTGGACGTGCAGCGCGCGGGCATGTCGTCCGTTCCCCAGCTGATCTCGCGCGTGCAGGCGCTCTCCGTGCAGGTGCGGGCGCCGGCCCACGTCGTCATCAATGAACGTACCGGCACCATCGTTCTTGGCGGCGACGTCACCCTCTCCTCCGTCTCCATCCTTCACGGCGGCCTGCAGATCCAGGTCGACACCGTCTTCACCACCTCGCAGCCGGCACCCTTCTCGAACGGCAACACCGTGACCGTGCCCAACACGCAGGTCAATGTGGAAGACAAGCAGGCCCGGTCCATTCATCTGGCGAACGGCGCGGACGTCGACGAGCTGGTCAAAGGCCTCCACGTCATCGGAGCCACCGCGCACGACATCGTTGCCATCCTGCAGGCAATCAAAGCCGCCGGCGGCCTCGAGGCCGAGCTGGAGGTGATCTAGTGTCCCCTGTCGGGATCACCCTGGGTGCGCCGGCGTCGGCCGAACGCACGTCGGCGAACCCGGGCGAAAAAGCTCGCCTGGCCCGCGCCGCAACGGATTTCGAAGCGGTGCTGATCGGCCAGTGGCTCGATGGCGCCGAACACAGCTTCGCCACCGTTCCCGGCAGCGAAGAAGATGAGGACGCCGGCGGGGAGCAGATGCGTGGGTTCGCCATGCAGCAGCTCGCCCAGAGCCTTGCCGCCACAGACATTCTCGGCATCGCGCGCATCGTGCAGGGAGGCCTGGAGAAAGCCGCCGCGGCCGGCACGGGCACGCCGCAGATGCCCGCCGGCTTAGGTGAAGGCGCGTTGCGTGCCAAACTGCCCCCGAATCTGTGACACGGAAGATGGATACCCCCATCGCCGGGTATCTCGTACAAACAGCGTAGGTCGTTTGTCCGTCGAAGTCGTCCGTTCGACCCTCGCCGGGCACACCGCCCCTTCGGAGCAGAGCCGTTTTCCCGAATGAGTTACCCGGCCCCCATCTCGCTGCCCGTGCCCCCTACGCCGCCGCCGCGCGCCGCGGCCGACCTC
>CAXUCK010000035.1:0-15400 GCA_964249375.1 uncultured Acidobacteriaceae bacterium
GAGTGAGCGTGGGGGAGGCAGCGGCGGAGTTGCTGCCGTCGCCGGGGAAGCTGGCGCCGATAAGATGCTGGCCGACGGAGAAGGTGCTTGAAGCGAACGTCGCGACGGCATTTGCGCCAAGCGCGGATGTTCCCAGGGGAGCGCCGTTGTCGGTCCACGTGATCAGGCCGGAGGGGGAGTTGACGCCAGAGCTAAGGGCGGCGGTGAGATTGACCATCGCACCACCGAGCGAGGGGTTTGCAGCTGAGCTGATGGAGAGAGTGGGCGCGGCTTTGACAACCGTAAACTGTTGCGGCGGGGAAGTAGAGGTGACATCGTTTACGTCACCGGTGTAGACCGCCGTGAGGGCGTGCTGGCCCAGGGTGAGGGTCGCAACGGAGAGGGAAGCGGTCCCGTTGGTGCCGAGCGATGCGGGTCCGATGGAAGTTTGGCCATCGAGGAAGGTGACGGTGCCGGTCGGGACGCCTCCGTTCCCGGTGACGGTAGCCGTGAGCGTCGCCGACTTGCTGACTGTGGCGGTCGTACTGCCGGTCGAGAGGACGGTTTGCGTGGCGGCCTGCTGCACGGTCTGGCTGTAGACGGCGGAGGCGCTGGCGGCGTTGCTGCTGTCGCCCGAGTAGGTGGCCGTGAGCAGGTGCGTGCCCGGGGCGAGCGTGCTGAGGCGCAGCTGAGCGGTGGCGGAGCTGCTCAAGGGGGAAGTGCCGAGGACGGCGTTGCCATCCCGGAAGGTGATGGTGCCGGTGGGAAGAACGGACGATCCGCTGACGGCGGCGGAAAGAGTGAGAACGGCGCCAGCGTTTGCCGGGTTGTGGTCGGAGCTGAGGGTGACGGTGGTGGTCGGCTGAATGACTTCGACGACAACGGGCGAGGAGCTGGGCGCGTTGTTGGTGTCGCCCAGGTAATTGGCTGAGAGATTGTGCGGTCCGGCGGCGAGTGTACTGACGGGGAAGACAGCCACGCCGGCGTTGTTAAGGGCAATGTTGCCCAGCGGAGACGAGCCGTCGAGCAGCTGTACGGAGCCAGCAGGGACGCCCGCGTTGCTGGTGACGCGAACAGCGACTTGAATGACGCTCCCCTGAGCGGCTGGGTTTGGCGTGGGCGTGAGGACGGTGCTGGTGGTGGTTTGCTGTACGGTCTGAGCGAGGCCGGGGGCGGTGCTGCCGGCGTCGTTGGTGTCGCCCCCGTACACGGCGGAAAGAGTGTGCGGCCCGACGCCGAGCGAAGAGACGGAGAGGGTGGCGACGCCATTCGCCGCGAGCTGCCCGGTACCGAGATCGGTTGCGCCATCACGGAAGTCGACAACGCCGGTCGGTGTTCCGCCGTTGCCGGTCACGGTCGCGTGAAGCAGGACGGGGGTGCCGACGACCGACGGATTCGGAGAGGCCGAAAGAGCGGTAGCCGTAGTCGCCTGCTGCACGACGAGGCTGAGCGTGAGGCTGCAGGGGAGGCTGTTGCCGTCGCCCGCATAGCTCGCGATCAGGCCGTGTGTGTTTGGGCTGAACGAGTTGACGGTGAAGGTGGCCACGCCCTGGCTGTTCAGGGCGATCTGCCCGAGGACCGTCGCGCCGTCCTGGAAGGTGACATTCCCAGTCGGGGTGACGCCTGGGCTCGTGAGGGCGGCGGTGAGGATGACGGACCTGCCCGCGATGATGGGGTTCGCGGACGGAGTGAGACTGCCGTTGGTGCTGGCCTTCTGCACCTGCTGCGGCATGGCGACGGACGTGCTGGTGGCGTAGTCGGCTGCGCCGTTGTAGGTGGCAGTCAGGGAGTGGGTTGCGACCGAGAGTGTGCTGACATCCAGCGAAGCGGCGCTGCTGGTGGTGGTCACGGTGCCGAGCGAGGTCGATCCGTCGAAGAAGGTGACGTTGCCAGTGAGCGGGACGCCGGTGGCGACCTGCGAGGGTGTGATGGTGGCGGTGAGGTGGACGTTTGTGCCAGAGTTTGAAGGGTTTGCGGTAGACGCCAGTGTGACCGTCGTCGAGATCTGCTCGATGGTTTGCGCGAACGAAGGGGACGTGCTGGTGGCGTTGTTCGTGTCGCCGTTGTAGGTGGCCGTGATGCTGTGCGATCCGACGGCAAGGGTCGAGAGCGGCAGCGTTGCGGTGCCGTGAGAGTCCAGGGTGACGTTGCCGAGGGCGGTGGTTCCTTCAGTAAACGTGACGTTGCCCGTGGGTGTCCCGGCGGAGACGCTGGTCACGGTGGCGATGAGGTTGATCGAGTTGGAGACGGTGGCGTCGTTGTTGCTGGAGGTGAGTGCGGTCGAAGTTTGTGACTGATTGATGGTTTCGTAGACAGTGTTGGAATTACTCGGGAGCGAGTGACTGTCGCCGGAGTAGGTGGCCTGCATACGGTGGGAGCCGACGGCGAGTGTCGTGGTGGTGAACGTTGCGACGCCTGCATTCGGCGTGGCAGTGCCAATGAGCGCATTCATGTCGTAGAGTTGCACGCTGCCGGTAGGCGCGATGGTGTCACCCGAGACGGTGACGGTGAAGGTGACACTGCCGCGAACCGTGGCGGGGTTCGGATTGGGGGAGAGCAGAAGCGTGGTCGCGTCGCGAATCACCTGCGTGAGTGGGGTGGAAACGCCCGGAGCGTTGTTCGTATCGCCGGAGTAGGACGCCGTGATGCTGTGCGTGCCGACGATGAGCGCACGTGTCCCGTAGCTGCCTGCGCCGCTGCTGTTGAGCGTGGCCGTGCCGATCGTGGTGTTGCCGTCCATGAAGGTGACCGTGCCGGTGGGCGTGACGCCAGCGCTGGTGACGGTGACCGAGAAGGTGACGAGCGAACCGGTTGCCGCGGGAGTTCCGCTGGTGACGAGGGTGATGGTGGGCGGGTCGAGGCTGAGGACGTTGCCTTCGAGCGTCAGGGTGTCCGGGCTGTTCGCGGCATCGGTCTGAATGGCGATGCTGCCGGTGACGTTGCTGCCGGTGACGGTGGGCGAGAACTTTGCACCGAGCACGCAGGTGGCGTCGATGGCAATCTGCAGGCCGGCCGAGCAGGTGGTGGTGACGGGGTCGATCGTGGCGTTGCTGATGGCCTGAAGGGAGGTGACGTTCAGCGGGGCGTTGCCGTCGTTTTCGAGCGTCTGAGTCTCGGCGGCGGAGGTGCGCATGACCCGCATGTCGGGGTAGCTGAGCGTGTCGGCGTTGCTCGAAACCATGCGGATGCGATTGTGGAATAGGTCGGCGATGTAGAGATTGCCGGGTCCATCGATCGCCAGGGTATACGGACCGTAGAGGCTGGCCTGGTTCGCCGGAAGGGTGTCTCCGGCGAACGACTCAGATCCATTCCCAACGACAGAGGAGATGAAGCCGGTGGTGACGCTGACCTTGCGCACGTAGTTATTGCCGGAATCTGCGATATAGAGATTGCCGGCAGCATCGATGGCAATGCTGGCAGGCTCGTTCAGCTCGGCCGCGGCCGCCGGCCCGCCATCTCCGGAGTAGCCCTGGTTGTGGTTGCCGACGACGGTGCTGATGGTGAGGTCTAGGGCGACTTTGCGGATGCAATGGTTGTACTGGTCAGCGATGTAGAGCTCACCGGTCGGCGCGACCGTGACCCCCCAGGGTGAATTCAACGCGGCGTTGATCGCCGCCGCACCATCGCCACTGTAATTCTGCGAGTAGTTGCCGGCGAATCGGTTAATGGTGTTCTGGTTCAGGTCGACGATGCGGACCACATTGTTCGCGGTGTCTGCGATATAGAGATTGCCCTGGCCATCGAGCGCGATGCCGTTCGGACTGTTAAGCCTGGCGTGGGTGGCGAGGCCGGTATCGCCGGACGAGCCGGAGGTGCCGAGGGTTCCGGCAACGGTGGTGATGGTGTGGGTGAAGCTGTCGATGCGGCGGATTGCGTTGTTTCCACTGTCGGCGAAGTAGACGTTGCCGGCGGCATCGAGCGCAATGGAAGTGGGGGAGCTGAGGCTGGCCGAGGTGGCAGGGCCGCCGTCCCCAAAAGGACCGCTGTTGCCGTTTCCTGCGTAGGTTGAGATGTTGCCGGTGCTCGCGTCGACGCGGCGGATTCGGTTGTTGTTGGAGTCGGCGATGAACATATTGCCGACGGCGTCCACCGCAATGCCATACGGAAGAAAGATGGACGAAGCCGTCGCGGGCCCGCCGTCACCGCGGTAAAGCCAGTTCTGGTCACCGGCGACCGTGTTGATGACGCCCGGGGTGAACACCCCAAGCGAGCCGATGCCCGTCTGCGAGATAGGCGTGGATCCAATGACAGCGTTGCTCGAGTCGCGCAGGACGACGACGCCCTGCCGAAGGCCGGGGTACTGCGGAGTGAAGATGACGTGAAGGGTGCAGCTTTGGTTCGTGCCGAACGGTACGGAACTGCTGCAGGTGCCGGTATCAGCTAGCGAGAAGTCCTGGTTGAGAACGCCGCCCGTGTAGACAGAGATGCTGTTGATCGATCCGCCCGCAGGTAGGTTGATGAGCACCGGGATGGGACTGCTTGGGGTTCCGACGGCATTCTGAACGGAGGCGTGCGCGAACGGCAGAAGCAGCAACCCGAGCAGCCCGAGGAGCGCCGTCGCCGAGTTGCCGCCGAAAGTCGATCGCCGGCGCATTGTGGCGCGGGAGGCGAGCAGGAAGTTGGCGGAAAGGAACCGTGGTTGCATGTTGCCTGTCCTGCGCTCCTCTTTGGGAGAGGCGCGCATAAGAGCGCTGGCAGTGGCGGAAGCGCACTGCTACGGGCAAGCGTAGGTGTCCCGGTTTGGGCGGGAAATGGCACTCAAGTCGTACCGGGGAGAGCGGACGTGTTAACGTCATGGCGATTTGGGTCGCGGATGGTGTAAATGCGAGGAGGGTGGAACGCGGTCAGTTGCGCGGCTGGTAACGGTGCCAAAGTGCCGTACGCCGAATGGCTTCTTCGAGCGGAATGGTCACGGCAAGGCCAAGCTCGGACGTGGCGCGCGTGATGTCAGGGACGTAAGAGTTCAGGGCTGCGGTCGGGTCCGGGGTGCCGTCAATCTGGATGGGGAGGGTGAAGTTGCCACCATCGGAGCCAGGTCGGAGTGTCGCGGCGGTGATGCGGGCCAGCTCGGCAATGGTGACGCCGTGAGGCGAGCCGACGTTGTAAGCGCGATTCGCGGGGGCGCGTAGCAGCATGTGCCAGAGCCAAATCGCAAGGTCAGCCATATAGAGGAAGGAACGGCGAGGCGTGCCATCGCCACGGATGTGAATGGGCCTACCGGAGATGGCGCTACCGATAAAGTTGCCAATGGCGAAGTGCGCGTCGAGCGGCAGGTGTGGCCCGACGAAGGCAAAAGGGCGCGCAATGACGCATGCGAGCGGCGAACCGTGCGAGTAGGAGACGCAGAGATGCTCGGCCATGCGCTTCGCTTCGTCATAGGAAGACTGCAGAAGCAGCGGGTCGGGCGCGCCGTTGTAGGTCTCGGGAATGGCGGGAATCGGAGCGGAGCGTCCGTAAACGGCTCCCGTGGAGGTGAAGAGCAGGCGGGTGGCGCCGGTCGCGAGGGCGAAGCGGAGGGTGTGGCGCGTCCCTTCGAGGATGGATTCGGCGAGCTCGTAAGCAGGTCGTCCGAACGGCTGGCCGCCTGAATCCGTGGCGGCGTGAATCACATGCGTGTGCGGCTCGGACGGGAAGGTAAAGGAGCGGATGTCGCCTTCGAGCAGGATGACAGCGGGACTGTGCGCGAGGTGCGGAGAGTTTGCGCGGAAGCGGTCTGCGTTGCGGGTAAGAACGGTGACGCTGGCGCCGAGATCGCATGCTTGATTCGCGTGCAGAAGAGACTCGAGAATCCAGTGGCCGAAGAAGCCGGTTCCGCCGGTGAGGAAGATGCGCGCGCCGCGAAGCTCGGGCCAGAGGTCGCGCGTGCGTGTGAGGATGTGGGCGAGATCGTCAGCGGGCAGAGCTCGGCTAGGCATGGCGATCGAGAGCTACTCGGCCAGCTGCTGCGGTCTTTGGTCGAAATCTGCTCCGAAGTAGCAGCGCTCGACGACCATGCAGAAAATGTGCTCAAGAGCGATGTGCGACTCCTGGATGTTCATGGTGGTCGAGGAAGGAATGATGACGTTGATGTCGGAGAGTTCGCGCATGGCGCCGCCGCCGTTGCCGGTGTAGGAGACCGTCTGGATCTGCATCTTGCGCGCGAGTTTCAGCGCCTTAACACAGTTTTTCGAGTTGCCGGAGGTGGAGATGGCGAGCAGCACATCGCCGGAAACGCCGAGGGCTTCGACCTGACGCTCGAAGACGTTGTCGTAGGAGTAGTCGTTGCCGATGGCGGTGAGGATCGAGGTGTCCGTTGTAATGGCAACGGCGCGCAGGGCGGGGCGGTCAACGGTAAGGCGGGAGACGAATTCAGCGACAAGGTGCTGGGCGTCGGCTGCGGATCCGCCGTTACCGCAGACCATGAGTTTCTTGCCGTCCTTCATGGCTTTCGCGGTAATCTCGCCAGCCCGAACCACCGCGTTGTGGATCTCTTCGGACGCGAGAACCTGCTGCATGGTGTCGAGGGACTGCTGAAGTTGACGTTTCACTAGATCTTGCATGGACCTCCGGGCACTCGGCGAGAGCAAACGTGCGTCCTTACACCGATGCGTTCGCTCAGGATGATGACTCAGGTGGTGGCTCGGACAACATCGAATCCGTGCATTAGGGCAGCGTCGGTAAGCCGACCTCAGGCATGGAGAGTTGGACCGGGCCGGTTTTGGGGTAGCCAAAGGAATGGTCGAAGTTGATGCGTTCGAGTTCGACGGCATAGGGGCGTTTCTGAACCTGGGTGTAGATAGCTCCGACGTACTCGCCCATGACGCCAAGGAAGACGAGCTGGAGCGACGCGATGAAGAAGACGCCAATGAGCATGGGGGCCAGGCCGAGCTCGAAGTGAGACCAGAAGACTAGCTTCAGTACCAGGTAGATGAACGCAATGAGGAAGGCCAGGATGGCGCCACCGAAGCCGGCAAACGTGGCCAGCCGCAGGGGCACTTTGGAATGGTTGATGATGCCGAGCATGCCGATGTCGTAGAGGGTATACCAGTTGTTTTTGGTGATTCCGAACTTGCGCGAGGGCTGGTCGTAGAGGAGCTTGACCGTGGGCAGGCCGATCTCGGCGATCATGCCGCGGAAATAAGGGTACGGGTCGTCGAAGGAGCGGACGAGGTCGACAACCTTGCGGTCGTAGAGCCCGAAACCGGTGTAGTTCTGGATCGTCTCAATCGAGGAAAGGCGCTCGGCAATGCGGTAGTACTGCTTCCGTGCCCAGAACATTAGAGATGCTTCTTCCGAAGTGCGCTTGATGCCGAGGACGCAGTAGGCGCCGTTCTCCCACTCGCGGATGAGGTCGGCGATCATGGGCGGCGGGTCTTGCAGGTCGGCGACGATGCCGAGCACGGCGTCGCCCCTGGCCTGGAAAAGGGCGTGGATGGGGGAGCGGATGTGGCCGAAGTTGCGGGAGTTGACGATGATCTTGACGTTGGGGTCCTGGGCGGCAATGCGCTTCAGGATGGCGACGGTCGCGTCGCGCGAGCTGTTGTCGATGAAGATGTGTTCGTAGCGGTACTTGCCGATGCTGGCCATGACGTCGCGAACCTGGGTGTACAGGTTGAGGACGTTGTCCTGCTCGTTGTAGCAGGGGGTAACGATGGAGATGGTCTTCTGCGATTCCAAGCGGCTTCAGCCTCGGGACAAAGTGCGGTTCCGGTTGCGGGTCTTAGTGTAGCTCCCCGGGGTCGTCAGGCGCGGAAGGAGAACTTCTTATGCCCGAAGTAGCTGTAAACGGCAGTGAAGCCGGTCATCAGGGCGCCAGCGGCATACCCGGCCAGAACGCCGTGAAGGACGGGAACAGTCTGGAGAACACGTGTCAGGATGGGCAGAGCGATCAAGCCGGGGATCATGCCGGTGCCGTAGACGGCAAAGCAGCGGAGCCATTCCTTCAGGTAGTTGCCCGTGGTGTGAAAGACGAAAAATTTGTAGCAAAGGAAAGAGTTGGTGATGCCGATGGGGGTAGAAAGAATGCTGGCGAGGTCGACCGTGAGCGGCAAATACCGGTGCGGCAGGACCTTGCTGAAAAGGTGAACGAAAAGGACATAAAGGCCGTACCCGAAGATAGTGTTCCACACCCCGACGAGGAGGTAGCGAAGGAACTGGCCGGAAGGGAAAAGGCGGCTGACACGGCTGATCAAGCCGGGCCGGGCGTCACTTTCGCCGACACTGGCATCATGTTTGGTGGCGGTGGGGAGGGTTCCGGGCGGCATGTTCCGGTTCAGTATCGCAGGTCGCCTTCGCTGATGACCAGGAAGTTGTGCGTTCCCGGCGAGATCAGGCGTGCCGGCGGAGGTGGTCGAGAAGCGCTGCGGCGGTTTGATCGGGGGCTTCTCGTTGGGGAAAGTGGCCGACGCCGGCGAGGAGGATGCGCCTGTAGGGGGCGGTGAAGTGCTCTTCGGCTCCGTCGGTGGTTTCGAGAAGTTCGCAGCGGTCCTCGATGCCGTGGATCAGGGTGGTGGGGGTTTTCAGGGTTTTGGTGGCGAGGAAGCGGGCCTGAGGTTTGCTGTAATGAGGATCGAGTGGAGCGTGACCATACTGAGAGCGGTAGGCGTGGAGGATGACGTTTGCGAAGTCGGCGCCTTTCCAGCTTTTGGCGGCCTGGGCGAACTCGGCTTCGGTGTACCAGCCGGCGGGGCTCCAGGCATTCCATTGAGCGCGGCCGAAGGCGACTGGGTCGGCGCGGAACAGCTTCTCGCCGGGGTTGGAGCAGAGGAGCCACTGGTACCAGAAGGCCTGGGCCTGGGGGAAGGCGGTGGGCGGCTGCGGTTTGCCGGGTTTGAAGGGGACAGAGAGGGTGACGATGGATTTGAGTCGCTCAGGGGCAAGGGCCGCGAGGGCGTAGGCGGCCCAGGCGCCCCAGTCGTGGCCGATGACGTGGAAGCGCTTCAGGCGGAGGTGGTCGGCGAGGTGGAGCAGGTCTGCGGCATACGCAACAGGCTGGCCAGTGCGGCGCGGGGCGCGGCCGAGCAGGCGGTGGCGGAAGGTTGACGGGCCGTATCCGCGGAGGTACGGCACGACAGTGCGGTAGCCGGCGGCATGGAGAGGTGGCAGCACTTTGTCCCAGGTGCGCGGCGAGTCGGGCCAGCCGTGGACGAGGAACAGGAGTTCGCCGGTTTCGGGGCCGGAAAGCTCGTACGCGAGCTTGATCTGCGGGGTTTTCAGCGTGTGAATGCGCATGGACGTTCGGATGCGTGCGATGGGAGCGGGGCTGGTTGGCGCGTCAGGCGATGAAGCTTAGGTGTGCGATGGCGGCGGCTCCGGGAGGGTTGATCGAGGGGAGAGCTGGAGGTTGAGCGGCGATCGGAGGGCGATGGTAAAGAGAATCATCAGGACGCCGGCTTTGACCTGACCGGCGAAGCGGAGGCCGTCGTAGATCAGGTAATTTTCCGCGCTGAAGAGGAGCAGAAAACAGGCCAGAAGAGCCGTTGCGAGCAGCCGCTCCTGGCCGTCCAGCGGGGTGGTTAGCATACCCAGCGTGAGCATCACGAATGGGGTGTAGAGATGGAGCAGCGTGTAGTCATGCGAGACGGGCGGGAGAAGGACGGAGACGACCGTGAGCGCCAGGATCTGATTGAAGAGCGGCAGATGGCCGATGCGCAGAAAATAAAGGAGCACACCGAGGGTGGCCATAACGGCGAGGTAGGGACGAAGGATGAGCCGGAGCAGATCTGTACGGTGCAGGCCGTCGAGACAGACCTTGATGATGGCGAACAGCGAATGATCCATGCCGCTTTCGGGGGCGTGGAACTGGAAGACGTAGATGTTCTGAAAGTACTTGAGGCCGGCCTCGATGCCTCGGTTTGCGGTTCGGATGTCAGGCCCGAGGAGATGCAAGGAGACGAGGGTGCCCGCAGCGAACACAAGTGCGCCGAACGCGATCTGCTTGTATTTCTTTCTCGAGAGCAGGAGGGCGAAGTAGACGAACGGGAACAGTTTGAGCGAAGCGGCGAGGCCGAAGCAGGTTGCGGCCGACCAGTCACGATCCGCAACGTAGGCCCAGATGCCGAGCGCGACGATGATCCAGACGACGGCTTCCATGTTGGCGAGGAAGAGTTGCAGTATCGCAGGATACGAGACTAAAGCGATGGTTCCGGAGAAGGCGAGTGTGGTGCCGGGACGGACATTGCGCTTTATAAGAGCACTTGCGAACAGAGCCGCGGCAGCCAGATAGGCACAGACACAGAGGATCAAAAAGTCGAGATGGGGGCGAGGCGTGTACCCGTAAAACGATTCGTACACGAGCGTCATGGGAGCGGGATAGGTGAACGGAATGGGATCGGGAGCGGTGTAGAAGGCGGGAGTGCCGAACTGCGCGAACCTGTGCTTGAAGCACACAAAGTCGAACTGGAAGCTGACTCTTTGGAAGATAGGGTCGTTGTACGGGTAGAAATTGCCGTGTAGGTGCGTGAGCAGCCGGGTGGAGAGGACGGTAAGGATGGCCATCAGAACCACTCCGAGCCAGAAGAGGCGCAGAGGCTGCGGCATCGGCAGATAACCCTTCGAGGGTGCTGGTGTGGGATGCTGTCCGAACCCGGTTTCTGCTGACAAGCTAGCCCCTTCCTTGGGAGAGTGGTGGTGCGAGTGAGTTCGCTGGGGTACGCCGTGAGCTAAAGGTCCAGTTCGCTGTGGCTGCCCAGGCGCAGGAGCTCCAAATTTTCGGTATCTGGTTTGCGGTAGATAAGCACGAGATCGGGCCTGATGTGGCAGTCGCGAGCACCCTGGTACTCGCCGCTGAGCGCAGGGATCTTGGAAGCTGGATGTCGTGAGCAAGAAGCAGGAGGACGGGGTCGAGGTCCTGATCAAGCGTGAGTCGAAATGGACCCTTTGCTTCTCGCTTGTAGTCTCGCCGGTAGCGCGTAGTCGGACTAATCGTCCGCATCGAGGTACGCCTTCAGGGACTCAAGGTCTTTGAAGGACGGGAGACTGCCTGCGTTTGCCTCTTCGAGGCTTTCCAGCGTTTCGGCGTTTGGCGTGAACAGGGCGGCCGGCGCGGTTTTTTCCCGAACGGTGCGGATGAGCACCATGCGGATGGCATCCGCGAGAGTGAGACCTTCCTGGGCCAGGATTCGCTCTGCTTCTCCTTTGAGAACGGGATCGATATTTGCTTGGACGAGTGTCGTGGCAGCCATGGGTCACCTCTTGCAGCATTTTAGAGCCAGCCATGGTGCCCGAAGACAGAGGGTGACGGAGGCGAACACGATTGCTCGAAAACGTTGACTGACTTTCGCTACTCCGGCAGGGGTTGGACGATCATGTTGGCGAGGAACTCTTCCCTGGGAAGGAAGGGGAAGAGGTCTTCGAGGGGTTTCGAGACGAAGGAGCCGTCCTCACGCTGGTAAGACTGAAGGCGCGGGGCGCGGATTTCGTCGGGGATGACGTGGACGTCGATGAGGACGGGGCCGGGGGTGGCGAGGATTTTGCGGACGTCTTCGCGAAGAGTGGTCTGGTCGTGGATGACGACGGCCGGGATGTCGTAAGAGGCGGCGATCTTCGAGAGGTTGGGGACGGTGAGGCCGGTGGCGGCGTCGGCGCCGATCTGGGCGGAGCCGAAGTAGGCCTGCTGCGAGGCGCGGATGGAGGCGTAGCCGTCGTTGTTGAGGACGAAGAGCTTGATGGGGAGCTGCAGGCGGCGGATGGTTTCGAGCTCCTGGATGTTGAACTGGAAGCCGCCGTCGCCGTCGACAAGGATGGTCTGGCCGTTGCCGGAGCCGATCGAGACGGCGATCGACATGGGCAGGCCGTAGCCCATGGAGCCGAGGCCGGCGGTGTGGAAGATGCGCTGGCCGGAGCGCGTCGGACAGGCGAGAAGGAAGATCTCGATACCGGAGCCGGAGGAGCCGGAGACGAGCTTGTCGGTGGGTTTGGACTCGGTGCCGATGACTTCGGCGAGGTTGAAGATGGAGACCAGGCCTTCGGGTTTCCTGTGCTCGTCGGTGACGACGTTGTAGCGGGTCTTCCAGTCGGCGGCGCGTGCGTTCCAGTCGGCCCAGCGGGTGTGGTCGAGGGGCTGTTTCAAGGCCTTGAGCTGGGCAAGAAGCTCGTCGAGGAAGGCGCGGCAGTCGGCGATGACCGGCTGCTCGAGGTGAGGGTGAAGCTTCGCGAGCTCGGCGGCGTCGATGTCAACAGCGACCTTGTGGGCTTCGCGGGCGAGGTTCTGTGGGGCGTAGCCGGTGATCGCCATGTCGAGACGGGCGCCGGTGACGAGCAGGAAGTCGCAGTTCTGGAGGGCGAAGTTGGCTCCGCGGGCAGCGACGTTGCCCGGCCGACCGACGAAGGTGGGAACGTCCGAGGGGACGAGGTCGGCGGCGCACCAGGTGGCGACGGTGGGGATGTCGAGCAGGGTGCGCAGCTCGGTGAACTGCCCCTCGGCACGGGCGAGGCGGGTTCCGTTGCCGGCGAAGAGCAGGGGGCGCGAGGACTTGAGAAGCTCGTCGACGACGCGGCGGACTTCGTCCTTGAGGTTGGCGTTCGACTGCGCGGCCTCGTGCTCGGTGGCGTCGAAGGAGCGGAGAGTTGCGGGATCGGGGATGGGGGAGGCCTGGACGTCGAGCGGGATGTCGAGCCAGACGGGGCCGGGCCGGCCGTTGAGGGCGAGGTACCAGGCTTTCTCGAGCTCGTAGCGGATGTCGAGCGGGTCGAGGACGGTTTTGGCGTACTTGGTAATGGGAGTGACGATAGAGACGATGTCGACTTCCTGAACGCCGAGCTGGCGCATGCCGAGCGGCTTTCCGGTGACGGCGTCGAACATGCGGTCGGGGCGCTTGACCTGACCGGAGAGGAACAGGGTCGGCGTGGAATCGAGCCAGGCGCCGGCGACGCCGGTGATCGTGTTGGTGCCGCCGGGGCCGGTGGTGACGAGGGCGACGCCGATGCCGTTGACGGCCTTGGCGTAGGACTCGGCGCACATGGCGGTGGCTTGCTCGTGGGAGTTGCAGACCGGGGTGAGGCGGTGTTCCTGGGCGAGGGAGGCGTTGAGGTGCATGGCGCCGCCGCCGGTGACGAGGAAGACGTGCTGGACGCCGTGGTCGGCGACGAACTGGAAGATGTAATCGGAGAGCTTCATCGGTCCTTATGGTACTGGGTTGGGGAGGTTCGGGCGACTACTCGGGCGGGCGCCAGGTGAAGACGTCCTGACCGCGGAGGTCGCGAGCGCGGAGGATGCGGTCGATGAGCTCGCGGGCGGCTCCGTCTCCGCCGCGGTGATGGGAGACGAAGCCACGCTGTTGGACGTAGCAGAGGACGTCTTCGGCGGCGTCCGCGGGGCAGCAGGGAAGGCCGGCGATTTCCATGGGGAAGAGGTCGTTGAGGTCATCGCCGAAGAAGGCGGTCTGGTCGAGCGGGATGCTGAACTCCGTGGTGAACTCGCGGAGAGCTTCGGCCTTTTGGCGGGTGCCTTTGCGGACGAAGGGGATGCGGAGCTTCTCGGCGTAGCGGTCGACGAGGGGCGAGTCTTCGCCGGAGATGAGGGCGAGTTTGAGGCCGAGACGGCGGGCGAGCGAAATTCCCATGATATCGGCGAAATGGAAGGTTTTGGACTCTTCGCCGGAGGTGGACCAGGTGAGGGTGCCGTCGGTGAGGACGCCGTCGACGTCGAAGGCGATGGCCTGGAGGGTGAGGAGTTTCTGGGGGTCGAAAGGCATGTGCCTGCTTAGTGTAGAGCGGGGCCGATGAGCCTGGCTGTTGTTGAGCGAGACGGCTGCACGGTCCGTGGTGGTGGGGGTTACCCCTCCCCCTCCCCCCGGGGGTGCCTTTCCGGAGGAAAATCCTCAGAATGAGACACTTGCGTGGAGGGGGCGACCCCAAATTGTTGATTCCAGGGACGATGGGTGCAAAATCCCTGGAATGAATGACTTCGGCGTCCCCTTCGGCTTCGGTTGTGCCCATCGCTGGGATTTGCCCTAGTTCCAGTTTAGCGAAGTGGGGGAGCCCGTGCGCCAGGGTCAAGATATTGAGAGCAGGGAGGTTGTCGAGCGAAGCGCTTGACAGGTGGAAGGCGGACTGGGTTGAGGTGGGCGGAGACGGCGGCCGGCCGGTGTGGCGAAAGTCAGGGGCTACGTTTGGGGCGGAAGCCCTTAAGCAGGTCGGCCCATCCGGACAGACGGTTGAAGTCTGCGGATGGGCCGGGTTTGCGAGCGGTTGGGTGTCTACACGGCGGCGCCGACGCGGCGGAGCTTCTTCATGACGGGAACTTCTTCGTCGTAGACGCGCTTGACCCCGTCGCCCATGGACTGCTCGCAGAGGCGGATGTCGCGGACGAGGCGGGAGATGCCGTTGGGCTCAAGGGAGGCGGACTGGTCGGAGCCCCACATGGCGCGGTCCATGGTGATGTGGCGCTCGACCATGCAGGCGCCGAGGACGGCGGCGGCGACGGAGGTGGGGATGCCGGTTTCGTGGCCGGAGTAGCCGACGGGAATGTTGTAGCGCTCGCGCATGGCGGGGATGGCGCGGAGGTTGAGCTGCTCGTACTTGGCCGGATAGGTGGAGGTGGTGTGCATGAGGACGAGGTTTTCCTTGCCGAGGACATCGACGGCGTGGTCGATCTCGTCGTAGGTGCTCATGCCGGTGGAGGCGACGACGGGCTTGCCGGTTCTGCGGATGTGGCGGAGAAGGTTGTCGTCGGTGAGGGAGGCGGAGGCGATTTTGTAGACGGGGGTGTCGAACTCTTCCATGAAGTCGACGGCGCCTTCGTCCCAGGGGGAGACGAACCAGGGGATCTTGACGGACTTGCAAAATTGGTCGATCTCGGCGTAGTCCTCGTGCTCGAACTCGAGGCCGTATTTGAGGTCGCCGTTGGTGTCGCCGAAGGGGTTGGGGCGGGGAGTGGCGAGCTCTTTGGCGGTGTAGACGACGTCGACGGTGCGCTTCTGGAACTTGACGGCATCGCAGCCGGCGGCGACGGCGACGCTGATGAGGCGCTTGGCGAGGTCCGTGTCTCCGTTGTGGTTGATGCCGATCTCGGCGATGACGTAGCAGGGCTGGCCGTCTCCGACGAGTTTGTTGCCGATGGTGATTGTGCTCATGTCGTGCGCTCCGGGGAGTTCGTTTGGTGCTGGTCGGTACGGGTTGGATTGTTTCAGATTGTTGGAGGGCAGTCCACACAGGAGGGCGCGGACTGGCTTTGGAGAGGGTAGCGGACGTAGGATGACGGCCAGGTAAACGGAGGTGGGTAAAGGGATGCGGGGAGCCTGGCTGAGCGCGGTACTGGGGTTGACGGCGACGGGGGGTGGAGCGCAGGCGCAGGAAGCGGTGCAGCCGCCGCCGCCGGGATGGGTGAAGACGATGTCCCTGTGGCCGGAGGGGGCGCCCGGGGCGAAAGGGACGGCGGAGACGGACAAGCCGGAGTTGACGGCGGTGCTGCCGACGACGGGGGCGACGGGGACGGGGATCG
>CAXUCK010000036.1:0-14768 GCA_964249375.1 uncultured Acidobacteriaceae bacterium
GGGGACACTACGAAGGCCACTCCAAGGAAAAAGCCGGCCAGCCCGTCGTCACCTCGGGCCGATACATCACCGTCTGGCGCAAGCAGGCGAATGGTCAGTGGAAGGTCGCCCTCGACGCCTCCGCCGACGAGCCGCCCACCTCCTGCTGTACCCTCCCCAAGCCGTAGCCGCTCGCGTCTCCCCCAAAAGTGGCACGCAGCCGCCCAGCTCGCACCCGTATCATGGAGGCGACCCGGATGAATGCCCTTTTAGTCCAAGACGAAGCCGTTCGGATCGAAGCACTTAGCCAGTACGAGGTGCTCAACGGGACAACCGACCCTGACCTCGACGACATCGTCCGTCTGGCCGCGGGGATCTGCGACACGCCTTTCGCCGCCATCACCCTGCTCGGCGCCGACCGCATCTGGATCAAGGCCCGCGTCGGACTTCAGGCCACGGAGCTCCCGCTTGGCAGCACCCCATGCCAAACGACCGTCCTCGGCGACTCCGTCTACGAGCTCCACGACGCGCGCCAGGATCCTGACTTCGGCCCCGAAGGCATCCTCATTGACAGCCGCGCATTCCGCTTCTACGCCGCCGCGCCGATCACCACGCCCGGAGATGTCGCGGTCGGGGCCCTCGTCGTGCTCGACAGCGCTCCGCGTCGACTCACCGTGCAGCAGGCCGATGCACTCACCGTTCTCAGCCGCCAGATCACCACGCGCCTGGAGCTGCTCGGCCGCATTCGCCAGGTGGAGCGCTCCGCCCGCTCCCGCCAGCGTGTCGAGTCCGCTCTCACCGTCGAGCGCAACTTCGTCTCCGCCGTGCTCGACACCGCCGGCGCTCTTGTCGCTGTCTTCGACACTGCCGGCCGCATCGTCCGCTTCAACCGCGCCTGCGAGATCGCCGCCGGATACGACTTCAACATCCTCGTCGGCCGCTACCTGTGGGACAAGGTTATCCCCCGGGAAGACGTCCCCGGCGCGATGCGTCACTTCGAGCAGATGCGCGCTGGGCAGTTTCCCGCGACGTTCGAGAACCGCTGGATCAACCGCGACGGCAGCATCCGCCGCATCTCCTGGTCGGCCAACGCCCTGTTCGACGGGCAGGGCCAGCTCGCCTTCGTCATCACCACTGGCATCGACGTCACCGGCCAGCGCGAGGCGGAAGTCGCCATCCGCGAGAGTGAGGCGCGCTACCGCCAGCTGGTCGAGGGTTCGCTCGGCATGGTCTGCACCCATGATCTGAGGGGAAAGCTCCTCTCCGTCAACGCCCACGGCGCGGAAAGCGTCGGCCGCACCGTGGAGCAGCTGGTCGGCAAGTCGCTCACCGAGGTCATGGAAGCTCCGCAGCGGGCCAGCTTTGCCCGCTACCTCGCCCGGGTCAGGCAAACCGGCGAAGACCGCGGCCTGATGCACCTTTGCCATGCCAACGGCGAAGTGCTCGTGATTGCCTACCGCAACAAGCTCATCGCCCTGCCTGACCGCGACCCATATGTGCTCGGCTTTGGTGTGGACATCACCGAGCAGGTCCGCGTGGAAGGCCGCCTGCGCACGCTCACCCGTCAGTCCAACTCCATCCTCGAGTCGGTCGGCGAAGGCATCTTCGGCATCGATCTCGAGGGCAAGATCACCGTCATCAACTCCGTCGCTGCCCAGACGCTCGGGTACAAGCACGAGGAGCTGTTCGGTCGCGACATGCACGCCGTCGCGCATCACAGCCGTGCAGACGGCTCACCGTATCCCGACCACGAGTGTCCCGTCCTGCGCACGCTCACCGACCTCAAAACAGTCCGCATCTCGAACGAGGTCTTCTGGCGTAAAGACGGCACGAGCTTTCCGGTCGAATACGTCGCCCGTCCGCAGATCGAGACCGACTCCAAAGGCGAGGGCACCGGCAAAGCGGTCGGCGTCGTCGTGGCCTTTACCGACACGACGGAACGCCGCGCGCTCGACCGGATGAAGGACGAGTTCATCTCCACCGTCTCGCACGAGCTGCGCACGCCGCTTACCTCGCTGCGCGCCGCTCTCGGCCTCGTCACGGGCGGCGCTCTGTCGAAGCGTCCCGAAAAGATGCAACAGATGCTCGAGATCGCTCTCGGCAATACCGACCGCCTCGTTCGCCTGGTCAACGACATCCTCGACCTTGAACGCATTTCTTCCGGCAAGGCCGACCTCCAGAGCACCATGTGCTCCATGGACGACCTCCTCACCCGCGCGTCGGCGTTGCAGGCCGCAGCCGCGGCGAAGGCGAACATTCGCATGTTGTGCAAGTCCGCCGGTGTCGAGGTCTGGGCCGATCCTGACCGCATCCTGCAGGCGCTCACCAATCTCATCTCGAACGCCATCAAGTTCTCGCCCGCCGGCAGCCAGATTCAGCTGCGCGCGCGCACCATTGACGAGAGCGAGGCCCTGATCGAGGTAGAGGATCACGGCCGCGGCATTCCCGCGGACAAGCTCGAGCACATCTTCGAGCGCTTCCATCAGGTGGACGCGTCGGACTCCCGCGCGATGGGCGGAACCGGCCTTGGCCTCGCCATTTGCCGCTCCATCATCAACCAGCACGGTGGAAGGATCTGGGCGACCAGCGTTCAGGGTCGCGGGACGACCTTTCACTTCATCCTGCCGACCAAACCCAGCGTCAAGCTGCAGTAGGCGCGCACTACTCGTCCTTCTCCCGCAGCTTTGCCAGGCCGCTGAAGTCCTCAAGCGTTGTCATGTCGCCGGTGACGTCGCCGGTTGACGCCAGTTCGCGCAGAAGGCGGCGCATGATCTTGCCGGAGCGCGTCTTGGGCAGAGCTTCGGTGAAGCGCAGATCGTCTGGCCGGGCCAAGGCACCGATTTCTTTGGCGACCCACTGCCGAAGTTCCTGCTTGAGCGCCTCGCTGGGCTCGGAACCGCCTTCGAGGGTGACGAATGCGGCAATTGCCTGTCCTTTCATCTCGTCCGGCCGGCCGACCACCGCGGCTTCGGCGACCCTGGCGTGCGCCACCAGCGCCGACTCAATCTCCATGGTGCCCAGGCGATGGCCGCTGACGTTGATGACGTCATCCACGCGCCCCATGAGCCAGAAGTAGCCGTCGGCATCCCGCCGAGCGCCGTCGCCGGTGAAGTAACAACCTGGCACCTCGCCGAAGTACGTCTTCCCGTAGCGCTCGTCGTCGCCGTAGATGGTGCGCGCGGCTGAGGGCCAGGGTTTGCGGATCACCAGAAGACCACCCTGTCCTGTCGGGACCGGATCGCCCGAGGCGGTGACAATCTCAGGCACAACGCCGAAGAACGGAAGTGTCGCCGATCCTGGTTTGGTCGCCACGGCGCCCGGCATGGGCGCGATCATGATGGCGCCGGTCTCGGTCTGCCACCAGGTATCGACGACAGGGCAGCGCTCGCCGCCGATCTCGCGGTAGAACCACATCCAGGCCTCTGGGTTGATGGGTTCGCCGACGGTTCCGAGCAGCCGCAGCGAGTCGAGGTTGTGCTTGCGTACCCAGCTGTCGCCCCACTTGATGAAGGCGCGGATGGCGGTCGGCGCGGTGTAGAAGACCGACACCTTGTGCCGCTCGACGATCTGCCAAAAGCGGTCCGGTTCGGGGAAGTTTGGCGCGCCCTCGTACAGCACGACCGTCGCGCCGTTCTGCAGCGGACCGTAGAGGACGTAACTGTGGCCGGTCACCCAACCGATGTCGGCGGTGCACCAGTACACGTCGCTGTCGCGGAGGTCGAAGAGGTACTTCGACGTGAGATAGGTTCCCACGGAATAGCCGCCGGTCGTGTGTACGAGGCCCTTCGGCTTTCCGGTGGTGCCGGAGGTGTAGAGCAGGTAAAGCGGATCCTCAGCGTCCATCCACTCGGCCGCGCAGTCGGGCGAGGCGGCGGCCATCGCCTCGTGCCACCACACGTCCCGACCTTCGGACATGGAGATCGCACGGCCTGAGCGACGGAGAACGACGACCTTCCTAACGGAGGGGCACTGCCGCAAAGCTTCGTCGGCAATCTCTTTCAGCCGCACTTCCGCGCCACGCCGGAAGCTGCCGTCCTGCGTGATGAGTGCGACGCACTGCGCGTCGTTGATCCGGTCGACGAGGGCGTGCGCCGCGAAGCCGCCGAAGATGACAGAGTGCACGGCGCCGATGCGGGCGCAGGCGAGCAGAGCGATAGCTTGCTCTGGGCAAACGCCCATATAGATGGCGATGCGATCGCCGCGCCGGACGCCGAGGCTCTTGAGGACGTTCGCAAAGCGCTGAACTTCCGCATGGAGTTCGGCATAGGTAAGCAGCCGCACCTCGCCCGGCTCACCTTCCCAAAGCAGCGCCGTTTTTTGGGCACGCTCGCCCGCGGCATGCCGGTCGACGCAGTTATGGCAGAGGTTGAGCTTGCCGCCGGTAAACCACCGCGCATGGCCCATCTCGCCTTCGCATACTGCGTTCCAGGGAGCGAACCACTCCAGCTCGGCGGCTGCCTCGGCCCAGAATGCATCGGGGTCTTCGACGCTGCGGCGGTACATCGCTTCATAGGTTGGGAGGTCCGGGATGCGTGCCGACCGCGCAAAGGCTTCCGGCGGGGGAAACACGCGATCTTCTCGCAGGGTGGAGCTGAGGTGCTGCTGCTGTTGCTCGTCCGGTGATGCCGACACAGAGATCCTCCAGGGGTCGCAGGTGGTGACACCGAAGCTAAGCTAACGACGGCTTCAGGGCAACTGGGACGGCGAACACCGGCCGGAACGGCTTCAGTGCGTCGATGCGGGCTGTTCGATTTCCCCAGTTGTGAGACTGGCTCAGGGCTGCGGGCGCTGCGCCAATTGCGTTTTGAGCTGCTGGACCTCGGCTGACAGATTCCGCAGCAGATCGAGGATTTCCGCCCGCTGCTGGTCGTCCGCCCCCGGCTTTTTGCCTTCGATGTAGAAGGTTCCGTTCGGCTCGAGAACGCACTGCTCTATCTCTGAGGCGTCTTCGAAGCCCTGCCGGTGGAGAACATCGGTCAGCTCGAGCTCGGTGAGGGTTTCCCGCCGCATGGCGTCGTGGTCGACTACCCCGGCCCGGATCAGCACGGTTTTCGTTCCCTGGAGCGTGGCGTTGAGCTTTGGCGCACGGAACAAGAGGCGCATGAGCAGCCAGTTGATGGCCAGAAGAGAGAACGCGCCGATAACGCCGCCCGTGACCGAGTTGTCGTCGCCGATCATCGCGTTTTGCACGGTGTTGGACAGGCTAAGCAGAACGACCAGGTCGAAGGGGTTCAGCTGGGCCAGCTCGCGCTTGCCGAAGAGGCGAAGGAAGACGATGAGGCAGAGGTAAACGACGACCGGCCGAAGAATCTTTTCTCCGAGCGGCACACCCAGGTGGAACATGCTGCCCAGCACGGCTTAGGGCTCGTACCGCTGCTGGTGCCACTCCCACGCCGACTTGACGATGGTGTCCAGGTCCGCGAAGCGTGGTGTCCAACCGAGCTCGGTCTTGATCTTCTCCGAGCTTGCGACCAGGACTGCGGGATCGCCTGGACGGCGGGGTTCTTCAATGACGGCAATGGAGCGTCCGGTGACGCGCTTGACCGAGTCGATGACCTCACGAACGGTGAAGCCCTGGCCGTTGCCGATGTTGTAGATCATTTTGGAGGTGGCCTCAAGGGCGTGCAGGGCGAGGAGATGCGCGTCGGCGAGGTCCTCGACGTGAATGTAGTCGCGAACGCAGGTGCCGTCCTTGGTGGGGTAGTCTTCGCCGAAGATCTTGATGGAGGGCCGACGGCCGAGTGCCACGTCGAGGATGAGCGGGATGAGGTGGGTTTCCGGCTCGTGCGCCTCGCCGTACCCTCGAACCGCACCGGCCACGTTGAAATAGCGCAGGCTGGCATAGCGGAAGCCGTGAAGCTGGTTGAACCAGCGGAGCATGTGCTCGACCAGTAACTTGCTCTCTCCGTAGGGGTTAGTGGGTTTGAGCGGGGCATCTTCGAGGATCGGCGTCGATTCCGGCTCGCCATAGCAGGCCGCGGTGGAGCTGAAGACAAGGCGACGCGGGCCAAGTTTTAACATGGATTCGAGCAACGTTAAACTTGTGGCGGTGTTGTTACGGAAAAAGGTCTCCGGCTTCTGCATGCTTTCGCCTGCCTCGATCAAAGCCGCAAAGTGCATGACGCCGTCGAAGGCACCATCGGTCAGGGTTTGCTCGACAAGGTTGCGGTCCGCGAGTTCTCCCTGAATAAAGCGGGCATCGGACGCCACCGCGGATCTATTGCTATGGCTGAGGTTATCGAAGATTGTCACGTCATGGCCGCGCTCCAAAAGCAGCCTCGAGACGGTTCCCCCGATGTAGCCCGCGCCCCCTGTCACCAGCACCTTCATGGTCGTCTCCGCGCTTGCTAGCAAGCGTACAACCAAAGTACCAGTGCACAGATAGATGTCGTGCGGCAAACTCTCTCAAGTAACCTAGAGATGGAACAAAGAGCAGGGAAGGGGAGGCGGAGCGCAAATGACACCTGGCAACAACAACCCTTTTGCTGTTGGTATCCGTCTCCTTGGAGGAGGGTCTGCTGGGCATAGCCAGCACCTCTCCGTGCGTCACCGCCTTTTCTTCCGTGTTCCTCCGGTGGTGTCGCTCGCTCTCACCACAACATGCTCCCATCTCCAGAACCGCCCACTCTGCCGCGTTGAAGGACTCATTGTC
Organism: uncultured Acidobacteriaceae bacterium; assembly: GCA_964249375.1. GTDB lineage: Bacteria > Acidobacteriota > Terriglobia > Terriglobales > Acidobacteriaceae > Edaphobacter. The sequence continues at coordinate 6,632 of CAXUCK010000036.1, forward strand.
ATCCTCGCTCCTGCTGTAGAGGTCTAAGCAATACAAGGATTCCTCTCTATATGGCTAAGCCGCTCCGTACTGACGACACGAACCCGCCCAAGAGCATGCAGTTTGCTCACTTCGGCGTACTCAACGACGGCCAGCAGAGCAAATCGTCCGTGGCTACGTCCGTCACCCTGAACATCATCATTGCGTTGTGCGTGATCATCATCAGCGCTGCCGCGAAGAAGACGATCGACCACCGCCAGAAGCTGACGACCCTGACCGAGCCCATTCCGATGAAGGAGCCGGAGCCGGTGAAGCCGCCGAAGCCAGTCGTGAAGCTGCCGCCGCCGCCGAAGATCAAGGTGGAGGCGCCCAAGATCCAGCAGGCTGAGGTGAAGCTGCCGGACCTGCCGAAACCGCCAGAGATCAAGATGACGCAGCCGACGCCGGTAATTGCGCCTGCCCCGCCCAAGGCCGTCCAGGCACCCCCGGCACCGCGGGTGGTGAACCTGGCCCAGCCGCAGGCTGCCAGTGTCATGGCCAACAATCACCCGGCGCCGGTATCGCTGGGTCAGGCGAACAATCCGATTGCGCCGTCCAACCGGCCGGCCACCAGCGCCATTGATCTGGGCCAGCGCGGGATGGCCGGGATGCCTGCATCGAACAGTGGGATGGGCGCGACGAAAGTCTCGCTCGGCTCCGGCTCACCCGGCGGAACGAACATGGCCGGTAACGGAACGCGCAGCGTCCAGGGCGTCAAACTGGGCGTCGCCGGTGGAACTGGTCCGCTGAACTCGACCGGTCGCGTCGCGGGCCCGGTTAATCTGGGGCAGACGCAAGCTCCGGCTATGCCCCGTCCAGCGGCACCGACGCAGGTTGCCCAGCGTTCCGGTCCCAAGGTTCTTTTCAAGCCGCGTCCTCAGTACACGGATGAGGCCGTGAAACTTCACATCGAGGGAACCGTATCTGTCCGCCTCCGCGTTTCGTCGGCGGGTACGGTCCAGGTCCTCGGCGTCACCAACGGGCTCGGTCACGGGCTTGACGAGGCGGCGGTCCGCGCCGTCCAGTCAACCCGCTTCCAGCCTGCCGTGGACGCCTCGGGATCCCCCATGGATTGGGAAGGCGTCGTGAATGTCGCCTTCCAGCTCGCCGGCTGATGTCTTTGCCTGCCTGCGCGACTTTGAACCAGCATCACCACCCAGGAAGACCGTAACGGGTCAACCGCAGGAGTACACATGATCTTCCGGAAGCAGTCCATCACGGGTCTTCTCCTCTCAGCTCTGGCTTTATCCGCCCTCCCGGCCAGCGCTGCCAAACTGCCGCTCGTCGGCAAAAAGAAGAAGCAAGAAGACCCGCCGCGCAAGCTGACGCCAGCGCAGAATGCCTTGATCGACAAATCCATTCTTCGCGAAAAGGCCGTGATCAAGACGGTGAAGGAGCGCGCGCCGATCGTTGAGACTTACATTCAGAACATGAAGCCCGATCCGGTGCTGAGCCAGGTGCCTGAGTCGGATCAGCACTTCCTGGCCCGCGTGGATTTTGGCAAGATCATCGGCGACGAGTCGTTCCAGGTGAATGAGAACACCTCGAAAGGCACCTCCGGCAATAGCAAGCTGGCCTTTTTCAAGCACTCTGCCTCCTACGTGACCGGTCTCGGATCGAGCCTTCACCTGAACTTTCACGAGTCCGGCTTTGTGCAGATGTTGCTGATGGATTCGAACAGCTTTGACCGGCAGCACTACACGTTTGTCTATGTGCGCAATGACTTCTTGGGAAACACGCCGACGGCGGTGTTTGACGTGCAGCCCATTTCGGGCAAGAGTTCCTTCGGGCGGTTCTTTGGGCGTATCTGGATTGAGACCCGTGACGGCAATGTGGTGCGTTTCAACGGCGACTTTGCGGGGACCGAGCAGACGTACAAGGAGTTTTACCACTTCGACAGCTGGCGCACGAACGTCCAGCCTGACCTCTGGCTGCCGACCTCCTTTTACGTCGAGGAGAGCGATCCGAAGAGCACGTCGCGCACACTCAAGTTCAAGGCTGTGAATCACATCTGGGGCTATGTGCTGAAGGTGCCACCGCCAGAGAGCGAGAACACCTCCATGGACGTGGTCGGCGCCACGGACGTGTCGACCGAAGCGCAGGACATTTCGCCGCTTGGCGCACAGCGCGCCTGGGCACAGCAGGCGGAGGACAACGTCATCGAGCGGCTCTTTCAGGCCGGTCTGCTCGACGCCCCGAGTGAGTTTGATAAAACGCTCGAGGCGCTTGCGGGCAACATCCTCGCCTACAACGGCATTACGCTTGCCCGTCCAGTGCACGTGCGCACCTTGCTGACACAACCGCTTGAGTCGGTGGCGATCGGCAACACCATTATTCTTTCGAAGAGCCTGGTCGACACCACCGCGGTGGTGACACAGGACGGTGCGCAGCAGATGGGTAACCTGAACGCCGTGCTGGCCTTCCAGCTGGCGCACATCATCCTGGGTCACCGGCTTGACACCAAGTACGCGTTCAATGACCGCCTGCTCTTTCCGTCCACTTCGGTGTTCAATCGCATTCCCATGCACCACACCGACGCTGACAACACGGCAGCGGCCAAGAAGGCGATGGAGCTGTTGAGCGCCAAGGAGCTCGTGGATGGCCAGCAGTACTTCGGCCTCTACCTGCAGCAGTTGAACCAGCGGGTTAAAGCGCTCAAGGCGTTGAACGAGCCGATGCTTGGGGATGGCCTGGTGAAGAGCGATACCGACCAGACCTTCTGGATGGCGCCGCTCATGTCGAAGGCACCGAAACTCGACATGAAGGATTTGAAGCAGCAGGCGGCCATGCCGCTGTCGAGCTTCCTGCGCTACGATCCCTGGACCGACCAGTTGCTGACGATGCATACAGCGTATGAGCCGATCATTACGGCGGCAGACAAAATGCCCTTCGAGGTTGAGCCGGTGTATCTGAAGCTCAGCTACTACAAGGCACCTGTGCAGCCCGCGGCGACTCCGGCAGGCACACCGGCACCGGCTGACCCGAACGCGCCGACGGGGACCACTGGCCAGGCGGCTGCTCCGGCGGCTACCGACACCCAGGCGGCTCAACCCGCAGACAACACGGCAGCGCCTGTCGCAGCGGCGCCCGCCCCTGCTCCGCAGCGATAACGTAGAATCCGGGGGAGTGCTCTTTTGGTAGCGTTCCCCCGATTCGCTGTTTCCGGACGGGTCAGGCCAATCCTGATCTCGTCCGCCGCAGGAGCCTAGCCGATGACTGATCGCCCCGCACTCTTCTGCGCTCTGGCGCTCCTGAGTGCTCTGAGCGCCAATGCGCTGGCGCAGGCAGTTCCCACCGCCACCAGAGCCGTAAGTTTCCAGGCCGGAGCTGGCGTTTCGATTGCGTCCCCTGATTACGGAACACGCTACATCAAGGGAGTTTCTGTCTTCGGAGATGTTGATTTTGGCCAGCATCTCGGCGCCGAAGCGGACATTCACCTGGTCAGCTACATCACGCCGACCGACATCGGCCAGGACACCTACCTGGTGGGGCCGCGTTATATTTATCGTCGCAAGCGCCTGAACCTCTATGGGAAGGCGCTTTTCGGCCTGGGCGAATTCCAGTATCAATACGACAACGTTCCTCACTTTCACGATTCGAATTTCGTGTATGCGTTTGGTGGAGGTCTCGATATCGACCTTTCGCGCCACTACGTGCTGCGTGCCGTCGACTTTGAGGCGCAACGCTGGCCGGGCTACCGGCAAGACGGGTTGACCCCTTACGTGACCACCTTTGGCGTGGCGTACGCCTTCCGCTAGGCGTAGCTCTGTGCGCAGCTCCTTGGGCGCCCGCGCAGGTTGCCCTCACCCGCATTCTGATCCGCATATCTTTCCAGGGAGCTTTGCCGTGCCCCTCAAATCCGTTCTTGCCGCTATTCTGCTTGGCGCCGCTCCCACCGTCCTCCTCGCGCAAGCGATTCCGACTGCAACCCGCCGGGGCGATCTCCAGATTGGTGCAGGCTATTCCGACGCAGCTTCCGACTACGGCAATCATTTCACTGGTTATAACGTTTACGGCGACTTCGACTTTCTGTCGCACTTTGGCGTGGAGGCTGAGTTCCATTTTGTAAAGGAAGGCGGCAGCGACCCGAACTACAGCAACATTTACGAGAAAACGTATGAGATTGGCGCGCGGTATTTCCGCACCTACGGCCGTGTTTCACCCTATGGCAAAATCATGATCGGCCGCGGCGTCTTCAACTATCCCCTGTACGATCATGCCAACCTGGGCTATAACCTGTACGCACCCGGGGCGGGCGTCGACATCCACGTCACGTCGTATCTGAATGTGCGCGGGGACTTCGAGTACCAGCAATGGCCGAGCTTTCCGCCCAACGGACTTGGCCCTGCTGTTCTCAGCATCGGAGCTGCGTATCATTTTCGCTAGGAAAGATGTTCGGGCATGGCTGATGCCATGCCCGAAGAGAAAGCGGACCGATCCACCTTTCTAGAAGTGGTACGCGACGCCAACTGCCGGGATCGACACCAGCTCATAGCGGTTTGTCTGCAGCACATTGCCAGGCAAGCTGAAGTCAGGCGCCTTGACGACCATGCCGCGATACTCCACCCGCAGATCGAAGCTCGGACTCAATTCATACGCCACGCCAGCCCCGAAAAGCCCGCCGATCCTCAGATTTCGCTTGGTGTCGAAGGTCGTGCTCTTGTAATCCTGGAGCGGGGAAAACGCGAGCGCGCCTACCCCGATTTCCCCGAAGGGGTTGTATCGACGGTATGTCCGACTGTAGACGTAGGCCACCGTGAACTCCTGCTGCCGTGTGTGGATGCGGTAGCTCGTCTGGTTTGAGGACGGCGTTTGATATTTTGAGATGTACTGGCCAAACGAGTAGTTTGCCTCGAGACCACTGCGCGGCGTCACGAGATATCGATAGCTCGCGAGCGCGCCGATCGGCTTGGTCGTGTCCAGCTGCACTCCACCTGGTCCGTGAATCTCGGGCGTCAATACCGTCGTCACACTCAGGCTGACATCCTGCCGGCTCTCCTGCGCCACTGCGGCTCCCGCGGTGAGCATCAGCGCGGCCAACATCATCCGTTTCTTCATTCGTTCGGCCAAACCCTTTCGATTCTTGTGCGGCACACACCTCCCAGGCGGGAGTGCCGGCGATCAGCCACAAACGCCGGGGCTATGAGCAGGAACACTCAACGATCCGCCTGACCCTACAGCTCCGTGCACGCTGCTGCAATTGTACCTGCGTTGCGGGTCACCCGCCGACCATGCAAGAACAGGCCCCGAGCGATTTGCCCGGCGCCTGTTCTGTTCATTCATGTTCGTCGAAGTTACTGGGCCGGCGGGGGTGGGGGAGGCCCTTGCTCTCCGTGCCGTTCTTCCTGGTGCTCCTTCATCCTGGCCTGCATCGCGTCGAACTTGGTCCTCTGCTCGTCGGTCAGCAGCGATCGAACCTTGGTCATCGAGTCCTCATGGATGGCCATCATTTTTGCCTTTTTGTCGGCAGGGGCTGTCGCCGTGTCTTCATGAAGGGCGCGCATCTGATCGTGCGCCGAGGCGTCGATGGCCTTCACCTGGGTGACCTGGTCCGGGGTGAGATTGAGCGCCTTGGTCATGTGCTCGATGCGGTGCTCTTCCATAGCCCCGCGGCCGTGATGCGGTCCGCCAGGACCCGGTTGCTGATCGCCCTGTGCGGCCGGAGGCGCCGTCTGGTTGTCCTGGGCAAACACCGGAGCCGCACTCATCACGAGGCCGCAAACCACTGCGGCCATCGCTCGCTTCGTCGCTTTGATTTCCATCATCATTTCTCCTCGCCAACCGTGCCGGCTGGCGTCGTCCTGCCTCCATATAGACAGAACTGACGGCAGGAAGTTCCGTTCCAACACTGCATTTCCTGCTCACCCTATCGCTCAGCCGCGCTCCGGGAGGAAGCAGAACGGATCGCCGTGTGCGGCGGCGTAGCTTTCGACCACGCGGAGAAAGGCCAGCGCCGCATGCGAGAGTGCAGCTTCTTTCCGGTACACCAGGCGTAACTTGCGCTCCATCTGGAGTTCGGGTACCTCCACGCGCACCAGCCGGCCGCTGTCCAGCTCCGCCTTGGCAGTTAGCCCCGGCACCAGCGCCACCCCATTCCCCATCTCGACGAAACGCTTGATCGCCTCCAGCGACGGCAGCTCCACCGCCATGTCGAGCCGCGTTTTGTGCCGCTGAAATGTCTGAATGACCTTTTGCCGCTGCGGCGAGGGGATGTTGTGCGCGATAAAGGTCTGTGACCCGAGCTCGCGAATGGCGACTCGCCCGGCCCGTGCCAGCCGATGCCGCGGATTGACGACAAAGGCCAACTCGTCCCGATACACCACCGTCGATCGGACAGCCGGGTCGTCCGGGCGAAAAGACACAACGCCCAGCTCCACCGCGTGAAGCAGAATCTCGTCCGAGATCCTGCTGGCCAACGATCGCCGCACGGTGATCTTGATCCGCGGATGGCGCTGCCGGAAATCATCGAGCAGAGGCAGCAGATACAGGCATGTGTACTCGTTGGCTGCGACGCTCAGCCGCCCCGTGTGCAGCGCGCGCAACTCCCCCAGTGCCGTCGCCGCCGCTCCGCGCAGATTCAGCAATTTGTGGGCGTAGTCCAGCAGTACGCCGCCGGCGTCGGTCAGCGCCGCCTCGCGCGAACTCCGTTCCAGCAGTTGTTCGCCGAGCTCCGCCTCAAGCTTCGCAATGGCCTGGCTCACCGCAGGCTGCGTCCGATGCAGCCGCGCCGCGGCCCGCGAAAAGCTGCGCTCCTCCGCGACTGCCACAAAGGTCTCCAGCTGCACTAAGTCCATCGTTCGCACGCCCCGTCGCCGCTGATACGTCCATCAGTATGGCTGATACAAACGATCTTCTGCATAAAACTTCGTTATGATAAAACGACACCGACGAAGGGACCGGCTCCATGCCTTCAACCGACCACATCACCTTTTTCGATACGACTCTCCGCGACGGGGAACAGTCTCCTGGCTGCACCATGCACCTCCATGAGAAGCTACGCATGGCGCACGCCCTCGCCACGCTCGGTGTCGACATCATTGAAGCGGGGTTTCCAATCGCGTCCGATGGCGACTTTACGGCCGTCCGCGCTATCGCCGTTGAGATCGGGACCGGTCGCAACGCACCTCGTATCGCCGCGCTCGCCCGTTGCAAACAGGCCGACATCGAAGCCGCCGCACGGGCAGTTGAGCCCGCGAACTTGAACCGCATTCACACGTTTCTTTCGACCTCGGACCTGCACCTCGCCGCTAAGCTCAAGATCACCCGAGAGCAGGCGCTGGACCAGATCGGAGAGATGGTCGCGCTCGCGCGCAGATATGCCGAAGACGTCGAATTTTCGCCCGAAGATGCGACGCGGACCGACCCTGACTTCCTGGTCCGGGTGTGCGAGGTCGCGCTCGAGGCCGGGGCGACGACCCTCAACCTACCCGACACCGTGGGCTACTGCGTTCCAGCCGACTACGCTGCGATGTTCCGGAATGTGTGCGAACGTGTTCCCGGCATCGACGGCATCACGCTTTCGGCACACTGCCACGACGACCTCGGCCTCGCCGTCGCCAACTCGCTCGCGGCCCTCGATGCGGGCGCGCGACAGGTCGAGTGCGCCATGAACGGCATCGGTGAGCGCGCCGGAAACACCGCGCTCGAAGAGCTAGCCGCCGTGCTGACGGTGCGCCGTGACCGCCTGCCGTACGAGCACGCGATTCGCATGGAGAACCTCTACCCCACCAGCCAGTTGCTCGCGAGCTGTATTTCTTTTGGAGAGGCGCCCAATAAAGCCATCGTCGGCAGCAATGCGTTTGCGCATGCCGCGGGCATCCACCAGCACGGCATGATGGTGAACCCCCTGACCTACGAAATCATGACGCCCGAGTCGGTCGGCGCCCCTAAGAGCTCTCTCGTCCTTGGTAAGCATTCAGGTCGCCGAGCGCTTGAGCAGCGCCTCGTCGACCTCGGCCACCACCTCTCAAAAGACGATCTCAATGAGGTGTATACCCGCTTTACAACGCTCGCAGACCGTAAGAAGACTATTTACGACCAGGATCTGCTTGGGCTGTTGCAGCCCGCGAAGGCACACGCCACCGTCTAACCCGGGCGGCATTGCCGGGAGGGCGGGGAA
>CAXUCK010000037.1:0-14583 GCA_964249375.1 uncultured Acidobacteriaceae bacterium
GAACAAGGCCGGAGACGTAGGAGGGCGGCGGCATGAGGACGCGTGTCTACCGTGGGCCGGGGGTGTTGGCGGCCGGTGGCTTGGCGGAGGAGTTTTCGGACCGGCGTCGGCGCGCATTGCCGACATGGAGCTCGGCAGGGTGGAAGACGCCGTTGCGCACGGCGCCCGTTGCGAAGACGGAGTCGCCGACCTTGACGTCGGCAAGGGTGATACTTTCGCCGGACTCGGCAGGAGATGTCGGGCTCGCGCCGGACGGCTGAGGGGAACCGCTGGCCTCGGTGCCTCCACCAAACAAGCCTCCGCCGCCGCCGGGACCGCGACCGCCTTTGCGAAAGGAGGTCCCCTCGTCGACCTCGATGATTTGCGACACCTGATCGGGACGCTGAATGGTGAGTTTCAGGTCGTCGATGGCGGTAATGCGGCCCGTAATGTAAGTTTTCCCGAGGTTCTCCTGGGCTTTACGGATGTCTTCGGCACTGACCGCGAACAGCATCAGTGCATGCAGGGTGTGGGTGGGCGCATCGAGCACCCCAGCGGCGCCGACCCCGTCGCCGGGCTTGATGTCGGTCAGCTTGACTTGCTGACGCTGACGCAGGATGCGTGTATTGCTGCTGGTGACCACTTCATACGATTGGCCGGATTCGGCTTTGATGGTCAGGTGGTCGCCGCCGACGGCGGAAACGGTGCCGCGGATCATCTGTCCGCCGGGAATGCCACCGCGGGCAGGGCTGTCTTCGGCTGGATTGTCATTGCCGGACTGAGCGCGAGCAACCCCGCAGCCCAGCGCGAAGGCGAAGAGGCAGGCGGCGAGGGCGACCGCGCGGCGCGAAAGGTTTGGTGGATGCTTTTGCATGGTGACCCGTGCAGTAAAGGACGAAGGGATAGTAAGAAAGACTCGATATGTGCGGGATTTCTCTTTGGCATTCGATGTTGAGCGCGATCGAAGTTGGTGGGCCGGGGCTGGCCTCCGGTGGAGTCGGCGTGTCACACTGGAAGCACGGAGCGTGGCGCTTCGAGACGTGTAACGCCCGGTTCGGGGATCGCTGATACTATCGCATCGGCTGGAGTGGATGAGGATGCCGCTAACGCAAGAACATGGGCTTAGTCAGGCGGCGGCGGCCACCGGCTTGGAGCGTCGCTTTCAGGCGGTCCGTAGAGCGACCCTGGAGTTCTGCCGGCCCCTTTCGGCAGAAGACATGATGGTGCAGTCTTGCCCAGAGGCGAGCCCGCTGAAGTGGCATCTGGCGCACACTTCGTGGTTCTTTGAGACGTTTGTGTTGCGCGAGTTTCTCGCCGGCTACCGGTCTTTCCATCCGGAGTTTCACTGGTTGTTCAACAGCTACTACAACGCCCTTGGCGACATGCCGGAGAAGAAGCTGCGCGCATCGTTCTCGCGGCCTCCGCTGGAACAGATTCTTGCCTACCGGGCGTTTGTAGATGAGGCGATAGGCCGGCTGCTGGCAGAACCGCTGGAGGACGAGGCAGCCCGCCGCATTTCGCTGGGCCTGGAGCATGAGCAGCAACACCTGGAACTCGCGGCGACCGACATCAAGCACGCGCTGTTCACCAACCCACTGCACCCGGCGTATGCGACGGAAGGGACACCAGCCAGCGAATGGAACGCGATTGCGCCGCCGTTGACGTGGGTGCCGTTTCGTCCAGGGCTGACCAGCATGGGCGTGACTCCCGACCCTGACGCGCTCGACGGCTTCGCTTTTGATAACGAGACGCCGCGGCACCCGGTGTTTGTGGCGCCGTTCGCGCTGGGGAGCCGTCTGGTGACCTGCGCCGAGTACCTCCGGTTCGTGGAAGATGACGGGTATCGCAAGCCGCAACTCTGGCTTTCCGAGGGATGGACGGCGATTCGAGAGAATGGCTGGGACGCGCCGCTTTACTGGAGACGTACCGAGCAAACGCGGTCGGGGTGGGAGATCTTTACCATGCGCGGGTTTGAGCCGCTGGAAAGGCTTTCCGAAACGCCGGTGTGCCATCTCAGCTTCTTCGAGGCGGATGCTTTTGCGCGCTGGTCTGGATGCCGACTGCCAACCGAGGCGGAGTGGGAGGCGGCCGCGAACAGCTTGACGTTGATCGGGCGTGAGGGTGAGGATGGCCGGGCGGAGCTGCTGGTGACGGCGTCACTGCGCGGCGAACCGAAGCCGACGGTGCTTCCGGCGGCGCGCGCAAACGTCATGGAAACCGGCCGGTTCCATCCGGCTCCGGCGAGTTCCGCGGCGGGCGTGCAGCAAATGTTCGGCGATGTGTGGGAGTGGACGTCGAGCCCGTACACCGGCTACCCGGGATACCGCCCGCTGCCAGGCGCGCTGGGCGAGTACAACGGCAAATTCATGAGCTCGCAGGTGATTCTGCGGGGCGGCTCATCGATGACGCCGGCGACGCACATTCGTCTGACGTACCGAAACTTCTTCCCGCCTTCGATGCGCTGGCAGATGTGCGGTCTGCGGCTGGCGAAGGACATGCCGGCTGAAGGGGATGCGTGATCGAGGCCGACTCACAGCAGGTGCTTTCAGGCGAAGATCTAAGCGACGCAGGGCAGGGCAGGGAAGCGGTCGACCCGGTCGCGGTTGAGGCTCGTGCCGGGCTCTTGTCCAACCCGCGCACGCTTTCCCCATGGCTCTTCTATGACGAGGCTGGATCGCAGCTGTTTGACCGCATTACCGCGCTGCCCGAGTACTACCTGACCAGAACAGAGCGAGGCATTTTTGCCGCGAACGCTGGGGACATTGTCGCAGCGGCAGCAAACGGCGAGCGATTGACGGTCGTAGAGCTTGGTGCGGGGACCGCCGCCAAGACGGGGCTGCTGCTGCGGGCCTGCGTGTCGCTGCAGGGGCAAGTACTTTACGAGCCGATCGATGTGAGCCCGTCTGCGCTCGACGAGGCGCGCCGGACCTTGGAGCGCGATCTCCCGGGCGTCACCGTGCGGCCGCAGGTCGCGAACTACATCACCGATCGGCTGCGGATGACGCGCCAGCCGCACAGCCGGGTGCTGGCCTTGTATATCGGGTCGAGTATCGGCAACTTTTCTCCGGAGCAGGCGCGAGACGTGCTGCGCAACCTCCGTCAGCAACTGAGACCCGGGGATAGTCTGCTGCTGGGGACCGATCTTGCGCCCGGGCGGGGTAAGAGCGTTGACGATCTCCGGCGGGCGTATGACGACGCAGCGGGCGTTACGGCGGAGTTCAATTGCAATGTGCTACGCCGCCTCAATCGCGACCTCGGGGCCAACTTCAACCCCGAGTGCTTTGCGCACAGGGCAGTCTGGAACGCCGGGGCGTCGCGCATGGAGATGCACCTGGTCGCGCGCGGCTCGCAGACGGTGGTGATTCCACAGAACTCCGCTGGAACGGAACTGCGACTGGTGTTTTCCGATGGCGAGACAATCCATACCGAAAACAGTTACAAGTTCAGCGCGAGCTCCATCTCTGGCCTTCTCGGGCACACCGCATTCACGCCTGCACGCACGTGGCAGGACGCGGACGGGCGATTTGCGGTGACGCTGGCGACGGCAGTTTAGCGGGGTATTTCCGGCGTGGGCGGTCGGCGGTAGTCTCCGCTTTTGCCACCGCTCTTGCGCAGAAGAACAATTTCGCGAATGCGGATGCCCTTGTCGAGCGCTTTGGTCATGTCGTACACGGTGAGCGCGGCGACGGTGGCGGCGGTCATGGCTTCCATTTCGACGCCGGTGCCGGCGACGGTGGCGGCCGTGGCTTCGATGCGCACGCCACCTTCGATCACCTCGGCCGTAACGTCGATGAAACTGAGCGGCAGCGGATGACACATGGGGATGAGGTCGGCGGTGCGTTTCGCGGCCATGATGCCGGCGAAGCGGGCCACCTCAAGCGGATTGCCCTTGGGGTTGCGCGGAAGGGCATTGAGGACCTCCGCGGAAAGCTCGACAAAGGCGCCGGCGACGGCCTCCCGGCGCGTGTCGGCCTTGCCGCTGACGTCCACCATGGATGCGCGACCGGCATTGTCGTAGTGCGAGAGCTTCGATTCAGGCGCGCTCATCGAGCCTTCACTGTTCGAAGCAGGTATGCTCCGCCGCCAGCAAGCGCGAGAAAGATCAGGATCAGCGCCGTGACGAGTGCGTAGGAGTGGCTGACGGTGCCGAGCAGGAGTTGATCGAGGAGCACGCGGCCGAACAGCAGAAGGATCAGCATGACAAACGCGAGCGCCAGGAGCACCCAGGCCAGCAGCTTGCGTCGATGTCGTTGCGCCTCGTCGATCATGCTCTGAGCCTATCGCAGAAGCACGGTAAGGACGGAGCCGGCGGCAAAGTGCTCGACCCCTTCGGGAAAAACGGCGTAACAGTTGCTGCGTGAGTTGGCGGCGAGATCTCCGGAGCCTTGCCAAGCGACGAGGTGGACCTCAGGGCGCTCGCGGCTGGAGCGAAGTGTAGCGGGAAGAAGGCGCGTGAGGCCGGGTTTGATGACTACCTCTTCCGCCAGGGTCGCCTGCACGAATCTCGGGCCAGCCCAGCGCAGGCCGCCGAGGACGTGCAGCAAAGGTTCCACGAAGCAGTGAAAGGTGACCTGGGTGGATACGGGGTTGCCGGGGAGGCCGAAGAAGAGGCACGCCGGTCCGGCTCCGCCCGCGTGTTCGAGTTTGGGCAGGCGGCCGAAGACGGCAGGTTTGCCGGGCTGCAAGCGGACGCCGGTGAAGAAAAACTCGGCGCCGAACTCGGCCAGAACGTCTTCGACCAGGTCGTACTGACCCATGGAGACGCCGCCGGAAAAGAGCAGGAGATCCCACATTCTGCCCTGGGCGATGCGCTCCCGGATTTGTTCGCGCCGATCGCGGGCGATCGCTAGGCGACCGGGCCGGCCGCCGGCGGCAGTGACGAGCGCAGCCAGAGCGTAGCTGTTGGAGTTGCGAATCTGCCAGGCTTCCGGGTTCTCGCTGAGCTCGACCAGCTCGTCGCCAGTGGGGACGATGGCGACGGTCGGCCGGGCGTACACCTCGACCGTCTCTCGCCCGCAGCTTGCGCAAAGGGCGATTGCGGCCGCATCGATCGGGGTTCCCGGCGGGAGAAGCACGTCGCCCGCTCGCGCTTCGGCCCCGCGCGGAACAATGTTCTCTCCGGCTTTGAGGCACCGGCCGCCTTCGAGGGTGATGTGGTCGCCCTCGCGCTGAATGTGTTCCAGCATCACGACGGCATCGGCTCCGCGGGGAAGGGGCGCGCCGGTCATGATCGAGACGGCTTCTCCGGCGGCGATGTCGGGCCCGCGCCACATTTCACCCGCGCGCACCTGGCCTGCGAGCTCGGCGCGACCTCCATGGGAAAGCGTGTCGGCCTGCGTCGCGAATCCGTCGCGGGTTGCGCGATTGAATGGCGGCTGGTCGCGCTCGGCGATTAGCGGTTCGACGAGCACACGTCCCTGTGCGGCAAGGAGGGTGACCTGCTCGGTTCGGGTTTGTCCAGCGCCGACGTGCAGGCCTTGCTCCGTCGCGCGTTGTCGGACGACCTCCAGAGCTTCGTCAAAGCCGAGTACCGCCATGCGGTTCTGCCTCTCTGCCAAATGAAAACGGCCCCGGAACAAAGGTTCCGAGGCCGTTCCGTTTCGACGTGCTTACGGTTACTTGCGGCCCGCGTGATAACTGGATTTAATGGGTGCTCCGATGCCCGTCAGCACCTGCTTGACCTCTTCCGCATGTGGACCGGTGGGGTCGAGGTCGAGGTACTGCTGATAGGCTTCGACGCAACCTGGGGGAGCGACGATCTTCTGCGTCTTCGGGTCGACGGTGGCCTTCGGGATCAGCGCCTGGCCCTTGATATAGTAGGCCATCGCCCGCTTCGGGTCGGCCGCAATTGCCTTGTCTGCCGCGGCTGCCGCGTCGTCACCCTTGCCGGCGTTGTAGAAGGTAGCGGCCTCGTTGAAGTAGTACATGCCGGCCTGCGCGGGCTGGGTCTTGGCGGCCTGCTCATAGGCATCGGAAGAGTCTTTCACGTTGCCCTGCTTGCCATAGGCCTGGCCGAGCTGGTTATACGCTGCGGCCGCCGTGTCAACGTTGGGCTTCTTCGCGGTGGCGTTGGCATCCACGGCCTTTTTGTACGAGGCAGCGGCGTCAGAGTAGGCGGTCTGCACGCTTGGGTCGCTCGCCGGCTTGCCCGCTGCCTTTGCAGCCTTTGCTGAAGCATCGGCTTTGCCCAGCTGCGCATCGCCGAGCGCAACCCAGAGAATCGCCTCATCGGGCTTCTGCTCGGTGGCCTGCTGCATGGCGGTAATCGCCGCATCGAAATTGCCGGCCTTGGTGTCGGCACGCGCCTGCACCAGCGTAGCGTTGAGGTTAGCGATTTTGGCGTTGCCCGCCACCACATCGGCGTTCTTCTTCTTGAACTCTTCGAGCGTCTTCCGCTCTTCCGGAGTCATCTTCTCGATGTACTCGGGGCGGGACATGTCGAAGTTGATCGTCTTGTTGTCGCCCGCCTTCAGGTCCTGGTTGTCCAGGAAATCCAGGCTCTTGTCCTCCTGCATGACAAACGCGACGTAATTGCCGGGCGCGATGCCGTCGCCTTTGTAGTCGCCATTGGCATCGATCGGAAAGGTGTACTGGTACTTACGGCTCTTCGCGTCGGAGCTGCGATCCGTGCTCAGCTTGACATCGCCCTTGACGACGGGCTGGCCCGCCGCGTTGTTGACATGTCCGTGAATGGTTGCGGTGGGCGCTTGCGCCAGCAGCCTTGCCGGCTGCACAAAGACGCCTAACGTCAGCAGACTGGCCACCAGACCGCCGTGAATGCGTGTTTTCAGAACTTGCATGGTGCTGTCTCCCTGCCTGCTCGACCGCAGGTCAAATTTACGAAAGTTATCTTCTCATCTCTGGGGGATGGATGTCTCTCTCAGGCTGTCAGGAGCCTGCGTAGGGGATCGGATCCGCGGCTCCAGCTTCAGCAAAGGCGCGCAGGCGCAAATGGCAGCTTTCGCAAGTGCCGCAGGCGAGTTCCTGGCCGGAGTAGCAGGACCAGCTGGCGCCCAGTGGTGCTCCGAGATCAATGCCAAGTCGCACAATTTCGGTTTTGCGCATGTGGATCAGTGGCGTTTCGACCCGGATCCGGCCTTCGCGGGTGCCTGCGGCGACCAGGCGATTGAAGGCGTCGTAGTAGGCCGGCCGGCAGTCCGGATATCCTGAGCTGTCCTGCTCGACCGCTCCGATCATCACGACATCCGCGCCCAGGACCTCGGCCCAGCTGACCGCGGCCGAAAGAAAATGCGCGTTGCGGAACGGGACGTAGGTGACCGGGACCTCGGAGCCGGTGCGCTCCCCCATCGGCTCGGCGTCGCCGCCTGGAGCGTCGGGGACAGGGATGGATTCGTCGGTGAGAGCGGAGCCGCCGATGCGCCGGAACAGGTCGGTTTGAAGCTGCAGCAGGCGACGGACGCCGGTGGCGGCGGAGATCTCCTGCGCAGACCGGAGCTCGCGCGCTTCGGTCCGCTGGCCGTAGCTGATGTGGAGAGCGTAAACCTCGTAGTCGCGGGTGGCGAGCGCGGTGGTTACGCAGCTGTCCATGCCGCCCGACAGGCAGACGACCGCCCGGGGTTTGATCGGCTCAGGGCTCATCGATCTCCTCTCCTTGTTCTGCTTCGGGTGCATCTCCGACACTCCGGAGATACTCCTGCGCGATCGCCTCGTCTTCTTCAAGAACCTGGAGCCGGACACGAAACGCGAGCGGAACCATGTGGTTGGCGTTTTCGCCCTGCAGGAAGCACGGAATGCCGGAGCTTTCGAGCATCCCCTTGGCCATCTGCGCTTGCAGCGGATTGAGGAACCGGCCGACGGTGACCAGTTTGCCGCCGTTGCCTGGCCCTGTACCCCGTTCGTTCGTCATCGGAGCTCGACGGACTGGAGGCGAAACGTGATGGTGCCCCAGAAGAGCTTTGCCTGGATCTGCACTGGCATGTGCCTCGCGTCGTCGGTGTACCAGATGCGGATGGTGCCGCGGTTGCGCACGACGCCTTCCTCGGCAGTCGGCTGCACGCGCACGGTCTGGAAGGTGCCCGCAGGTGTTTTAACCTCTTCTTTGCCCTCGACCTTCATATATACGGTCACGGTGCGCATGGAGTCGGCAAGCGGGAAGCCGATACGCTGCCCCACAATCATGGGTTGGCTGGCGGCGTAGAAGATGGCGGAAAGGGAGTCGGTGACACAGGCAGGAACATTGGCCTGCTGCGTGGTTTGCGTGCCCTTCACCAGGTTGCGCTGTACCTGGTTCTGCTTGCCATGCGCGTAGTCAAAGCTCAGCTCGCTTGAGATCTTCCGACGGCCTTCCTGCAGCTGTTTCGCGAATCCGCTGGAACAACCGCTGAGCGTATCGAAGCCAGACTGGAACCTGTCTACGACGGGAAAAAGCATGGTGACCGCACCGACCGAATCTGCCGTGGCGGAGACGTTCATGTGCTTGCCCTGCTGCTCCAACTGGAAAACGGCCGTGCCAGCGGTGAACACGCGCCAGTCGACCGTGAAGGTGAGCGTCTCCCGTTGCGGATAGGTGAACTGCGGCGGCGGCGGTTGGAGCGTGGGAATGACAACGGGCGCGGGCGGTGTGCGTGGCCCAAGCAGTTGCGCCTGAAGGGGGGAGAGGCAACTCACGAGAAGAAGCAGCGGAGCGCCGAAGCGGAACGAGAAGGATCGGATCAGGACGAACTCACACGGGAAAGATAATTACGGACGCCCCAGCCAGAGAATCTTTATGATCAGCGCAGCATAGATCGCCAGGGTGCCTACCCCAGCATTGTACTCGCGGTGATGCAGGTAGCGGGCGCGGTCGAACCCGGCCGAGGGGGTGCGTCCGACGCTTCCGCGAAAGCGTGGGAGCAGGCGCGGCACTCGCTCGCTGTAGGTGGCAAACTCCGGGAAGGCGCCCCTCAGAAACGATTCTTCCGAGCGGATGGTCGGCAGGTAAATGAGCACGAACAGGATCAGGAGGACCCCGAAGATGACCGGGCTGCGGGCAGCCGCGGCAAATCCGAAGGCGATCATCATGGAACCGAGATAGAGCGGGTTGCGCGTGTACGCGTACGGTCCGGAGGTGGTCAGCTCCGCGTTCTTGCGGACGTACCCGGCGGCATACCCCCGCAGAAAGACGCCGGGAAGCACGAGCAGCAGGCTGACGGTGAGGGTCGGCCAGGTGGGGCGGGCAAGCCACAAGAACACTGCCGCAAAGCAGAAGCCGAGAGGAACCCGGATTCTTCGTGCGACCTTCCCCCAGGCTCGCCGTTCACTCATGCAAGAGCAGCTCCTGGGCTGCTTCGACCACCTGGTTTACCTCGATGTGCAATAAACCTGCCTCCGTGGTGCGATGACGCTTGTGATCGGTGACGCTGGCCGGGTCGCGGAAGACGCGCGAGCGCGTGCCCCAAGGACCGGTGCGCTCCGGGTCAGTCGGGCCGTACAGACCGACGACAGGGACGCCCAGCGCGGCGGCAAGGTGCAACGGTCCGGTGTCGCCCGCCAGCACCAGATGCGACCGGCGGATCAGGGCGATGAGCTGCGAAAGCGAGCAGGCGACGATCTGGCACTGGCCGCCGCTCGCGTGAACAACCTGGTGCGCCACGGGATCGTGGGCTGAAGCTGCGTTGACCAGTACGCGGCAACCTGCGTATGCGAGCTCCCGAGCGACGGCGGCGAAACGGCTGGGGGGCCACTCCTTCGCGCCCCAGCCGGCGGTCGGCGCCAGCAGAACGACCCTTTCCTGTTCGGGAAGCAGCGCGTTCGCCCATTGCTCGGTCTCGGGATCGTGCGGCAGTTCGACCGGCGCAGGTTGCAGGTGCATGCCGAAAGCGGCGCCGACCAGCTCGCAGCCCTGGACAACGACGTGGCGCGCGGGTGTCGCGATTCGTTCGGTGTAGAGCAGCTTTGCGGGGCGCTCGCGGGGTTGCACGCTGCCGACCCGGCGTGCTGCGCCGGAAAGACGGCTGATGCCGGCGGACCGCAGCGACCCTTGCAGGTCGACACAGGTGTCAAAGTGCTCGGAACGCATCTTCTGCGCGAGCCTCCTAAGATCCTTGACCGTGGCTGCGGAAAAGGCACGCCGTTTCCATAGCGACGTGTTCGCGAGAAAGCAGCAGTCCACGAGCGGCGTTCGCGGACCTCGGACGCCAGCCTCCGCGGGTGTCGGTTCGCTGCTCAGCAGCGGCAGCCACCGCGGCTCAATCACCCAGCCAAGATGGGCGTGCGAGCATGCCGCGCGCAGCGCGAAGACGGCAGGGAGGGCATGCAGCACATCGCCCATGGCTCCCACGCGCACGATCAGCGCACGGAGATCAGCCCCGGCGGGCTGGGCTGCACCTGCTCCTGTGTCCGGGCTTCGACGAACACTCATGCCGAAGCGATCCGCCGGCGTCGGTTGAGCTGGCTCACCCTGCCGATGATCTGTTCAACAGCTGTCTTCTCCTCAACCAACTCCACCGTCAGGCGAGGCACCACCAGCGGCCCCGAGGACTCCAACTGGCTGCGCATCGCCGATGTGAGCTTGACCGCATCTTTCTCTGTGGTCAGGAAGCCGTCCGCGTTGAGGCGTTTCGCAGTTCGGACGAGCCGATCGATATCCCGCTGGAAGTACGCGTGATGGTCGCGGAAGGCCAGCACATCCAGAAGCTGCACCTCGGCCTTCGCGAGCATTGCCCTGAAGTTCTCAGGCCGGGCGATGCCGCAGAAGCCCAGCGGCCGCTCGGGCCGGCGCGCGTCCGCGTCGAAGTCGAGCCGTCGCCGGGCCACCCACACGGCCGGGTGCGGCAGCGGTGCGTCGGCGGGCCGCTCGCGGAGCTTCTTCAAGCCGTCCAGGAACTTCTCGAGGGTTTCTTGCTCGTCTTCGCGGATCACGATCACGTCGGCCTCGCCCAGCCGCGCCAAAGGTTCCCGCAGGTTGCCCGCAGGGAGCAGCGTATCCTCCACGTCCTGCTGTGTGAGGAGGACGATGTCGATGTCGCGGGCAAGCTGGCGGTGTTGAAAGCCGTCGTCGAGCAGGTACACCACGCGGTGCGACGCCGGCAGATCGCGGGCAAGCAGGCCGGCTCGGTAGCGGTTGGCGCCCACGAAGACCGGCGCTCCCGAGCGCTGCGCCAGCATCAGCGGTTCATCACCAAATCGTGCCGGGTCCCCGTCGGGGTCAACGCGCTCGATCGTTTTTGCTTTGCGGCCGTAACCCCGTGTCAGAATCCGTACGCTGTAATCGCGTTTGGTAAGCGCCTTGGACAGAGCGAGCACAAGGGGTGTCTTGCCCGCGCCTCCGGCAGAGAGGCTGCCGACGCTGATGACCGCCTCCGGCAGGCGTTCCGAGCGCGTGGGTCTGCGCGCCTGAAACGATCGCTTGATCGCAAGTGCTGCCGCGTAGGCCGGGACCAGCGGGCGGAGCAACCTTCGCCGAAACGTCATCAGGACAGCACCTTGGCGGTCGCCGGCTCCAGCAGGCGAAGGAGTTCCTGCACCGTTCGCGCGGTAGCTCCCGCGTTGGCTTCGAAAACGGCTCGCCCGCGCTCGCCCAGGGCGACCATCGCGGGGTCGCCTGCCAGAGCCTGGCCCAGGGCGTGCAATAGATGCTCCGCGTCGACCACCTGGATTGCGTCCCTTGCCTGCATGGCCTCGACGATCTCTCGAAAGTTGAAGGTTGACCTCCCCATCGTAACCGGAACGCCAAAGCAAGCCGGTTCCAGCGGATTGTGGCCACCCGCGGGCACCAGGCTGCCGCCGACGAACGCCGCCGCAGAGATGGAGTACACCGCTGCGAGATCGCCGATTGTGTCGAGCAGGACGACTCCGCCGGCCGGAAGGGGTTCGGACACGGTGGTGAGGAGATCGCTCGCACGCAGCACGGGAAGCCCGGTCTGGCGCAGCAGCCGTTCCACCCCGGGGAAGCGCTCGGGATGCCGGGGCGCCAGCACCATCAACGCTCCCGGCACACGTCCGATCAGCGCCTTCCAAGCCTCGACCAGGAGATGTTCTTCCCCCTCGAGCGTGCTGCCACACACCAGCACTCTGGCTCCCTCGGGCATACGCCGGCGTAGCCGGTCAACCATCGGCGTCGTGGCGGGCGCTCGCAGGTCGAACTTGAGGTTGCCGGTGACCTGAACACGCTCCGCGGACGCGCCAAGCTGACGCAGACGGTCCGCGGTTTCGGACCCTTGCGCCAGAAACACCGTGACTCGACGGAGTGCCAACCTCCAGACAGCGCGGAAGCGGAGAGCACGGCGAAAGCTGCGGTCCGACATTCGGGCGTTCACCACCACCACCGGAACGCCGGCTCGGGCGCACTCGTGCAGCAGCCGTGGCCAAAGCTCGCTTTCCACGAGCACCAGCATGCGAGGATGCAGCGCGCCCAAAGCCCGCCGGACCGCGAACCGGAGATCGAGCGGAAAGAAGAAGACAGGCAGGTCAGGGAATCTCTCACGCGCTACCGCGTTTCCCGTGACAGTGGTGGTCGAGATCGCGACTGTCCAACCCGGCAGCCGTTGCCGCAGATCGCGCACCAGACCAGTTGCGGCGAGGACCTCACCGACACTCACCGCGTGCACCCACAAAACGTCCTGCACCGGCGGGATCGCACGCAATCTCGCCGGCAGTATACCCAGCCGGCCGGCAAGACCCTGCCGGTAGCGACCGGTAGTCAACATGCGGAAGGTCCACCACGGAGCACTCAGCAGGAAAAGGACGGACAGGCTGAAGCTGTAAAGCGCCATCATGGCCTGACCCCAGCCGGTATCGGCACCGCGCGTGGTGCCCCGCCTCGCGCCCGCGGTGCTCCGCCCCTCCAGCCCCGACTCCTGAATTCACTTCCCACGCCGCTGCCGACGGTACGCATACCACCACGTTACTATCGGGAGCGGAGGCCGTCTTTTCTTTAGGATGCGACCCAGATTTTCGACCCTCTTACGCGCCCTCGGCGCGCTTGCCATGGCGGCATTCCTTGTTCCGGCCGGCAACGCCGCCAAAAAGCGCGAAGCTCCACCTGCGCAGCCAGCGAACAAGTACCCTGCCTTCGACATGCACCTGCCGGAAAAAGTATCAGTCGCCGCGGACCCCTGTGACGACCCGAAGATGTGCGCATTTTTTCGTCTGCCCTACCTCCAGCATGGATTCCTGCCCGTCCGCGTGATCATCACCAACGATTCCGACCGTGCGCTTTCGCTTGACGACGTCCGCATCCAGTTCATCTCCGCCAACAACGACAAGATCCCAGCGCTTCCCGATGATTTGCAGCGCCGTCTTTTCTCGACCAAGCAGGTCACCGGCCGTCGCATTCCCATGCCGGCGCCCATTCCCCCCATCACGCTGCATGACAAGCCAGTGGATAAACAGATCACCGACGATGACACGGACTTCGGTTTCCAGGGCACCGTGGTCAACGCGCACGCAACACTCGCTGGCTACCTTTTCTACGACATCCGGGAGCTCGACGATCCGGCCATGAAGGGTGCAGAACTCTACGTCAAAGAGATCCGGACGCTCGACGGCAAGCAGCAGCTGTTTGCGTTTCAGATCCCCTTCGACAAGTGGCTGGCGGCGCAGACCCAGCCCCCGCCGAAGGTGCCCCAAAAGCCGGATGCCTCCCGCAACACTTCGGACACGCTGCCGACCCCGCGCTGACCCGCCGTGAGTGGTCGCTCGCGTCTGGAAGACAGCGCAAGGAGAACACGGGCGAAGTCGGGCTGCTTGCCTGCTTCTCTGGAGGTTTTGGGAGGGGGAGAAAATGGTGGGCAGTGAGGGACTCGAACCCCCGACATCCTGCTTGTAAGGCAGGCGCTCTAACCAACTGAGCTAACCGCCCATCCTGGCCGCGCGGCTTTCCCTGTGAGTGTACGTGAGGCGGAGTCCACGGGGCAATCGCGCGTGGTTGGAGGAACTGCGTTGCCACGTTGCGCGTACCATAGGCAGGTGATGAAGCTGCTCAAACGCTGGGGTGTGGTGGGCGCGGTGCTGCTGGCCGGCGTTGTGCCTTTGTGTGCCGAGAAGGTGAGCGGCCTTCCAGCACCGACCGGGTACATCAGCGACTTTGCCGGGGTGATTTCGCCAGAGGTGAAGGCCAAGCTGGAGCAGCGATGCACAGAAGTAGACCGGCAGGCGCACGCACAGATTGCGGTCGTGACGATCAAAACACTTGAAGACGATCAATCAATCGAGGAGTTTGCGACCGAGCTCGAAGACAAATGGAAGGTGGGCAACAAGGAAGATCGCGGCGTGCTGATGGTGCTGGTGATGACGCCGCGCCGGGGCCGGATCGAGGTAGGTTACGGCCTCGAAGGCATCCTGAACGATGCCAAGGTGGGCGACATTGGCCGATCCATGGTGCCGGATGCGGCCAAGGGCGACTATGACGACGCAGTCACGCTGGGGGTGGGGCAGATTTCGCGGGTGATCGCGACCGATGCGGGCGTGACACTGACGCCGATCATGCGCCGGCAGCAGGTCGCCCAGCAGCAGGCGGCGCCGCTGTCTTTGGCGCAGATGCTCGTTTACGGGTCGGTGGCGCTCCTTTTGCTGTTTTTGCTCTTCCGCGGCGGCGGCAGCGGTCTGCTGTGGTTTCTGCTCGGAAACATGATGGGCGGCGGATTTGGTGGCGGTGGCCGGCGC
>CAXUCK010000038.1:0-4985 GCA_964249375.1 uncultured Acidobacteriaceae bacterium
TCGCGGTAGATCTTGTTCTCGAGAATCATGCAGTCCACGATGGTGCGCGTCACAAAGCTGCGGCCTGTGGGTTTGCCCCACATGCCGTACTCGGTGTGCCGTCCCGTCCCGTGCGTCATGTGCGAGGTGTAGAAGCCGTCGACATCGTTGCCGCGCCAGACGACCGACGTTGCCATGCCGCGGCGGTCCGGCAGCTCGACAATGCGCTGAACCGTTTCGCGCACAATGGATTCGCGGTCGTACATCGTTCCCAGCACCCCGTAGAGAACGCAGTTATGCGTGTAGTGCGTGTAAATCAGGCCTACGTCGCGCTCGTCCCAGATGCGGTGTGTGCAGCGAACGATGTAGTCCACGATATCGGTGTAGATGGGGTCAAAGCCGCGCATGCTCTGCACCCGAGGGCGATCGGTCGGCACCAGTTCGGTGAAATCGCGACGCTCCACCTGCAGCACAGCTTCGCCGTTTGGTCCGGCATTCGGTTGTCCGCTCGCCGCGACGGGTGCGGCCGCATCGTTGCTGGCCGGCTGGTTGGAACTTTGGCTCACATCGTCTCCAAGGGAAGATTCTCTCCCGCACGGCCAGCTTCCGTCCGCACAAGGCTGTGGAACCATGCTGCCACATGCGCGGCCACCACGTCCGGCTTTTCCATCAGGGCGAAGTGCCCAGCACCGGGCACCATCGCCAGTGTCGCGTTCGGCAAGGCTGCAGCCAGGGCCTGTTGCGCTTCCGGCGGACACACCCTGTCTTCCTCTCCGGCCAGCACCAAGGCCGGCATCGCCAGCGCGTGCAGCAGGAACCGCGCGTCCGGCCGGCTGATCGCAAGCTCTGTTTGCCGTTGAAGCGCCTCGACCCCCAGCGCACACGCCATCTGATGCATCTGCTCCCGCAATGCGGAGTTGCCCTGGCAGCCCACAGCGACATAGTCCGGCCACAGGTGCTGCTCCAGATAGCGGCGGAGCCCGAGTTGGTGCGCCTCTGCCGCTCGCGCCCGCCGGCTCGCATGCTGCGTCTCCGGCACAGGCAGGGCCGTGCTGTCGAGCAGCGCCAGGCCGCGCACCCGTTCCGGTGCTTCGGCCGCAACATGCAGCGCAGCGATGCCGCCTAACGAGAAACCGAGCAGCACGAACCGTTCGGGAGCGTGCTGCAGAACGAAGGCCACAACGTCCGTCATCAGGCGGCAGCCATCGATCCTCAGCACCCGGCACTCCAGGTCCGGCATCCCCTTCCGCAGGCACGCCAGCATCGGTGCAAAGACCCGTTCGTCGCACAGGGTTCCAGGCAGCAGCACAAGGGGCAGGCTCCACGCGCCGTCCGGCCGGTCGGGCGATACCGTATGCGCAGGCGTCAGCACCCCCGAAACGTAGCACATCCGCGGCGGCGTGAGCTCGGCGCCGTGTCTTAGAATGAACGGGTCCGCGGGTGTCGCACACCTCCGCGGCAGGAGCCCGTACCCGATGACCCAGTCCGCGCAACCCTGGACCCTTGAGGCCATGAGCCGTCGCCTAGTCCGCTATGCCGACCTCCTTCCTTGCCGGACCGCCTTCATCGACACCAAGACGCCGGGCTCCACCGAAAAGGAAAACTTCACCATCATCGGTCCGGGTGTGTCCGAAAGCGCGGACCAGCACGTGCACCTTCGCGAAAAGCACGGCTTCAACATCGGCGGGGCGCGCCAGCCGTTTGGCTGCGTCAACTCGCAGCACAGCCACGACACCGCAGAGGTTTTCGTCGTGCACTCCGGCCAGTGGCGCCTCCATTTCGGCCCGAACAAGGAGGATGGTTCCCTCGACATCGGCCCCGGCGACGTCGCGTCCTTGCCGATCCACATGTTTCGCGGTTTCAGCAAGCTCGATCAAGGCAAGGGCTTTTTGTGGATGCCGCTCGGGCAGGACGATCCCGGTAAGGTGACGTGGGCGCCCGCCGTCTTTGAGGCCGCAGCCGGCCACGGCCTCAAACTGGCCAAGGGGGGACGCCTGATCGACACATCGAGCGGCAGCTATGAGCTGAAGGATGTCGAACTCGAAACCGCGCCGGACCAGAGCAGCCTGTCGCAGTTGAAAACGCCGCCGCTCGAGAAGCTGCAGGAGTGCGTCCTCCGAGCAGACGAGATGCACGCCAACCCCGAGTCGCTCCTGGCGTCTGCGGGCGTGGAGGAAGCTGGCGTGATCGTGCCGAAGCCTACGCGGGACGGCTTTCCCGCGGGCCCGATCGCGGGCTGGTGGCCGCACGATCTCAACCTGCGTCGTCTCACCCTCGCCACCGGCGCCTACGTTCCCATGCACGCCCGCGAAGAGGTCGAAGTGCTGTTTGTGCAGAGCGGCACGGTCGAGGTCAGCTGGCAGCAGGGCGGCGAGCAGCACGCGCTGCTGATGGGCGCGGGGGACACGCTTTCGATGCCCGTGCACGTGCAGCACGCCTTCCGCAACACAGCGTCTGTGCCGGCCGTGCTCTTTGTCGTGCGCGGCACCGAAGACCCTGCCATGCCTGTCTTCGCCTCGCAGCCGGCGCGTGAGATGCAGACCGTGTAGCCTCCGTCCCCCACCGGCCAGCGAGTTCTAACGTGTGATCGCGGCGAAGGTGCTCAGCTTGCGGTTGTAGCGGATCGCCGCCGCTTTCTGGTGGCCATCCAGGCCCTCGCTCCCACTCTGCCGCATCGCGGGCGGCGCCACGGTGTCGATGGCGGAGTCGTCCAGCCACTGATGCGTCGCAATCTTCACGTAGGACCCGACCCACAGGCCGCCGGTGTAGCGACCGGCGTTCATCGTCGGCAGAGTGTGATTCGTTCCGACACACTTGTCCGAGTAGACAACGCTGGCGTTCTCACCGATAAACAGCGAGCCGTAGTTGCGCAGCTTCTTCGCGAACGCGTGCGGGTCGGCGGTGTGCACCTGCAGGTGTTCGGCGGCTACGTGATCGGAGTATCGGATCATCGCTGCTTCATCCGCGCACACCGTGATCTCGCCGTAGTTGCGCCAGCTTTCCGCGGCGATCTTTTCGGTCGCAAGCGTGCTCAGCTGGTGCAGCACCTGCTCGGCCGTGGCCGCGGCCAGTGCCGCGTCCGTCGTGATCAGGCCCACGCGCGTGCGCACGTCGTGCTCCGCCTGCGCCAAGAGGTCGGTTGCAATCAGTTCCGGATCGCCCGTGCCATCAGCCACCACGAAGATCTCCGACGGGCCCGCCAACTGGTCAATTCCCACCGGTCCAAATACCTGCCGCTTGGCCTCATTCACAAACGCATTGCCCGGGCCGACGATTTTATTCGCCTGCGGCACCGTTTCCGTGCCGTACGCCATCGCCGCGATCGCCTGTGCGCCGCCGATCCGAAAGATGCGGTCGGCGCCGGACAGATGGCAGCCCGCGATCATGGCCGGGTGCGCGTTCGGCGGCAGACACGCAATCACCTCATCACAACCCGCTACCTTCCCCGGCACGATCGTCATGATGGGCGCGGAAAGCAACGGAAACCGCCCGCCGGGAACGTAAGCCCCCACGCGCTCAATCGGAATCACGCGATGCCCCAGGTGCAGTCCCGGCAGCGCTTCCATCTCGAGCGGCAGGATGGTGCCGAGCTGCGCCGTGGCGAAGCGGCGCACATTCTCGATGGCGAACTCGGTATCCGCGCGCGTCTGCGGGTCCATCGCATCGACAGCAGCCTGCCGGTCAGCAGGGCTCACCTCGAAGCTCTCCAGATCGGCTTTATCAAAGCGAAGGGAGTATTCCCGCACAGCCGCGTCGCCTCGGGTGCGCACCGCTTTCAGGATCTCCGTCACCAGCTCCACCACATCGGCTGTATCGCCGATCGAGCTGCGTTCCGGCGCCTTTTCGTACCGCACCACGTCTTCAAAGCCCTGCGGGCCAAAGGGTGTCCTCATCGCTCGTAGCTCCTGTATTCGCGGACGCTCGCCGCGCCCCATTTCCAGTCTTTCATGCCACCGGAGGGGGGCGCACGTCAGGCGCGTCAGCATTTTGTCTGACGATGCAACTCCGCCGCGCCGCTCAGCAGAAAGCCGTGGTCAGACCCCAGCAGAAAAAGCGTGGCGCCCTTGTCGCGCCATCGTGCGACTTCCTCCGGCCGCGAAAGAAACATCCCCACCGGCCGGCCGTGCCGTTTCGCCGCAGCGCAAACCGTCTCCATCGCCGTGACCACGCGCGGGTCGTCCAGCTTCTCCGCCCCGTAGGCGACGGTCAGATCCACCCGCCCGATATACAGCGCGTCGATACCCTCGACAGCGGCAATCTCCTCGATGGCCTCGACCGCTTCAGGATCCTCAATCTGCGCGATCACGGCCGTCCCTGCCGCGCTGTTCGCCTTGTGCTGCGGCATGGAGACGGTGGTGTACCCGGCAGCCCGAGAAGAGCCTGCATAGCCCCGGCCACCCGCTCCGTAGCGGCAGGCCCTCACCACCGCACGTGCCTCGTCGGCGGATCGCACATGCGGCACAACAACGCCCGTCGCGCCACAGTCGAGAGCGTTCAGCAGATGCTCCGGAGCAGCCGAAGGGACGCGCACCACGACATCCATACCGCCTGCCCGCGCCGCGAACACGCACGCGTCAATGGCGGCTCGGTCAAAAGGCGCATGCTCCGCATCCAGGCACAGGCAATCGAGCGCGGAAAGCGCCAGCACCTCCACCACCATCGGCGACGGCGTCTTCACAAACGTGCCCACGATCAGCTCACCGCCAGCCAGGCGCGCCTTCAGCGGCGTCTTCATGAGGCCGTCGCCCAAAGGTGTTCACTCGCGATCGCCGCGCCTTCGGCCATCGCACGGAGCTTGGCGTACACGATCTCCGGATCGACGGCGCCATAGCCGGCAAAGCTCGAAAAACCGCAATCCGTCCCGGCGATCACGCGATCGCGCCCCACAATCGCCGCGAACTGCTCAATGCGTTGCGCGACCACCCGCGGATGCTCGATGAAGTTGGTCGTCGAATCGAGCACACCCGGAATGAGCACCTTGTCCTCCGGCACAATCGCGGCCATGT
>CAXUCK010000038.1:4995-11262 GCA_964249375.1 uncultured Acidobacteriaceae bacterium
GCCAGTCGTGCTGGTGGCGTGGGTTCGAAGTTTCAAACAACAGCCCCTGCGGCTTTGCCTTCATCAGCGTCGGCAGAATCGTCCCAAGCTCCACATCGCAGTGGTGCGGGCCTTCGTAGTTGCCCCAGCACACATGCATGCGCACACGCTCTGCCGGTAGGTTCCGCAGCGCATGATTCAGCACCGCCACGTGCTGCTCGATGAGCACGAGGTACTCCGCGTCGCTGCGATCCTTGTACATCATGTGCCGCCCCAGACCCAGGTCCGGGCTGTCCAGCTGCAGAATCAGACCGGCGGCAACTATCGCCTCATACTCCGGCCGCATCGCCTCCGCCAGAGCCTCCAGGTACGCATCCTGCGTGGGATAAAAGTCATTCGGCTGAAACAGCGCGATCACCCCCGGCGACGCCGCGTTCATAAAGGCGCCCACCGGGGAATGCTGCTCGATCGCCCGTTGCAGATGCGCAAGATCGTCCGCAAGCGGATCCAGCGTCACCGAAGCAACCGGTCCCACGCATCGCGGCCGCCGGTAGGTGGGCGTGCCGCCGCTGCCGGCCTGCCGCTGCAAAAACGTTGAAGTGCCTCCAGGTCGGCGGGCGGGATGCGTGGGCTGTCGCCATCAAATCCGCTGATGCGGTCCTTGATGTACGTCGCGTAAGAGATCTTCGGCATCTCGCCATCAGAGACCAGATCCACACCCGCAGCCACCTGCCGCGCAACACAGGCGTCCACGGCCTCCCCCATCACGGCGTTGAACGCTGCGGAATCGACAGGCTTCCCTTGCTCATGCGCGAAGATCAGGTCGGTCACCTGCGGGCTGCGCGGCAGCGAGCCGACATGCGTGGTGAGGATGCGTTGCTGGCTCATGTTAGACAGGGTCCTCGCTTCCGATGCCATCCGATCATAGCGGCTCTGGCGCGCAGTGCGGTCCGTGCTCGCTCAGTCCGCCGTCCATCCGCCATCCACCAGCAGACTCGTCCCCGTCACCAGCGCCGAGGCCTCGCTCGCCAGGTAAACCACCGCGCCCATGATGTCTTCCACCGTACCCAGCCGGCCGAGCTTGATCTTCTCCATCACACGTTCCGCAAACGCGGCGTCGGCCAGGAATCCTTTGGTCAGAGACGTCTCGATAAACGTCGGTGCAATCGTATTCGACCGGATGCCGTAGGGCGCAAGGTCGAGCGCAAAGGCCTTGCTCATCCCTTCCACGGCCCACTTGCTGGCGCAGTAGAGCGATCGCTCCTGCCCACCCACGTGGCCCATCTGCGATCCGATGTGGATCAGCGAGCCAGGCCGGTCTGCCGCGATCAGACCACGCGCCACCGCCTGGGCAACAAAGAACGCCGCACGGACGTTGAGGTCCATCACTGTCGCGAAGTCCGCCTCCGTCACCGATTGCATCGGCATGGGCCGGTTCACCCCCGCGTTGTTCACCAGCACATCAAACGGCGGCAGATCGCGAAGTCTCGCCGCGACCACATCACGCTCGAGCACATCACACACCAGCGCATCCGCCGCTCCGCCGTCCTTGCGCAGGCTCTCCGCCGCCGCCTCAATCTCCGGGGCCGTGCGGGCCAGCAAGGTCACATGCGCGCCCGCCTGCGCCAGTGCCGCCGCTGCCGCCAGGCCAAGGCCCCGGCCCGCACCGGTCACCAGGGCACGCTTTCCATCGACTCGGAAGCTCGGCGTCCGGGGTAGCTGCATCCGCTATCGCACCGCTTCTTCGGGAGCGGTCTGCACGCGCGGCTCGACCTTCCCCGCATACGGTACGTCCCGGTGCCCATACCGCCGCACGCGCAGGTTCGCCTGCTCCGCATGGCCGGCGAAACCCTCAAGCGCGCACAGCCGCGAGCAGCGCTCCCCGACGAGTGCGGAAGCCTCATCGGTTAATACCCGCTGATGCGTGCACGTCTTCAGAAACTTGCCCACCCACAGCCCGCCGGTGTAACGCGCCGCCTTCTTGGTCGGCAGGGTGTGGTTCGTGCCGATCACCTTGTCCCCGTACGCCACGTTGGTGCGCGGCCCCAGGAACAGCGCGCCGTAGTTGGTCATGTGCGCAAGAAAGTATTCAGGGTCGCGCGTCATCACCTGCACATGCTCGGAGCTGATCTCGTCCGCGATCTGCACCATCGCCGCATCAGACTCGGCCACAATCACCTCGCCATGCGTTTCCCACGCGCGCCGGGCGATCTCGGCCGTGGGCAGCATCGTCAGCAGCCGTTCGATCTCCGCCATCGTTGCCCGCGCCAGCGCCTCCGACGTCGTCAGCAGCACTGCCGGGCTGTCCGGCCCGTGCTCGGCCTGCCCCAGCAGGTCCGTTGCGCACATCTCCGCGTCGACCGTGTCATCCGCGATCACCAGCGTCTCCGTCGGCCCCGCAAACAGGTCAATGCCCACGCGGCCAAACAGCTGCCGCTTCGCCTCCGCCACAAACGCATTTCCCGGCCCGACCAGCATGTCCACCGGCGCAATCGTCTCCGTACCCAGAGCCATCGCGGCAACCGCCTGTATGCCACCCAGGCAGTAGATCTCGTCGGCGCCCGCCATCGCCTGTGCCGCCACAATGGCCGGTGCCGGCGCGCCACGGAACGGCGGCGCGCACGTGATGACGCGCGGCACGCCCGCCACCTTTGCCGTGATCACCGACATATGCGCCGAGGCAAGCAGCGGATACTTTCCGCCCGGCACATAGCATCCCGCGGCATTCACCGGAATGTGCCGATGCCCCAGCACCACCCCCGGCAGTGTTTCCACCTCCACGTCCCGCAGCGACGCTCGCTGTACCTCGGCGAAGTGCCGCACCTGCTGCTGCGCAAACGCAATGTCCTCGCGTTCTTGCGCGGTGAGGGAGTCGCGGCACTCGGCGATCTCCGCTTCACTCAGCCGATACTGTTCGCGATCCCATCCATCAAACCGAACGCTGAGCTCCCGCACAGCTGCATCGCCGCGCGCGGCGACATCCGCAAGAATGCCTTCCACGGTGTCGCGCACCTCGCGGTCTCGGATCTGCTTCTGGCCCAGTGTTGTTCCACGCTTCAGAAACTTAGCCATGTTGTTCCGTTCGGTCGAGCCGTTCCTACGCTTTGGGTCGTATCTGGTCTGCGTGACGACGAGCAGGTCCCACGATACGACCCCCATGCGCTCGCGCCAATCACTGTTTCGCGGCTTCGAACTGCTCACTCACCGTCGTTCTCCCCAGGCGGTCAAAGAGGGGCTGGGCAGGCACGACGGCTGGCTCCTCTCTTGCGACGGAAACGCCCATGATGCGCACCGCCGCGTTGTCCGGAAGTGTGAGCGTCTTCGCGTTCGCCGGCAGATCCATGGCGTACACAAACAGGTAGCTGTACTGGTACGGCTCGTTCAGGCCCGCCGCGTTGTGGTGGTGAGAGGCATACCAGGCCAGAGTTGCCGGCTTGACATAGCCGGGACGAAGCCCGACGTAGTCCGCGGGATAGTTAGGCGACCAGTCAGGCGAGCCCGAGTTCTTCAGGTCCCAGGCCTCGTGATTGGCGGAGATGGAAAAGTCCTTGCGAAGCGGAACCTGGTGTTCGGGCGTTCCGCTGCGGCCGCCGCCTTCGGTCACCGAGTCCGGCTTCGGCTTCCATAGACGCGTGTCCCACTGGCCCACGAAACCGCCCCAGTCCTGGATGGTCACGTTGACCGGAGTTCCCCCAACTTTGAAGGTGGCCTGCTGGTCACCGTTCGCCGACGCAGCCAGCACGTACACCTTGTTGAAGTTCCCTTCCGGCAGCGAAATGGCCTGGCCCTTGGCGATCACGGCATCCGGCTTGCCCGTCGCGGCAGGCGCCAGCGTGAAGCCGACCCCATCGATCTTCAGCTGGGAGGGAAGCATCTCCGCGGGCAGCGCATCCCCCTGGTTGTCGAAGCCGCCCACCGACTTGGTGTCGTCGTTGCTGGCCGCAGCGAGGTCGTACGGCAGAGTGACGGGCTGCGAGGGGACGTCCGCTTCGTGCACGGTCGGTGCGCCCAGCTTGAGCGCAAACGTTCGCGGCTGGTACGGCTTGAAAGAAGTCTCGAGCGCTCCATCGACGACGCTCGCCGCGCCCATGGGCAGTTCTTGACCATTCACTTCCCGCGCTGCCTCAAGCGGGCCCGCGAACTTAACCCGCACCTTATCCGCGGCTTTGCCGTCGAGCTCGACAAGACGGACGATCACTTCGTCGCTGAGTTCAGACTTCTTCACCGCCAGGACGCGAACGTTCGGGGTGTTCACCGTCAGCAGCGAAAAGCTGTGGCCAAGCGTTCCAGCATGCTTCTCCGTATCAAACGCGATCATCGGCGTGCTCAGGCGGTAGGCCTGCCAGTCCGTGTGTTCCTTGCGCCAGTCGCCCGCATGACCCGCGAGGCCGAACAGAATTTCATGGTGGCCCCAGTCCTGGTTTAGCTCGTCGGTGTACGCGCCCTTCATCTGCTCCGCCTCCTCGGGGGAGCGAAGCAGCGTCAGGCGAATCGTGCTGTCGTCACGCTTGTCCGAACCGTTCTTGACGTCCGTGAGGATCGTCGCCCCGTACGTCCCCGATTCATCGGCCTGGTCGATCCAGTGATGCGAAGCAACCTCGAACTGGCGGTCAAACGCAGCCGGGCGCTGGATCGTGCCTACCTCCCAGTTGTAGGTCGCCATCTTGTTCGCGGAGGCGAGTGGAAACACCGCTTTCACGTTGGCCGAAAGCGACCGCCAATCAATCGATTCTCCAAATTCCACACGGTTGCCCGCGTCGCCCGCGGAGAGGCGAACAGTCTGGACGAACTTCGACCCCTCCCCTTCACGCGTCACTTCGACCGCAATCCGCACAGGCCCATTCTCGACGATCCGCGCCTTGGCTGAGCCGCCGATGTACGCCCGCGGAGCCGCCTGCTCCTGGTCGAAGTCCATGTTCCACGCAGGCCATTGCTTCGGTGCATCGTTGTTGATGGCGAGGCGCATTGGGCTGGCGAGCAGCTCTTTGTTGATCGATTTGTCGAAGATGCTGCTCACATCGCCGGCCGCGTTGAGGGTCACCTTGTAACGGGCGTTTTCGAGGCTCGATTCCGTCACCTTCAGTTCCTTCGAGGTCTCGGACTTCTTGCCTTCGCGGACGTCGTAAACGGCGTACCCGACCGATGGCACTTTGGCGAGGAACAAGACCTTGCCATTCTCGATCTGGGCGGGTACCTCCTTGCCATCCGGACCCACCACGTCCACTCGCTTGCCAGGGTTGCCGGGAACCGCGGCCTCCACTACGTCCTCGCGCGCGATGTTCAGCGGATTGTAGACCAGCACCGGCGTCCCTTTCACCTGCGTATCGAGAGAAGAAGCAATCGCCTGCGTTGCGCTCGTGAGCACATCGGCAAACTGATTCGACGCAATGACGTCATCGTTCTGAGCGAACTCATAAGCACGTGGCGTTGCGGTGCCGGCGCCCGTGTCATGGAACTGACCGCCCATCACCAGCGTCCACGCATCGTTCATCTGCTTCTGCGGATACGGTCGCCCGCCCATCCAGGCCGCCGCCACCGAGGCCCGCTCAGCCGCATCGGCAAGCAGTTCGTTCTTCCGGTTCCACCGCTTGTGGTACGCCTGCGAGGTGAGCGAGCCCGCGGAGTGGTTGATCAGTTCCAGGTCGCCCTGGTAGGTGGGCATCCTCGATTCCATGTCCGGCTTGATATCCAGAAACATCTGGTCGGCCGTTGCGGAAACAACCTTCACCGGCCCGTTCCCCATGCGGACAGGAGTGCCCGTCGTCACAATCTCTCCCGCGGCGCCGGCGGGCGTGCGCATGTAGGTCGTCGGGAGCACCGCTTCACCGCCGGTCACCGTCGCTTCCAGCAGCTTCACCGACTCTTCATTGGTGGCCCCGCCAATGTCTCCGGTGCCGATGTAGTGGTAGTCGGCAAAGACGCCGGTGGCTTTGCCGTCAATGTCGATACGCGCCGGCCAGTTCACCTCGGGTTCACGTCTCCTGCGAGCGGGTGTTCCGGCAGGCGGCTCCGGGACCGGAGCCGGCGCTTTGCTGAGATCGGAGTAGATCTCGCTGCCATAGCCACCGGGATTGAGGGCCGCGAGGACAGTTTCGCCATCGGGCCCGGTCCAAACGCCTACGTTGAACGGAATGCCTTCCGGGGTCTGTTCCGGAGAGTTCGGTCCACCGATTCTGGGGGCCGGCTGCCACCCCGAGCTCAGCTTTTGCGTGGAAAAGCCCTTCACGCCCGAAGCAGCCAGAATCGTCGGCAGCGATGCCGGAAAGCCGAAGCAGTCGGGCAGCATGT
>CAXUCK010000038.1:11311-14562 GCA_964249375.1 uncultured Acidobacteriaceae bacterium
CGACTCGGCGCTCGGCAGGTTGACGTCCCCTTCTTCGACCGACGAACCGGCTGGGAACCACTGCCCCTTCGCGACGTAACCCTTCAGCCGCGCATAATCCGCCGGGTAATACTCCTTCATCAGGCGGTAGCGGTTTGAGCCCGACCAGTTGAAGACATAATGCGGGTACTTGTCCATGTAGTCGAAGTTCACGCGCATCGTCTTCAGCAGATATTCGCTGATGACCTGCGGGTACTCCCAGCGCCACTGCGTATCAAGATGCGCGTAGGGAACCACGTAAAGGGTCGGCTGCTTGGTGAGGTCGGGGGCGGTCATCGTTTGCGCCGGGGCAGTGTGCCCGATGGTGGCGAAGGTCAGCGCAGCGCTGACCGCGAAGAAAGGGGTTCTTTGGAAGCGGGACACAAGCACCTCACGTGGAAAAAGTCTGGGTTTGGCGGACGGCGGATGACCGATGGAGCCATCCTGGGAGCGAAAACGTAACGGCGAGATCCGACTGGTATCGATTCCAACGAACGGTTCGACAATAGAGGAAACCGCTGTGCCTGGTCAACGACGGGGCCGTTCCACACCGCAGGCGCTCGCGCTCCGCGCCTAGCTGAAGTTCGCCAAAGCCTGCTTCAAACTCATCGGTGTTGAGGAAACAGCACCCGCCGGCGCATTCCGGCTCACAATCACCGCAAACGGACGATCCTCGACCAGGGCCACAAACGTGAGCTTGCCCTCGGCCGTAATCCGGTTCATTTCCAGCCAGTTGTAGTACGCCCCCATCTCCGCATCCTCGAAAGACCCGGCGAGATCCGGCGCGTTCGGAACATCGTTCGCAAACAGTTCATTCAGATCGCGGTGACTCTGCCGCGGCCCGTACCGCAGCAGCAGCGTCTCCGGCTGCGCCCGCCGCGCCAGCTCCCGCCCGGCCCACTGCACAAAGCTCGTGCTGAAAATCTGCGGCCCGGAGCTCTGCGTGAACAGCTCCGTATAGAACCGCTGCAACACAGGATCTTTCGTAACCTCGCCAATCCCCACATCCTGTGGCGACGTCCCAAACAGCCGGTCCCGCATCTGCTCGGCTCCATTGCTGCTCGTCAGCGCCGTCTCCATGCGCGCCAGAATGCGCCGCCGCAAAGGCGCCAGCGTTCCGTAAGACAGCGCAATCAGGTCCCCCGTGCTCGCTGTCACCTGCGGCGGGGGCTCCCCACCATCCACGTACCAGTGGGCGTACTCCGCCTTGCTCGCAGCCGTCCGCTGCTGCAGCAGCTCATGCAGCTCGCTTCGCGCCGTCGCGGAATCAAAACCGTTCAGCACCGTCCCCCGTTGTCTCAATTTGCGGAACAACGGTCGGTTCGGCGCCTCCAGCTCCTTGCTCAACACCACCACCGCCACCCGCGCCGTCAGGTCCGCCTGCGGGGAAATGGCGGCAAACAGCCCCTGCACCCCGCCCCGAAACCGATCCAGCTGCCCGCTCGACCACAGGTGCGCCGTCAGGATCGTCACAAACCCAGCCGGGTCGCGCACCCAGTCAAACCCCTGCAGCTCTGGCGAAAGGGAAATCCCGTCAAGCGCCCCAGTCAACGCAGCAAAACGAGGCGCAGGGAGCTCCTGCAGATGCGCAAACTGCCACGTCAACGCCGAACGCTCCGCAGGAAAACTCGTGTCCAGGTCCAGAACCTGCTTCAGAAACGAGGGACACACCGCAGGTGGCAATCGCCGCAACAACGCCAGGTGCTGCTCTGCGAACTCCTGCGCGCGCGGCGGATACGCCCGAAAACTCTCGGCACGCAGCTGGTCCGGCGTCATGCCAGCTCCCGTATGCAGCTCCCATGGCTCTGCGTCGCAAATCCGAGATGACACCCGATCGTCGGAACCAGGTCAATCGACTGAATCGGCCGATCCACCACCGCGTTCGCCCGAAGGTGCGGCCCCATCGCCAGCATCCACGTCGTCCGCGCCATCGCCCCACCTGTCCTGTGGTGCTGAAACCCGTTCCCAGCCGGGTCATCGTCTCCATCCCGCCCGAAATCCGGCATCAGGTACAGCGTCGTCCGATCCTTGTACTCCGGGTCGCTCTGGATCATCGTCCACAGCTCCGCACACAGCCGGTCCGCCCGCCGGATCGCATCCACATACAGCGAGTACGCCCCCGAGTGCGCAATATCCATGTCATGGAGCGTCAGCATCATCAGCGACGGCGCATGCTCCCGCATCAGCTGTCGCGTAATAAAGATCGACAGTTCATCGGCGCTGTCCAGGGTCCGTGCATGCTTCACAAAGTCATCCACCGAGATCCGCAGCGTCGATTCCAGCATGCCCAGGTGCAGTTCTCGGTCGCCCGCGGATTGCGACGGCTGATAGCTCGGCATCTCGTAGCTGTCCTGCAACATATGGGCGAAGCGGTCGCCACGCATCGGCGTATTGCTGTGCAGCGCCGCCGCCAGCAATCGCTTTGGCAGGATCACACCCGCTCCAAACCCAGGACCAAAGGCCGTGTGGCTGCTGCTGCCCAGTCGCTGAAATCCATTGCTCGGCGCAATCACCCATGCGTCCGTCGCAGGCCGCCGAAGCCCCTTGCGAAAATACTCAAACAGCGTCGGGTTTGGCGGCGCTTGCGCCAGAAAGTTGTCAAAGCGCTCATAGCATCCAGTCACAATGCTGGCCGTCGCCACGTAGTGACCCAGAATTCCCGCATTCACCACGTGCGAAAAAAACGTTCCCTGCGGCAACAGCGTGCCCAGCAGGTTCGGAATATTTTCCTGGCCCTCCTCGGCAAATGTCTCCTCGTCCCGCGCTCCGCCGCCAAACGTCACCACCATCGTCTTCGGCGCCTGCAGCGTCGCAGCCGCGTGCGCAACACCCCGCATCGCCGAAGTCGCCACCAGCGTTCCCACCGAGCTTCGCAGAAACTCACGGCGCGTCGCGGACACTTTCCGGGCGGACGCGAGAAAGCTCAAACTCATGCCATCAGTATGCACCCGCACGCAAACCTCGAACCAGTTCTCCCCCGGTCACGAAGTCGTCGGCGATTTCATCGCAGGCGCCGGCGAGTCCGCCAAGGCCTTGCTCCCAGTCACCGGCCCTCCATCACGCCCGTCGAGCGCCTCGCCCACCCGCTCCCAGCCTCAGCGGCAGAGTCGATCCATTTCGGGAAGACCGGGGGGAAGGGGAAGCGAATCGCTGTGTCGGAACCGCCGGGCCGACCGTACACTGAGACCTGCCGCGGATGCGGTGAGTCGTGGGGATGAGGCAAGCGGCGGGAG
>CAXUCK010000039.1:0-8935 GCA_964249375.1 uncultured Acidobacteriaceae bacterium
TCGTATTGTCGCAGGATCTTCGCGGGCCCCGGGCGGCGCGGGGCGAGGGTGGCGAGGAGGTCCGGGCCGATAGAGATGCGGTAGTTGGCCGAGGGGGTTTGGAGGTCGATGTGGCGGTGGATTGGGGGCACGCTCGTTTCATCGTAGACCAGCGCGACACCGTCGTGATCTGTACTGGCGGCGCGGAACGGCCAGGGTGTTACCCCTGGAGGCGGTAGCGGGTTTCGGCAATACGGAAGAGCGGTCGCCAGACGAGGCGGTTGATGGTCACGACCATGAGCGCCATGACGATGGTGGCCAGCAGCAGAAGCTGGAACTGGCCGTGGTCGGTGGCGGAGGAGATGTCAGCGCCCAGGCCGACAGTCTGCAGGGTCTGGCCCTTGAGGTGGAAGTATTCGGCGATGATGGAGGCGTTCCAGGCGCCGCCGGAAGCGGTGACGAGGCCGGTCAGGAGGAACGGGAAAATGCCGGGGAGGATGACGGTGCGCCAGCGCTGCACGGTCGTGAAGTGGAAGAGGGTGGAAACTTCCTTGAGGTCGTTGGGGATGGCCATGGCGCCGGCGATAACGTTGAACAGGATGTACCACTGCGTGCCGAGGAGCATGAGGGCAATCGAGCCGATGCCCATACCGCCGCCGGCCTTGATGAGGGCGAGCAGAAGGACGGGAAAGAGGGCGGTTGCAGGCACAGAGGCGGCAATCTGGGCGAGAGGCTGGGCAATGCGGGCGAGCTTGGGATGGAATCCGATGGCAACGCCGACGGGGATCGTCCAAAGAGAGGCGAGGACCAGCGACAGGTTGACGCGGGCGAAGGTGGCGAGGGCGCCGATAAGGATCTGCCGAAACTGAGCCAAGCGAATGTCGCGGAGCAGCGCGACGGCGTGGATGGCGGCGTAGAGGACGATGGCCGAGAGGAGGGCAATCATGGGGATGCGGACCCAGAGTGAGGGGGCCGCCGTTTCAGCGCGGTCTGGCTTCTGGCGGATGCGTTGTGTGGCGCGCATGCGGCGTTGGGCAAGACGCCCATAAAGACGCTCGACCAGGCTGGCCGAGGTATGGCGGTGAAAGATCTGGACGGCGTTGGACTGCTGCAAGAGGTGCAGGAGGGGAGAGCGGATACGGGATTTGGACTCCACCTGCTCGAACTTGAAACGGTCGCTCCAGATAATGACCGGTCGCCAGATGAACTGGTCGGTGGCGACGATGATGAGGATCATGGCCGTGAGTCCCCAGGCCATGGCGACGCCGTTGTCGGTGCTGGCAGCCGTCTGGAGGTAGGAACCGAGGCCCGGGAGGCGGAAGTCGCGGGTGCCGAGGACAAACATCTCACAGGCCATAAGGAAGAACCAGCCGCCAGCGACGGAGACCATGGAGTTCCAGACCAGGCCGATGGCGGCGAAGGGAAGCTCAAGCTGGATAAGGCGCTGGAGGCGGGAGAACTTGTAGATGCCCGCGGCTTCAAAAAGTTCTTTCGGGATGGATTTGATCGAAGAGTAGAAGGAGAACGCCATGTTCCAGACCTGGCCGGTGAAGATGAGCAGGATGGCGCCCATCTCGACGCCGATCTGGCGCGTGGGAAAAAGCGCGACCATGGCGAGCATGACGCCCGGGAGGAACGAGAGCACAGGGATGGACTGGAGGATGTCGAGCGCGGCGAGCATCAGGGCCTCGACGCGTGGGTTGTAGGCGGCGATGTAGCCATAGCCGACGGCAAAGACGAGGGATAAGAAATAGGCCAGGCCGATGCGGACGACCGAGTAGAAGGCGTAAAGCGGGAGGGCGCGCGGCGACTGGGAGATGACGATTTCAGGTTCGGGATGACCAAACCAGTAGCGAGCAAGCAGGACAACGCCGTAGAAACAGGCGAGACCGATCGCGGCAACGGCCAGGTCGAGAACGATCGGCCAGGAGCGCTTGAGTACCTGCGCGCGAGCCAGCGTTTCCCGGGTATGGCTGAAGCTGTTTGGCAGAAGGATCAAGCGTCGATCTCCGCCGCGGTTTCAACGTCGGTGTCGTGGCCGAGCTTTTCGGGAGCGGTGAAGCGGCGGCGGAAGGCGTCGAAGTCGAAGAGCTCGGCGTAGCGGCCCCAATTGATTGCCGTTTCCAGCTGGCGGAGCGTTTCTTCCTCGGAGAACTGCTCATCGAGCATGTCGTGGAAGAACTCCTCGGAGACGGTGCCGTCGCTCTTGGCCTCGATGGCGCGAACGATCTGTCGGAGAAGCAGAACATGTTCGACAGCGGCGGTGCGGAAGAGTTCTTTTTGGCGGAGGATTTCGGAGTTGGCGTACTCGGTGCCGGTGGCGGTAATGGCAGCGTCGCCCTCGGTAACGTTGAGGAAGCCGAGCAACTGGGCGGCGTCGACGATGGGAAGAAGGTCGTCGATCTCGAAAGCAAGGTCGACGGCCAAGCGGTAGATGTCGTCTTTGCCGTTGTGGTCGAGAAGAATCTCGAGCAGGCCGGCGATGCCTCCGGGACGGGCGTGCGGAAGCATCTGGTAATGCATGGTGCGCTGATCGCGGACGCGCTTTCCGTCCGGGGTGCGGGGCAGTTCGGGTGGCTTGGCGTCGGGTTGGGTCAGGACCTTGTAGATGTAGTCGACGAGCTGGGTGAAGGAGGAGGATTTGCGGTCGCGAGGGTGAGCCAGGGACACGCGGAAGTCGGTGCGGATGTGGCCAGGGTTGCGGCCGAGAACGATGATCCGGTCTGCAAGCAGGACCGCTTCCTCGATGTTGTGGGTGACGATGAAGATGGCCTGGGTGGGAATGGTCTTTTTGTGCCAGAGCTCAAGGAGTTCGGAGCGGAGATTTTCACTCGTCAGGACGTCGAGAGCGGAGAAGGGCTCGTCCATGAAGAGCACTTCGGGCTCAACGACGAGGGCACGGGCGAAGCCGACCCGCTGGCGCATGCCGCCCGAGAGCTCCTTGGGGTAAGCGGCCTGGAAGCCGTCAAGACCGACGGTGTCGAGAATGCGGAGAGAGCGGCGACGGCGCTCGGCAGCCTCCATGCCGCGGGCCTGAAGCGGCGCTTCGACGTTCTCGAGCACGGTGAGCCAGGGAAAGAGAGCAAAGCTCTGAAACACGATAGAGACGTTGACGTCCGCGGCGGCGATGGGCTGCTCGTGCCAGTACACCTGACCCGCAGAGGGGGCAGACAGTCCGGTCAGCATACGCAGAAGGGTGGATTTGCCGGAGCCGGACGGGCCGAGCAAGGCGACAATCTCGCCAGCGAAGATGGAAAGATCCGTGGGCGAGATGACCTGGATGCGATTTTCGCTGGGCTGGGCGTAGTACTTCTCGACACGCTCGGCATGGATGATGGGAGTTTGCATGGTCGGTCTTGTGAGTCGGTTAGTGCGCCCTGAAATTTAGCGGCGGCTTGCTCATCCGCCCTGCGGTCAGCGTATCATTACGCTGTGAGCACTTTAGAAATGCGGCTTCGTGCGAAATTCAGCCGCTTTCGCCACGGAGACCAATAGGCATGGCAGCAGCAGGAAATGGCACCACAGCAAAGCCCCGGGTTCTGGTTGCAGACGACGAGCAGGTGATTGCGAACACACTCGCCATTATTTTGAACCAGGCAGGTTTTGAAGCGCGGGCGGTATTCAGTGGGGAAAAGGCAATCGAGGCGCTGGAAACCTTTCAGCCGAATATGTTGATTAGCGACGTGATCATGACCGGCATGACGGGCATTGAAGCGGCGATCAAGACGCGGGAAAAGATGCCCAACTGCAAGATCCTGCTGTTCTCCGGGCAGGCGGCTACGGCGGACCTGCTGGAAAAGGCGCGGGCGCAGGGCCATGAGTTCGAGATTTTGGCGAAGCCGGTTCACCCAACGGACCTGCTGGCGAAATTGCGCGCCTGAGTCGAAGGAAGGTTTCGCTTGCACGGGCCGGCGTCTCAAGACGCCGGCTTTTTGCGTCAGGCGGATCGTTGCCGCTGCCGAATCCGTCGGGCCGGAGTTCCACCATACACCGTCCAGGGGTCTAGATCGCGAGTCGCGACCGAAGCCAGACCGAGCACGGCTCCCTCGCCCAGCGAGACGCCGGGCGCGACCGAGGCTCGGGCGCAGACCCACGAATACGCACCGAACCGCATCGTGTAGGCAACGAGCGGAAAGGCGGGGTCGTCGACGTCATGGGTGGCTCCGCAAAGGAAGGCACCCTGCGAAACAATGGCATGGGAGCCGAAATACATGGGCGCGGCGTTATACAGCTCCGCTCCGTCGCCAGCGGTGACCTGGTCCGCGCACACAAGGTTCCAGGGTGCCCAGATGCGGCTGCCAGGATAGAAGTGGCAATTGGGGCCGAGCTCCGCCCCAAAGAGCCGCAGAAGCGCGGCTCGCCAGCGATGGAAGGGGCGCGGCGAAGGGCGGTAGAGCAGGAGCCAACAGACCTGCCACGTCAGCCGGCGCAGGCGGTCGGAGCGCGAGAAGGCCGGTCGCAGGTAGGGGTCAGCTGCGGCTGAGGCAGGGATGTGCTCGCCAGCGGCATAGTGGGCCGGACGCGGTGGCGGACTCATCGTGGCGGCTCCCCGGCCCGCCGTGCGCCACGCCCGCCCGGTTCGGCGATTTCGAAAAGGCGAATGATGGTCTTGGCGTTCTCCCGCATATCGTAGCGCTGGTGGAAGCAGCCGAGGGCGCGTTGCCGCATCTCTGCGCGTTCCGCTTCCGGCGTAGCCAGCCAGCGCTCGAGCAGGCGCAGCGTGCCCAGGGGCGTGTCGGGTTCGACGAGCCCGGCACCGTCGGCAACGATCTCGTCGGCGATATTGACCTTGTCGGCCAACAGAACGGGAATGCCACAGCCGAGTGCCTCAGC
Source organism: uncultured Acidobacteriaceae bacterium (assembly GCA_964249375.1). Classification (GTDB taxonomy): domain Bacteria; phylum Acidobacteriota; class Terriglobia; order Terriglobales; family Acidobacteriaceae; genus Edaphobacter. The sequence continues at coordinate 4,813 of CAXUCK010000039.1, forward strand.
GACGGCGATGCCGAAATTTTCTTGGTGCGACGGCAGGATAAAGGCCTGGCTTGCATAAAATGCGCCCCATTTGGCGTCGCCGCGCAGCATGCCGGGCCAGTGGATGCGGTCGGCTATGCCACGCTGCTCTGCGATTCGGCGCAGTTCAGCAGCCCAGCCCTGTTGGTCAGGTCCGGCCATGACGAGGTGCAGACCGGGGTCTTGGGAAGCGGTCTCCGCAAAAGCCTCGATCAACATGTCACACCCCTTTTTCCGATGGATACGGCCAAGGTAGAGCAGAAACCGCTGTCCCTCGGCGCCGGGGACGCGCTCGAAAAACGCTCTCCGGAGCTGGTCTGTTTCCGGCGGCGGAGCACTGGCCCCGTATGGAACGACAACGCCGTCCCAGTGGCTCAGCCAGAAGCTCTCGCGTGCCAGGCGCTCCTCCGCCCTCGACGTAAACAGGACCCGGTAGGCATCCCGCATGATCCAGTATTCGGCAGACACCCAGTAAATCCACTTCTTGATGTGTTTCAGGGGGAAGCGGTGCTTGAAGTACGGGTCCAACATGCCGTGGGTGAAGACGACATACGGTTTGCGACCGCGAAAATCTCGCCATGCAGCGAATCCACAGTACTGCCAGAGACCGTTGACCACGATGCCGTCGAAGCGGTCTCGGTTCTGCTGAAGCCAGGGCCGCAGACGCGGGGTGTAGCCGTACACGGTGTTGATGGGACCGAGCGCGTGGATGGGAAACGAAAAGTCTTTGAGGAACGGAGCATCAGGTGCGTCCAGCGTGACGACCTCGCCTTGGTAGCCGATTGGACCGAAGCCGAGCAGGACACGAACCGCTTCGGTGGGCCCACCTGCTTCGGGATTGAGCGTCCCGATAATGTGCAGAATTCGCATCCACTAGCCTGCTACAGATCTGAGGATACCAGTGATACCGGGGCAATCTTCACCGGGCAACAAGATGGCGGCGCGTCACGAAGGCCAGCGCCTCGCGCAGACCCGCGAGATCCTGGTCGAAGGTCCAGCTGCGGATCCGGTCGTGGGCATGCCGGCCCATCACGGCGGTGCTTTCGGGCGTGGCCAGAACGCGCTCGAGCGCATCCGCGAGTCCCTGGACGTCGCCGGACGGGAAGACCGCGCCTTCGACGCCGTCGCGGACCAGGTCCAGCTGGCAGCCCACATCACTTGAAACAACCACCGGCCGGCCGGCGGCCATCGCCTCATTCACAATCAGACCCCATGGTTCGTTCTGCGAAGGCAGCACGAAGACTGTTGCGAGATCGAAGAAACGGGGCAACTCCGACTGATTGCGAAAGCCACAGAAACGCACGCCAGGCAGACCGGCGGTCTGCTGCTCCAGCGCCTGCCGCTCGCTGCCGTCGCCCACGATCACCAGCTGCGCCTTCGCGAGGCGCGGTCGGGCCATCAGACGGCGGTACGCCTCGACGAGATCCGCGCACCGCTTTCGCGGCTGCAGCTTCGAGGCAAAGAGGATCACTGGTTGCGACGCGTCCAGATCGAGTTCGCGGAGGAACGCGCCACGGCTGCCCTGCGCTTCTTGGCTGCGCTGCCAAAAGTAGTCGTTATCGACCGCGTAGGGCATCGGGAACTGCGGCACGCGCGAGCCGAAGTAGTGGGTCCAGTAACGGCTGTTGTGCGTGCCGATGGGCAGCACAGCATCCACCATGGACTCGAGCGCACGAAAGAACAGCTCTTTCGCCGCCAGCTTGCGGCCGGAGCGATCGCGGTCGGCCAGCCACGATTCTGCTCGCAAAAGCACAGGCGTTCCGAGCGCGTTGGCCGCCGCCATGCCGTGAAGCGCATTTGCGGTCGCGTAGCCATGCACCCAGAGAGCGTCAAACGCCGGCGAGGCGCCCTTGCCCCGCAAACGTGACCAAATCCCGCGGTTCAGCGGTCGTCCGAAAGAAACAGTGCCCGAGTCGCGCAGGACGGGAAGGAATTCGTGTCGGTAGCCCTCGGTCAAAGGAACGTCCCATCGGACGCCGACTCCGAAGCCCTCGTCGCGATATCCGCGCAGGGAGAAGTCCGATCCGAACAGGACGGTCAGGTCGATCGCCGGATCCGCGGCGATCCGGCGCAGCAGAGGCGCCTGGTACTGGATAGGATGACTGACCAAATAGGCCAGCCGGACCGGGCGGCTCATACCAGCTCCGAGATCTGGGACGAAGCGCTTCGGCTAGGGTCGGAACGCATAGACCAGGAACGACACGATCCCGATTGTCGTGCTCAGCCCGCCATACTTGATGAATTCCTTCCACTGCACGGTTGGAAGGAAGACGATGTCATCGGCCTGGAGCACGGGATCAGGCGCCTGGCCCTTGAGCACTTTCTTGATGTCGACGCGCACTTCGGTGCGGCTTAGGCCGACGGTACGGATGATCCGCAGATCGTCGAACTTGCCCTCGTAGTTCGCTCCGCCGCCAAGCGCCGTGACTTCCATCAGGGTAAGTGGAGAGTTCGCCGTTAGGGGGATCGCGCCTTGCGTCCTGAACGCGCCGAGGACGTAGATAAAGCCGGTGCGCGCAACCACCACCGTGTCGCGCGGGAATACGGGAACATTCGCCATCGCGGATTTTGCCGGGTTTGGACCGAGATTGATGACAATGGGCTGATCGACGCCCGGCCGATTGATGGTAATGGTGTGACTGGCCGTTTGCGGCAGGCCACCGATGGCCGCGAGAACGTCGAACAGACGCTTCTGCGAGACCGTCGGAACCACGCCATGCGCCTCGCCAATGATGGTGACAACCTGGTTCGGCGACTCCGTGAGCTGGATCGTGATTTGCGGATTCCGGTACATACCGGCTTCAACGAGCCGCTGCTCGATTAAACGTTCGGCCTGGTGCAGCGACAGGCCCTCGACGGCGAGCAGCCCGATGAGCGGCAGCTGGATCGTACCGTCAAGACTGACGCGAGCGATGGGGTTGTAATCCGTCGACTCATAGAGATGGATGTTCAGCAGGTCACCCGAGCTGAGCGTCAGCTCGCGAGCTTCCGGGTAGAGGATGGCAGGGTCGGTCGTGGCAGTCAGCGGGACGTTGACTGGGGTCGATGGTGGCAGGGTGGGCCCACTAAACTGCCCTCGCAACGCAGCCGTGCACAGGAACATGAGGCCAAGGAGAGCGACGGGAAAGCGGAGCCGGAAAGAAAGGGGAGCGAACATGGGGCAGCGTCGCATCGGTTCACCTCCGCTCGCCGGAGGATTTGTCCTCCGCGACCGGAGCCTTCGCGGTCCAGGTATCTGCGTCAGCACTGCCGTAGGAATAGCCCGTGTAGCCGTAGTAGCCATAGTACTCTGGCGACTTCAGATCCACGGCGTTCAGAACGACGCCTGTTATCGGGGCTCCGGAGCGGACAAGCAGGGCGCGCGCGCGCCGCACCACGTGCTTGCTGCTCTTGCCGTGACGAACCACCAGGACGACGGCGTCCGCGTCCCGCGCCAGGATGACCCCGTCGGTCACGGAGAGGATCGGTGGAGAGTCAATAACCACGAAGTCGTACACCTCACCACAGTGTTTCAGCAGCGCCTGCATCGGCTCGGAGCTGAGCATCTCGGTCGGAAACGGCGGGACGGGGCCGCTCGGCAGCACCCAAAGGTTAGGCACCTCGGGCACAGTTTGCACCGTGTCCTCCAGCTTCGACGCGCCGGTAAGCACGGTGGTGAGACCGGTACGGCCATTCAGACCGAAGCGATGGTGCACATTCGGCCGGCGCAGGTCGGCGTCGATGATAAGAACCTTCTGGTTGCTCTGGGCAAGAACGCAGGCGAGATTGCTGGCCGTGGTGGTCTTGCCTTCTGAGGGTGTGGCGCTGGTAAACAGGAGGTACTTGGGAGGGTGGCCGGCGGTGGAGAGCAGCAAAGAGGTACGCAGCGCCCGAAACGACTCAGCAAATTGCGACTTAGGCTGTGTCAGTACGGTGATGTTGCGTTGCGCCGTTGAAAGAGTGCTGGATTGATCGGCGGTGGGACGGCGAGACCGGGGAATGATGGCGAGCGACGGCAGCTCCGTGATGCTTTCAATTTCGGCAATGCTACGCAGGCCGGTGTCGAGGCTTTCGAGCACAAACGCGACAACAATACCTCCCAGAACGGCAAAGATCATGGTCGTGA
>CAXUCK010000039.1:8945-14483 GCA_964249375.1 uncultured Acidobacteriaceae bacterium
TGACGACGTGGGCTGCAGGACCGGGCTGGCGGGCAGCATGGCGTTGTCGACAACATCGATTTCGAGCGACTCGAGACCCGCCTCAACGCCGGCAGTCCGGAGGCGCTGCAGCAGATTTTCGTAAAGTGTCCGGTTGGACTCGTAGTCGCGCTGACGGAGTGTGTACTCGACGAGGTCATCACGCAGCTTATAAGCGTCGGCCTTTTGTGACTCCAGTGCGGCGCCGGTTTCGGCTTCGTTTGCGCGCGCGACGACGAAGTTCTCCTTCGCTTGCAGCAGCAGTCGCGTCTGCTCAGAATCGATCTCGCGCTGCAACTCGTCGATCTGTGCCTTGGCCGCCTTTGCCTGCGGGTGATTTGGGCCGAGGGTCGAGCCAAGCTGAGCGTAGTTGGCCTTGGCCGTTGCGATCTGCGAACGCAGACCGTTCAGCACACCTGGCACAGTTCCGGGCGTCGTCTCGATTGAGCCCTCCACCGTGTTTGGGTCCATGCCCGCCAGAACGCGGTAGCGCGCTTCGGCGATGATCCGGGCCAGCTTGGCCTGGCTCTGCGCACGTGAAAGATCTTCAAGCGACGTGCTGATCTGGTTGTGATTCGGATCGAAGCCCAGGATGCCCAGCCGTCGCTGCAGATCCATCATCTGCTCCTGCGAGGTCTCGACCTGCTGCTTGAGGTCGTCAAGCTGCGCCTGAAGCCACTGCGAGACCCGCTGCGTGGAGGCGTACCGCGTCTCGTACGAGCGCTGGATGTAGGTGACCATCACCTTGTTGACGATATCGGCAGTCAGCTTCGCGCTCGGGCCGCTGTAAGAAATCTGAATGATGTCCGTCTTCGGGATCAGAACAATGTGTAGATTGCTCTGCAGCTGGCGCACCGTCGACTGCCTCACTGCTGGGTCGTCGAGCGGCCGCGGCGCGACTGGACCCTTTACTTCCAGAAAGTCGGGATTATTCTGCAGACTCATCTCGCGGGCAACCTGCAGCATCAGCGAGTCGCTCGTCAGAATGCTCACCTCGGTATACAGCCGGCTCGATGCGTCATTCGAGCCGGTGAAGCCGCTGACTCGAAATTCGTTCGAAGACCCGGTCCGCACCTCGATGCGGCCGAAAGCCTGGTAAACACGCGGCTGCGTCTCCGCTTTATAGAGTCCGTAAACCAACCCCAGCAGAGCCGCAACAATCAGCACCCAACGCCGCTTGCGCAGCGTGATCAGCGCTTCAGATAGCGTTGTATCCGCCACCCCGGTGGCCGTTGCGACGACGCCACCGTCCGGAGCAGCCGGCGGAACTTTCTGGGGAGACATCTCCGATAGCATACCCGAGGCGAACAGGTTGAGAACATCGACCCAGAGACACAAGGGTGCTTCTGCCCGGGTGACGGCTAGGCTATCCTGTGTCCAGGGAGATCAGCCAAACGCATGAGCAAAAACATTCCTATCGCCGTCGTCGGCTCGGGCTACGTCGGCCTGGTCGCCGCTGTTTGCTTCGCCGAAATTGGGCATGACGTCATTTGTGTGGATAACGACGAGCGAAAAGTCGCCGCACTTCAAGGTGGCGACACACTGATTCACGAGAACTACCTGCCCGAATTGCTGGACCGGTATCGCAACACACGCGTGAAGTTCACCACCGACCTCGCACACGCGACGCGCGAGGCACAAGCGATTTTCATCGCCGTGGGAACTCCGCAAAGCGAGACCGGCGATGCAGACCTTTCGTATGTCGAGGCAGTGGCCTGCGAAATCGCTCGCTCCATCGACAGCTACAAGGTGATCGTCGAAAAGTCGACCGTGCCCGTGTACACGAACGAGTGGATTCGCCGTGCGATCGAGCGCAACGGTGTCGCGCGCAACCTTTTTGACGTTGTCTCAAACCCAGAGTTTTTGCGCGAGGGCACGGCGGTTGCCGACTTCCTCCACCCGGATCGCATCGTAGTGGGCGCCGACTCCGAGCGCGCAGCCAAGGTACTGGGCGAGATCTATGCCCCGCTTACCTCGGGCGAGTACTACGAAAAAGCTGACCTCATTCCGGGTGTCTGCTCCACCGATGCGCCGCCGACCCTGTTGAACACCTCGACCAAGAGCGCCGAGATCATCAAACACGCGTCAAACGCGTTTCTTGCGCTGAAAATTTCTTTCATCAACGCTGTCTCCAACCTCTGTGAAGCCACCGACGCCAACGTCGAGCAAGTTGCTCGCGGCATCGGTCTCGATAGCCGCATTGGACCGAAGTTCCTTCGCCCCGGTGTCGGCTACGGCGGCTCCTGCTTCCCGAAAGACGTCGCAGCGTTCCGCTCCGTCGCCGACCAGCTGGGCATTGACTTCAACCTGCTGTCCGAGGTGGAAAAAATCAATGTGCAGCAGAAGAAGCGCTTCCTTTCAAAGGTCCGTTCCGCGTTGTGGACCCTGCGCGGGAAACGGCTTGCCGTGCTCGGCCTGGCCTTCAAGGGCGAGACAGACGACATCCGCGAGTCTCCGGCGATTGAGCTGGTAAAGATGTTTATTGGCGAGGGTTGCTCGGTGGCTGCGTACGATCCAGCAGCCATCAAGCGGACCGAGGAGATTCTGCCCGCGAGTCGTCACCTTCGCTACGCCGAGGATGCCTACGCTGCGGCCGAGGATGCGGACGCGTTGCTCATCCTCACCGACTGGGCCGAGTTCAGCACCCTCGACCTCGCCAAGCTGCAGCGCTCGTTACGCTACCCCATCGTGATTGACGGCAGAAACCTTTACGATCCGGCGGCGATGGCCGAAGCTGGCTTCACCTACCTGAGCGTAGGCCGGCCTGCCGCTTACCCAATGCGCGAACTGGCCTCCACCAAGGCGAACGCGCACGCATAAGCCGCTTGCTCGCAAACCGCTCGAAACACGTTTCACGCAGATCTTCGGCGGTGCCCTTGATGTTCACTGACCAGGGCGGCCCCCGTTCGACAAAGGAGCAGGTATGGCAACACAGACCGTTCTCGTGACCGGGGCCGCTGGCTTTCTCGGATCTCACCTCTGCGATGTACTGCTCGCCGAAGGCCACCGGGTTGTCGGTGTAGATAACTACGCCACGGGAAATCCCGCAAACCTCCAGCACCTCGCGAAGGAACCGCGATTCGAGTTCGTGGAGCAGGACATCTGCCAGCCTTTCGACGTTGGCCCGGTGGATACAATCTTCAACTTCGCCTCCCCGGCGAGCCCGGTCGATTACTCTCGCTTAGGTGTCGAAACCCTTCTGGTCGGCTCTGCAGGCACGGTCAACACGCTCGATCTTGCCCGCCGATATAACGCGAACTACCTCCATGCCTCCACCTCCGAGTGCTACGGCGACCCGGAAGTGCATCCGCAGGTGGAAACCTACTGGGGCCGCGTGAACCCCATCGGTCCGCGCTCCGTTTACGACGAAGCCAAGCGCTTCTCCGAGGCAGCCGTCACCGCGTACAACCGCTATTACAACGTCAACACGCATCTCGTACGCATCTTCAACACCTACGGCCCTCGCCTGCAGGCCAACGACGGGCGTGTGATCTCAAATTTCGTGACGCAGGCATTGCGGGGCGAGCCATTGACCATCTACGGAGACGGCCTCCAGACACGATCCTTCTGCTACGTCTCGGACCTGATCGAAGGTATCGTCCGCCTGTCGCGCTCGGACGAGCACACCCCCGTCAACATTGGCAACCCGGGCGAGTTCACCATGCTGGAGTGCGCGCGTGAGGTCCTGGCCGTCACGGGCTCGGAGAGCGAAATCACCTACCGTGAGCTGCCGCAGGATGATCCCTCCCGCCGTCGGCCGGACATCACCAAAGCGAAAGCGTTGCTTGGCTGGGAGCCGAAGATCGATCTGCGCCAGGGTCTCGGGCTTTCGCTGGAGTACTTCCGAGCCTGCGTAGAGGCTGAAGCGCAGACCGCCTAGAGTTCGCCGGTCGCGGCGTCACGTTGAGGTGGCCCCGAGACCAGCTCGACCACAGGCCAACCTAATTTGCGTCCGCCGAGGTGTGAAGGTGCGGATAAAACGTCACCTGTGCCGCGCCCACGGTATCGTTCTGCGCGCCGGGCATGTAGATCGGGGCCTTCCACCGCTCGTACTGCACCCATGCATTCAGCTCAATATCCGGCCGCAGCCGCTTCACCACCGTCACCTTGAACTGGTTCTGTGTCGTCCCTAGTGTGATGAAGTCCTTAGCATTCTTCTTGTTCAGGTACTCGAGCTCGACGTACTGCTTGCCGCCCATGTGGTACGTCAGCCAGGCTTGCCCGCCCTTGCCTTCCCGCCCAATCCAGTCGCCGAGGATGTAGCCCTTGTTCGTGTAACCCTGCCGTTGAATAATCTCGAAGTAGTTAAACTGTCCGCCAAAGCTGCGGGTCACCCGTGGATCCGTCAGCGCGGCCTCGACCCGCAAATCGAACCGGCGTGCCCGCGGGATCTGCGAAAGATAGAGCCCCGTCCGGAACGACGATCGCCGCGGCGCGGAAATGGGCGTGACGTCATCATGCGTGATCGAGTCGACGTAGAAGGTGAAGTAGTTGCGAACGAAGGGCAAACGGTAAGAAGCGACGAAGTCGCTGAAGCGCGCCCCAGGATCGTTGCGCGAAGACTTCTCCGCGGCTGTCGTGTCGTTGATGTCAAAGAAGCCCTTGATAAAGGAGTGAAACGTGACCGGCTCGTGACCCTTGCCGCCGAAGATGATGGTCCGTTGGAACCCAAACTCAAAATTCGAAGTGGGATGGAAGGAAAACATCTCCGAGTGGACATATGGGCTGTTCGGATAAGTGTGCCCTTTCAGGCTGCCGTAAAAGAAGTCGTACCGCACTGGGCCAAGCACCTTCGAGACCAGCGGAATGTGCATCGGCTCGACGCGATTGATGCGGAACGAGTAGATGTTTTCGGCGTTGTTCGACCACGCGAGAGCGCCGCCCTGCGACGGCCCAAGCCATGCATCGGATTTACCGCCGGAGATCTCATGCCCCGCGATGTGGAACGACACCGTCGCCTCCACCAGCCGAAAAGGATTCGAAGCTGAAATCGGTCCAGTGGGGATCGTCGCCTGGTTGAGGTTGGCGCCCGCAAACGGAATCTCGTCCAGGTCAGAAAAGTACGAGGAGAGCGCCTGCGAATAGCCCGTCGCCCCGGGCGCGTGCTGGTATTCGCCGCGCAGGTGGAACGAGATGCGATTCCACTCATTCACCGTCGAGAAGCCAAGCAGGTTGTTAAAGCCTGTCTGGTACGGCCGCCCATAGTCGTTCACGATTGTCTGGCCGATGTGATAACTGTCCCGCAGAATCGGCCCACCGATGCCCATGGCCCGGTCATATGCGGAGTAGAGCCCATACACAGTTCCGCGCGGCCGGTCGCGCCCCGGCGCCTCGACCTCGAGTTCGTCCAAGAGGTCGGCCAGAATACGCTGCGCTTCCTCATCATTCCCCTGCATGATGTCGTCTTCAGAATCCGTCAGCATGTGAAGCACGCTGCGGCGGGTGTACGGCCGCATGCTGAGAAAAACCGAATCGCCCAGATACCCAAGGGAGTACAGCCGGGTGATCGCCGGATACATC